>NZ_JAQYWT010000324.1:0-290670 GCF_036322545.1 Streptomyces sp. SP18BB07
ACCAGCCGTTGGGCCGGTGCCATCTCGCCGTGCAGGATCGCCTGCCGCAGCTTCGCCAGCGCGAGCTGTTTGGCCTGCTCCCCGGTGCCCGGACGGGCTTCCTCCTGCATCGTGCCCTCCCTGAGTGAGTGCCTGTCGAACGTAAATCTAGGCCAACAGGATTGTCAACAATTTTGTTTTCACAGGGTTCGCCCGACTACACGGTCCGCACGGCGGGGCGCTCAGCGGCGCGGCACCAGCATGCTGAGCGCGTTCGCCGCGACGACCGCGCCGATCGCCGCCCACTCGATCCCGCCCAGGTGCTCCCCGAGCACGATCCAGCCCGCGAGCGCGGCCAGGACCGGGTTGACGCTCATGAAGAGCCCGAACACCTGGGCGGGTACACGGCGCAGGGTGAACACGTCCGCCAGGTACGGCACCGCCGAGGCCAGAACCCCTGCGGCGATCGCGTACCCGACGGCCCCGGCGGTGGGCGGGTTCCGTACGACCACGACGGCCCCGACCGGCAGGAAGGCCAGCGCGGAGAGGCCCGCGGCGGCCGCGGAGCCCTGCGCGCCGGGGATACGGCGGCCCACGGTGCGGTTGAGGAGGATGTACGACGCCCAGCAGACGGCGGCCAGGAGACCGAGACCCATGCCGAGGTAGTCGGCGGAGGGTTGCGGTCGCATCAGGGTGATGACGCCCAGGCCGGCGATCAGCGCACAGCACGCGTCCACCCGGCGGCGCGAGCCGGCCAGCGCGATGGCGAGCGGACCGAGGAACTCCAGGGTCACCGCCAGCCCCAGGCCGATGCGGTCGATGGCCGTGTAGAGCGACAGGTTCATCGTCCCGAACACCAGCGCCAGCAACACCACCGGCCACCACTGCCGCGCGGTGAAGGACCTCAACCGTGGCCGGCCGACGGCCACCAGCACGATCGCGGCGACGTACTGCCGGATCGCGACGACCCCGGCGGGCCCGAGCACCGGGAAGGCCAGCGACCCGAGCGCCGCCCCGACCTGGTTGGAGACACCGCAGCCGACCATGGTGAGGACACCGGCCCACCGCGAGCCGCCCGGCTCGGGAGGAGCGCCGGGCGCGGGAGCCGGGGCCGGGGCGGCAGGCACGGGGAGCGGGCCGGAGGGGGCGGGCGCGGAGCCGGCGGCGGAGCGTGCGGCGGTGTCCATGGGCCGATCGTGCGCCCGGCCCTCCCTTGCGCAAAATGCATCCGCTTCGGGATCCATACGCTGGAGTCATGGATGGCAGAGCAGAGAACGGTGATGACTCGGCGTCCGGCGCCGGGAAGGTGGAGCTGCGGCAGCTGCGCTGTCTCGTGGCGATCGTCGACGAGGGGACCTTCACCGACGCGGCGATCGCGCTCGACGTCTCCCAGGCGGCGGTCTCCCGCACCCTGGCGTCACTCGAACGGGCCCTGGGCGTACGGCTGTTGCGGCGGACCTCACGCGAGGTGACGCCCACGCCGACCGGGCTGCGGGTGGTGTCGCACGCGCGGCGGGTGCTCGGCGAGGTGGACGACCTGGTGCGGGAGGCGACCTCGGGGCAGGAGCGGCTGCGGATCGGGTACGCCTGGTCGGCGCTCGGCCGGCACACGCTGACGTTCCAGCGTCGCTGGCGTGCCGCGCACCCGGAGACGGACCTGCAGTTCGTACGGGCCAACTCCCCCACGGCCGGGCTGGCGGAGGGCTCGTGCGACCTCGCGGTGGTCCGGCGGGCGGTCGACGACCGCCGGTTCGACTCGGCGATCGTGGGGCTGGAGCGGCGGCTGTGCGCGATGGCGAGCGACGATCCGCTGGCCCGCCGCCGCTCGGTACGGCTCGCCGATCTCAGCGGGTACACCCTGCTGGTCGACCGCCGCACCGGCACGACCACCACCGAGCTGTGGCCGCCCGGCTCCCGTCCCGCGACCGAGCGGACGCACGACGTCGACGAATGGCTGACCACGATCGCGACGGGCCGCGCCGTCGGGGTGACCGCGGAGTCCACCGCGAACCAGTACCGGCGGCCCGGCGTCGTCTACCGGCCGGTGCGCGACGCCGAGCCGATCGCCGTCCGGCTGGCCTGGTGGCGGGACGACCCGCATCCCGCCACCCCGGCCGCCATCGAACTGCTCACCGCGCTCTACCGCACCGGCTGAGCCGCCGTCCCCTCCCCCGCCCTCGGCGTCAGCCGCAGCACGGTGCCCTCACCGTTGGCGGACAGCAGGAGGGTCCCGTCCGGGGCGGCCGCGAGGCCCGCGAAACGCCGGGCCATCCCGGGCATGACGTCCGCGAAGAGCGCCGGTTCGGTGCGGGGAACAACGCCCGGGGGCGGACCCACCGGCAGATCCTCCGCGTCGATCCGCCGCGCCCCCGTGGTGAGGGAGACCACGCTCAGCCTGCGGGGCCCCGTCTCCACCACGAAGAGGTCGTCGCCGAGGACTGCCAGACCCTGGGGTGCGCCCAGCCCGTCCATGACGACACCGGTCCCGCCGTCCGCCTCGATCCGGAGGACGGTGCCGAGCCGCTCCTCGCTGACGTAGAGACGGCCCTGCGCGTCGAAGGCCACGTCCGTGGGTTGGTCGAGGCCCTCCGCGAGCACGGTCACGGTGCCTTCTCCGTCCTCGCCGTCGCCTGGGGCCACGATCCGGCCCACGCCCGTCTCGGCGACCACGAGCCCGCCGTCCGGTGCGACCGCGATGCCGATGGGCCGGTTCAGCCCGCGCGCCCGCTCCCGGAGCGCCCCGCTCTTCGGGTCGTAGGTCTGCACCATGCCGAACTGCGAGGTGTAGTGCAGCAGTTCACCGTCGGCGGTGATGCCGTGGGCGAAGGGCAACAGAAGCGGCGTCGTCACCTCCTCGGGAGCCGGGCTCGCCAGCCGGTAGTGGTCGGCGGCGTAGACCGTGCCGCCGAGGTCGACGGTCACGCCGTAGGGGCCGTCGAGGCCACGGCGCACGATCTCGCGGGTGCGGCCGTCGGGGTGCATCTCCGTGACGCCGCCGCTGGCGTAGCTGGAGACGAACATGCGGTTCTCGGCGTCGAACGCCGCGTTGTCCAGGCCCGTCAGCCCGCTGGTGACGAGCGTGCGGCTGCCGCCGCCGTGCAGGTCGACGCGGGTGACGATGCCCTCGACGCCCCGGGAGAGGACGTGCAGGACACCGCCCCGGTCGAAGCGGACCGCGACCGGCTCGTGCACGTTCTCGGCGACCACCTCGGGCGTCCCGCCGTCCGGGGGGATCCGCCAGACCTGACCGGTGATCATGTGCGGGTAGTAGAGGTGCCCGTCGGGGCCGAGCTGCATCGCATTGCCGAGGGCGAGCCCCTCCGTGAGCACGACCGGGTCGCCGCCGTCCGGGAACAGCTCCATCAGCCTGCCGTCGGGCTTCATCTCGTTGACGAAGAGCCGGTCGCCGACACAGGTGATGCCGTTGGGGTTGGTGACGTCGTCGGAGACGAGGCGGTACTCCCCCGCCGGGCTCCGCCGCCACACCCGGCCCGGCACCAGGTCGGCTATGTACATCGAGCCGTCGGCGCCGAAGGCGAGATCGTCCGGCGACTGCACCGGACCGTCCATCGGGACGACGACCTCCACGTCCCCGGTCGCCGGGTCGACGGCGCTGATCTGTCCCGCGAGGAACTGCGCCACGTACAGCCGCCCGTCGGGGCCGAACGCGACCCCGTTGGAACCCCACAGCGGATTGGGCGGGTTGAGCCGACGCATCTGCCAACGCGCGCTGGTGGTACGGAGATCACCGGACTCGTCGTACCGGTTGGGTCGGGTGCTCATGTCGTCCACCGTCGTCTCCCCCGGCCTCACTCGGCGCCCACGAGGACATCGTCCATACCGCCGTCCACGCGCCAGCGGCACAGCAGTTCGTGGAAGGCGACCGGTCCGTCGCCGTACGACTCGCTGCGCTCCCTCGGCCGGCCCTCGTTGTTGTAGTAGCCGGGGGTGCACTCCGCCTGGAACGTGTACAGGTCGGCGGCCTTCTCTCGGATGGTGGCGACCCAGGCGTCCTGCGCCTCGGCGCTCGGCTCGACGTAGCGGGCGCGGCGCCTGCGGGCCTCGGCGACGATCTCGCCCACATGGATCGACTGCTGGTCGAGGATGTGGACGTAGTTGACGGCGCTGGCGTTCTGCATCGGGCCGAGCTGGAAGAGGTTGGGGAAGCCGTGGCTGTAGAAGCCGTGGAGGGTCTTCGGGCCGGCCGTCATCCAGGTCTCCAGCAGGCCGACGCCGTCGCGGCCGTACGCCGGGAGGCGGCCGGAGAGCAGCCCCGAGACGCCGACCTCGAAGCCGGTGGCGAAGATGACGCAGTCCACCTCGTACTCGACCCCGCCGACCACCACGGCCTTCTCGGTGATCCGCTCGACGCCATGGGTGTCGGCCGTGTCGACGAGGGTGACGTTGGGCCGGTTGAACGTCTGGAGGTACTGGTCGCTGAAGGTGGGCCGCTTGCACATGTAGCGGTACCAGGGCTTCAGCTTCTCGGCGGTCTCCGGGTCCTCGACGATCGTCGCCACGCGGTCGCGCAGCTCGTTCATCTTCTGGAAGTCGGCGATCTCGTAGGCCCGTTCACGCTCGTCCGCCGGGACGTCCGCGTACGCCTCGGTCGGGATCAGCTTCTCCTGGAGGCGGGCGCTGCTGGTCCAGGCGTCGTTCACCAGGTCCGTCCCGGCCCGGACCCCGGTGACGGTCTTCAGGAAGTTGTCCATGCGCTCGGCCTGCCAGCCGGGGGTGAGCGTCTTGGCCCACTCCGGGTCGGTGGGCCCGTTGCCGCGTACGTCGACCGTCGAGGGGGTGCGCTGGAAGACGTACAGATGGGCCGCGTCGGCCCCCAGGTGGGGGACGACCTGGATGGCGGTGGCGCCGGTGCCGATCACGGCCACCCGCTTGTCGGCAAGGCCGGTGAGGCCGCCGTTCGCGTCGCCGCCGGTGTAGTCGTAGTCCCAGCGGCTGGTGTGGAAGGTGTGGCCCTTGAAGGTCTCGATGCCGGGGATGCCCGGGAGTTTGGGCTGGCTGAGCGTGCCACTGGAGACGACCACGTACCGGGCGCGCATGCGGTCGCCCCGGTCGGTAGCGACGATCCACTCCAACTCGGTCTCGTCCCAGCGCAGTTCGGTGGCGACCGTCTGGAAGGCGGCATCCCGGTAGAGGTCGAAGTGACGGCCGATCGCCCGGGTGTGCTGCCGGATCTCCTCGCCGGGCGCGTACTTCCACTTCGGGACGTAGCCCAGTTCTTCGAGCAGCGGCAGATAGATGTACGACTCGATGTCGCAGTGGATGCCGGGGTAGCGGTTCCAGTACCAGGTGCCGCCGAAGTCGCTGCCCTTCTCGATCACCCGGATCGACTCGACGCCCGCCTGGCGCAGCCGGGCCCCGGCGAGCAGCCCGCCGAAGCCGCCGCCCACGACGATGGCCTCGACCCGGTCGGTGAGCGGCTCCCGGGTGAACTCCCCGTCGGCGTACGGATCGTCGTCGTAGTGCTCGAACTCGCCGGCGATCCGCTGGTACTGGCGGCCGCCGTCCGGACGGATCCGGCGTTCGCGTTCGGCGCGGTACCGGGCGCGGAGGGCGTCCGGGTCGAAGCCCAGCTCCTCGGGGTCGAGGGACGGGGGGCCGGACGGAGTGTGGGGGGTGGACATCGGTGTCCTCTCTGCGGTCCTCGGACATCTGTGGTTGTGCGGTGGGGCCCCCGGTGGGGCCGGGGTGTCAGGCCGTTCGGTGGTGGCGCAGCCAGGCGGCCTGGCCGCCGTCGACGAGCAGGTCCGTGCCGGTGATGTAACGCGCTTCGGGGCCGGTGAGGAATGCCACGGCGTCGGCGATCTCCGCCGGGGTGCCGGTGCGGCCCGCGCCGCTCGCCTCCAGCATCGCCAGCATGCGCGCGCCACTCGGGCCGTCGGCCTCGGCCTTCGCCATGGCGGTGGCGACGACCCCCGGGCTGACGCTGTTGATCCGGGCGCCGCGCCGACTCCAGGCGAGCGCGGCGGCCTCGACGCGCAGCTGGTTGGCCCGTTTGGACACGATGTACGCCCGCGTCGCGCTGTCCCCGACGGCTTTCACGGCACCGATGTCGAGGAGTTCCGCGGCCGGGGCCGTGGCGAGGGCGGCCTCGTCCTCGCGGCCGAGGGAGGCGACATGGCCGGCCATGCTGGAGACGCAGACCATGGCCGTGCCCGGCTCCGCCACGCCCTCGAAGGCGTCGATGACGTGGGCGGTGCCCAGCAGATTGACCCTGAGGATGGTCTCGGCGGTCGCCTGCGCGGCGGAGACTCCGGCGGTGTGCACGACGGCGGACACCCGGCCCGCACCGGCGGCCTCCGCCGCGAGCGCGTCGACGGACCCGCGGTCGGACACATCGGTCAGGACGCCCCGCGCCGCGTATCCCTCATCGCTCAACGCACCCACCACACGGTCGAGTTGACCGCGTGAGGCGTCGGCGAGCAAGACCGTGCGTCCGCTGCCGATCCGGCGTGCGACCGCCACGCCCATGCCACCCGCGCCGGTGACGACGACCACCTCACGCGACGGGCCGGACCGCTGTTCCGCCATATTCGATCTCCTCCCTTGCCGCCGGCCTCTCCGGCGGGAACGTCTCGTGCCATCCGGCGCCGGACGCGATGGCCTGTCGCCACTGCCGGATCGCCTTGGGCGGCATGCCGACCGCGAGCGCGCCGGTGACCCGGTCGTCGGCGCGGTAGACGGCGACGAAGCGGCGCTCGGCCAGGTCGCCCTCGACGACCGACACCTCGTCGTGGCCGCGCAGCCAGCCGTAGGCCTGCACCTTCATGTCGTACTGGTCGGACCAGAAGTACGGCACCGGGGCGAAGGCCCTGCGGGCGTCCGGATCTGCGGCGAGCAGATTGCGGGCGACGGCCATGCCCTGCTCGGCGGCGTTCGTACGGTGCTCGACGCGCATCGAGGTGCCGAACAGCGGGTTGTACCAGCGGGCCACGTCCCCGGCCGCGTACACGTTCTTCGCGGCCTCGCAGTACGCGTCGCAGAGCACGCCGTCACCGACGCCCAGGCCGCTGTCCGCGAGCCACTCGGTGTTGGGCAGCGAGCCGATGGCGACCAGGACCTCGTCGGCCTGGATCACCTCGCCGTCCGCGAGCCGCACCCCGTCCTCGGTCACCTCCGTGACGGTGACGCCGGTGCGCAGGTCCACCCCGTGGTCGAGATGGGCCCGGGACAGCACCGCGCCGACCTGCCCGCCGACCGCGTGCGCCAGCGGCACCGGCGCCGGTTCGAGGAGGGTGACCTCGGCGCCGAGCCGCCAGGCGACGGCGGCGGCCTCGGCGCCGAGGAACCCTGCGCCGACCACGACCAGCCGCGTCCCCGGTGTCAGCCGCTCCCGCAGGGCCAGCGCGTCGTCCAGGGTGCGCAGCACGTGCGCGCCCTCACCGGGCAGCCTGCGCGGGCGTACCCCGGTGGCGACGACCAGCGCGTCGTACGGCACGGTGTCGCCGTCGGCGAGCCGTACTCGGCGTTCCCGCAGGTCGAGGCCGGTCGCGGCGGTGCCGAGCCGCAGGTCCAGGTCGAGGCCGTCGAGGTGGTCGGGGGTGCGCAGGGTGAGCCGGTCGGGGTCCCACTCCGCCGAGAGGAGCTGCTTGGACAGCGGGGGCCGGTCGTACGGGGCGTGGGGTTCGTCGCCGACGAGGGTGAGCGTGCCGTCGTAGCCGTCGCGGCGCAGTGTCTCGGCCGCCGCCAGTCCGGCGGCCGAGGCACCCACGACCACGATCCGCCTCACCGGTCCACCAGTCGGATCGCGGCGGCGGGGCAGATCGCGACGGCCTCCCGCACCCCGTCCATCAGGTCGTCGGCGGGGTGCTCCTCCAGCAGGATCGCGACGCCGTCGTCATCACGCTGGTCGAACACCTCGGGGGAGGCCATCACGCACTGGCCGGAGGCCACGCACTTGGGTTCGTCGAGTTCCACACGCATGGGGTGCTCCTTGGTTCGCGTACTCGTGGGGGTGTCACCAGGCGACCGGCAGGCACTTCACGCCGTACGTGGTGCCGGTGTGGTTGAAGGCCAGCTGGTCGATGGGGGCGGCCGGGCGGAGGGTGGGGACGCGGCGGTAGAGCGTGCCGTAGACGACCTGGAGTTCGAGGCGGGCGAGGTTCTGGCCGAGGCACTGGTGGGGGCCGTAGCCGAAGGCGTTGTGCTGGCGGGCGGGGCGGCTCAGGTCCAGGCGCTCGGCCTCCGGGAAGGCGCTCGGGTCCCAGTTGGCCGTCTGTAGGTCGAAGACGAGGCCGTCACCCTTGCGGATGACCTGGCCGCCGATCTCGATGTCGTCCTTGGCGACCCGGCGCAGGCCCGAGTGCACGATGGAGAGGTAGCGCAGCAGCTCGTCGACGGCGCCCGCGACGACCTTCGGGTCCTCGGTGTCGCGCAGCACGGCCAGCTGGTCGGGGTGCTCGAACAGTGCGAGCGTGCCGAGGCTGATCATCGTGGCGGTGGTCTCGTGCCCGGCGATCAGCATGGCGACGCCCATGCTGACGGCCTCCTCGTGGGCCATCTCGCCGCTCTTGACCCGGCCGGCCATCTCCGACAGCACGTCGTCGCCCGGCTCGACGAGCTTCTCCCGGAACAGGGCGTCCAGGTATCCGCCCAGGTTGCGGGCGGCGGCGGACGCCTCCTCCGCCGTCAGGGCGCTGTCGAGGGCCCGGTTGCTGTTCTCCTGGAAGAACTCGTGGTCCTTGTACGGCACGCCGAGCAGGTCGGCGATGACCAACGAGGGCACCGGCAGGGCCAGCGCGGTGAGCAGGTCGGCCGGGTTGGGGCCGGCCAGCATGTCGTCGATCAGGTCGTCGACGATCTTCTGCACCGCCGGGCGCATGCCCTCGATCCGCTTCACCAGGAACGGAGCGTTGACCGAGCGCCGCAGCCGGGTGTGCTCGGGGGCGTCGGTGTTGGTGATCAGTTTGGGGGTGTGCGGGGCGATGGCCGCGCGGTGGGCGTTGACGTGGGGGAAGGCGGGCTCGTGGTCGTCGTTGCTGACCCGCGGGTCGGTGAGCAGGGTGCGCTGGTCGGCGTGGCGGGTGATCAGCCACGGGGTGCTGCCGTTCCAGATCCGCACCTTGGTGATCGGGCGGTCGCCGCGGAGTTCGGCGGCGGCCAGGGGCGGGGCGAGCGGGCAGCCCGTGGCCCTGGGCATCGGATACTCGGGGCACTGTCCGCTGGTGTCGGACGCGGCGTCGGTCAGGGTGTCGGCCATGGTCTCTCCTCGGTGGTGGGGGTTCCGGTGGGGCGGAGCGCCGGGGGATGCGTCGAGGCCTCGATGAACACATGCAAACAGAGCGGCCTGACGGCTCCCGGCCAGTTGCCTGACAGAAAGCTGACGTGATCTGGATCACATGACGGGGGAGGGTGGGGCCGTCGACCGAGGGGCCGGGGTGGGCCAGGCGGCGACCGTGGGCGGGTTTCGGCCAACCAATACGCCTTCCCTGTCGGCCTGTTGACGACCATGGGCACGTCCGGTGCGGAATCACCACGGGCACGAGGAAGGGCGGCACCGGAGGGGTCCGGCGCCGCCCTTTCGGTGGCGAGGCGGGTGTCAGGCACTGCCGCGCGGCAGGGATGTGTTTGCTTCCCTGAGTGTGCGCCGGGGTCCGCGCGCCCGGAAGGGGGGTTCAGCCGTCCTCGGAGGTGGTGCCGAGCCAGTAGCCGAAGCCGCGGCGGGTGTGGATGAGCGGCGGGGCCTCGCGGTCCACCTTGCGGCGGAGCCGGGAGACCAGCTGCTCGATGGCGTTGTCGCCGTGGAAGTCGCCCCAGACGTAGCGGCCGATCTGCTCCTTCGACAGCACCTTGTGCGCGTTGACGAGGAGGTAGCGCAGGAGGCGGTACTCCGCCGGGGTGAGGTGCAACGCCCGGCCCGCGCGCAGGGCCTGGCAGGCGGGGTCGTCCAGAACCAGGTCGCGGTAGGACAGTTCGCTGTCCCGGCGCACGGGCTTTCGGCCACGGAGCAGTACTTGGGCGCGGGCCAGGACCTCGGCGATGCGGAAGGGTTTGGTGACGTAGTCCTGTTCCCCGAGGCCGACTTCCGGCAGGAGCTTGCCCAGGGAGTCGTACTGGGTCAGGAACAGGACGGGCGGGCGGTGGGTCAGGGGGCGGCGCTCCCGGCCGAGTCCCTCCAGGTCCGGCAGCCCGAGGTCGAGCACGACCAGGTCGAACCGCTGCTCGGTGAGCCGCGCGACGGCCGCCGTGCCCGACTCCGCCGTATGGATCCGGTATCCCGCCAACTCCAGCGTGGTGGAGAGGAGTTCGGCGACGTCCGAGTCGTCGACGACGATCAGGACGTGCTGGCCCGCTCCCCTGGGGAGCGACGGTTTCTCGCCGGCACTGCCGTACCTGGTTAACGCCATTCGCGTCGGCTCTTTCCTCACGGTGCGGGTAGGACGTCGGTCGACATGGACAGCACCCTACTACTCTCGTTGCTTGACTCAAGTAAGTCTCCTGTGCTTGCCTCACTCAAGCAGGACGACGAAGCAGGCGGGCGCTCGACCCGGCGAGCGGCCCACCCCCAAGGGAAGAAGGACATCTCATGAGCAGCAACGGTCTCGACGGCCGCGGTGTCGTCGTCACGGGAGCCGGTTCCGGCATCGGCCGGGCCGCGGCCCTGAAGTTCGCCGCCGCGGGGGCGCGGGTGCTGGTGGCAGACATCGACGAGAAGGCCGCCGAGGAGGCCGTCGAGGCGATCACGGCGACCGGCGGGACCGCGCTCGCGGTCGTCGGTGACCTCAGTGACCAGGCGGTCGTGGACGAGGTCGTCGCCCGTGCCGTGGAGACCTTCGGCGGGCTGGACGTCCTGGTGAACAACGCCGGGATCATGGACCGGATGTCCGCCCTCGCCGACGTCGACGACAGCGAGTGGGAGCGGGTCATCCGGGTCAACCTGACCGCGCCGTTCCTGCTCACCCGCGCCGCCCTGCCGCACATGCTGGAGGCGGAGCGCGGTGCGATCGTCTTCACCGCGTCCGAGGCGGGGTTGCGCGGCAGCGCCGCCGGTGCCGCGTACACCGCGTCGAAGCACGGTGTGGTCGGCCTGGTGAAGAGCCTGTCGGTGATGTACCGCAAGCAGGGCATCCGGGCCAACGCGATAGCCCCCGGCCCCACGATGACCAACATCAAGGTCGACGCCGACCAGCAGGCGCACGGTCCGGCGGTCATCGGCGAGCTGATCGGCGCCACCATCGGCCGGCTCGGCACCGCCGAGGAGCAGGCCGACGCGATCGTCTTCCTCGCCTCCGACGCGGCCGCCTTCGTCAACGGCGTGGTGCTGCCGGTCGACGACGCCTGGGCCGCCGTCTGACCTCCCGGGGCCGGGCCCGACCGGCGCCGCCTCCCTCCGCACGCCCACTCGGCGGCACCCCTTCTCCACCCTGTTCTCCACCCTGAAAGTGAGTCTCCCCATGGCGACTATGAAGTCCGTCCGAACCGCCGGTGTCGGCAAGGTCGAGGTCGTCGACGTCGAGCGTCCCGTGCCCGGCCCCGCCGACGTGCTCGTACGCGTCCGCGCCTGCGGCATCTGCGGCACCGACGTCACCTTCCTGCACATGGGAGGCGTGCCGTCCCGCGCCCACCTGGGCGGCGAGCTGGTCCCGGTGGCGCTCGGGCACGAACCGGCCGGTGAGATCGTCGAGGTCGGCGCCGAGGTCACCGGTCTCGCGGTCGGCGACCGGGTGGTGGTCAACCCGCAGGACGCGCCGACCGGCATCATCGGCTGCGGCGGCGCGTACGGCGGGATGAGCGAGTACCTGCTGATCGAGAACGCCGAGGTCGGCAGGAGTGTGGCGGTCTTCCCGGACTCCGTGCCCTTCGACGTGGCCTCCCTCAACGAGCCCATGGCCGTGGCCCGGCACTGCGTCAACCGCTCGGAGGCGGGACCCGACGACAAGGTCGTGGTCTTCGGGGCCGGACCCATCGGCCTCGGCGCCGCGATCTGGCTGAAACTGCGCGGGGTGAAGCACGTGGTCGTGGCCGACGTCATCCCCTCCCGGCTGGAGAAGGCACTGGCGGTGGGCGCGGACGCCGTCGTCGACTCGGCGCGGGAGGACGTGGCCGCGCGGCTGACCGAGCTGCACGGGCAGGCCGCCAACGCGCTCGGGCAGCCCCGGCCCGGCACCGACATCTACATCGACGCGGCCGGGGTGCCTGCCGTGTTCAACACCGTGGTGGGCTCCGCCAAGTGGGGCGCGAAGCTGGTCATGGTCGCCGTGCAGAAGAAGGGCTCGGAGATCGACCTCGGCGGCATGCTCCGCAGCGAGCTGACCCTGATCGCCTCCCAGGGCTACCCCACCGAGATCTTCGAGGTCACCCCCGAGATCGTCGAGCACCACGAGCGTTTCGCCCGGCTCATCAGCCACCGGGTGCCCGCCGACGACGTCGACCGGGCCTTCGAGCTGGCGCTGACGCCGGGGGCGGCGGAGAAGGTGGTCGTGACGTTCGACGAGTAGAGCTCCACGGTCCCGGGTGATCACGGGGGCCTGTCGCCGGCTGTCGCCGGGGCAGTCCCCCGCTGCCGTCTCCGAATCCTACGGACGGCCAACTGGGTCCGGATTGGGGCCACTTGCGCGGTTCGCGCATGGAGGATGCTACGAATCTGAGGATCCGGTGAGCATTCGGTGTGCCCCGTACGTAGACGAGGACGCGCTTGACCCGTGCCGGATGTCCCGCCGGTGCCGGAGCTGTCCTTGAGAGGCATGATGAGACGCAACACGCGAAAGAGATCGAACACCGCCCGCCGACTGGTGGGCGCGGCAGCCGCAGTGGCCGTCGGTGCCGGCGGACTGGTCGCGGTCAACATCTACGCCTCGGCCGGCGAGACCGGCGCCTCGAACGGCACCGCGCAGAACCAGGTGCTCGCGGCCGGAACGTCCACCATCGACTGCCCCGACGTGGGCCAGAAGTTGACGTCGGTGCCGGCCCAGGCCAAGGCTCAGGTCGACAGGGAACTCGCCCTTCTCGACAAGCAGATCTCCGAGGCGTACCAGCGCCTCTCCACCTCGCAGAGGGCGATCCAGCAGGACCCGGGCTTCGCGCAGAACGCGATCGTGGGTCCGCTGAAGGACAAGCGGAAGGCGACGATCGACCGGATCGCCACCGCCATCGGCCGGGTGGCTGCCAAGCCGCAGGGCCTCGACGCGCTGGCGGCCTGCACGCTGCGCGCCACCGGCAACCAGCCCGCCCCCGCGCCGAGCGGCGGCAACAACCAGGGCGGTGCCAACCAGGGCGGCAACAACACCAATGCCGGAGTGGCCGGCAACGGTCCCGTCGCCGCCGACTTCGTGGACATCACCAAGGTGCGGCCCAACGTGCGCACGCCTGCCAGGTCGGCGCAGGCGTCGAAGGGCACCTTCGTCACCAAGTGCGGTGTCAACGCCAACAAGCTGTACAACAGCGACAACGTCATCGTCGCGCCCGGTGTCACCAACGGCGCCCACCACATGCACGACTACGTCGGCAACCAGGACAACGACGCCTTCTCCAGCGACCAGGACCTCGCCAAGGCGGGGACCAGCTGCCGGAACAAGGGTGACAGGTCGTCGTACTTCTGGCCGGTGCTGCGGCTCCAGGACGGCACCAAGGAGTTCGACGCCGCCCAGCAGGGCGGCGGCGCCGAGGGCAACACGGGCCGGATCCTGACGGCGAAGCAGGCCACCCTGAACTTCGTGGGCAGCCCCCGCGGCAAGGTGGTGGCGATGCCCAGGCTGCTGCGCATCATCACCGGTGACGCCAAGGCGTTCGTCAACGGCCCCGGCAACGCCAACGCCTCCTGGAGCTGCACCGGCTTCGAGAACAAGGTGCAGTTGAAGGACAAGTACCCGCTCTGCCCCGCGGGCAGCGACGTGGTGCGCACCTTCAAGTTCCAGAGCTGCTGGGACGGCAAGAACATCGACAGCGCCAACCACCGTACGCACGTGGCCTTCGCCGACGCGAACGGCAACTGCGCGGCCGGGTTCAAGGCCATCCCGCAGCTGGTGCAGCGGCTGGTGTACGACGTGGACGCGCCCAGCGTGAAGGACAACGGCAAGACCCGTCCGTTCTACTCGCTGGACAGCTTCCCCGAGCAGCAGCACAAGCCGGTCACCGACCACGGCGACTTCATCAACGTCTTCGACCAGAAGCTGATGAACAAGGCGGTGCAGTGCATCAACACCGGACGTAAGTGCAGCTGAGTCCGGTCAGCCGGGTGGGGGCGTCGTCGTTCTGACGGCGCCCCTACTTGTTGTTCAGATACGCCAGCACGGCCAGCACCCTGCGGTGTCCGGTGTCGCTGGTCGGCAGGCCGAGCTTCAGGAAGACATTGCCGATGTGCTTGCTGACGGCGCGTTCGGTGACGACGAGGGTCCGGGCGATGGTGGCGTTGTCGTGTCCCTCGGCCATCAGTGCCAGCACCTCGCGTTCGCGCGGGGTGAGCGCGTCCAGCGGTGAGTCCCTGCGGCGGGTGAGCAGTTCGGTCACCACCTCCGGGTCGAGCGCGGTGCCGCCGGCCACGACCCGGTCGAGGGCGTCCAGGAACTCGTCCACCCGGCCGACCCGGTCCTTGAGCAGATAGCCGACCCCGCCCGCTCCCCCGCCGAGCAGTTCGGCGGCGTACGACTCCTCCACGTACTGCGAGAGGACCAGCACCGGGAGGCCGGGGAGCCGCCCGCGGGCCTCCAGGGCCGCGCGCAGTCCCTCGTCGCGGAAGCCGGGCGGCATCCGGACGTCCAGGACGGCGACGTCCGGGCGGTGTTCCAGCAGGGCGGGGAGGATCTCGGGGCCGCTGCCCGCGACCGCGGCCACCTCGTGTCCGGCCGAGGTCAGCAGCAGGACGAGGCCCTCTCTGAGCAGGGCGTTGTCCTCGGCGATCACCACACGCACGGCAGTCCCACCTCAGTCGCCGACCGCCGTGTGCGCGATGTCCCCGGATCGGTCGTGGATTCCGTTTCGCTCACCATACGCAGGGCAGCTCCACCGTGATCACGGTGGGCCCGCCGACGGGGCTGGTCACGGTCATGTTCCCGTCGAGCGCGGCGACCCGCCGCCGCATCCCGAGAATCCCGGATCCGTCTGTCGTGAGGGGCGGGGCGGGCGTGGCGGGTCGGGGTGACGTGGCGGGCGGGGCGGCTGAGCCGGACGTCTCCGCTCCGCCCCGGCCGTCGTCGCGCACCCGTACGTCCACGCCCCGGACCGTACGGGTGAGGTGGACCTCGGCGTGGTCGCATCCGCTGTGCTTGGCGGCGTTGGTGAGGGCTTCGGCGACGACGAAGTACGCGGCGGCCTCCACCGCGGCGGGCGGGCGCGGACCGTCGGCGTCCTCCAACCCGCTCACCTCGACGCTCACCTCCAGTCCACTGGCGGCGGCGAGGGCCCGTACGGCGCCGGCCAGGCCCCGGTCGGTGAGGATCGGGGGGTGGATGCCGCGGACGACATGGCGGAGTTCGGTCAGCGCGGCCTCGGCCTGCTCCTGGGCGTCGAGCAGCAGTCTGCGTGCGGCCTCCGGGTCACGGTCGTACGCGCGTCGGGCGAGCCCGATCCGCATGGAGAGCGCGACGAGGCGGGCCTGGGCGCCGTCGTGCAGGTCGCGTTCGATACGGCGGAGTTCGGCTCCGTGGGCGGCGATCGCGTCGGCCCGGGTCGCCGTCAGTTCCTCCACCCGTTCGGCGAGGCGGGCCCTGGGGGACGGCCGGAGGAGGGCCTCGGACCAGTCGGCGTCCAGGTCGGCCAGACGGCTGATCAGCGGCAATACGACGGCGCTGCGGCGCAGCAGTCCGCACCACACGCCGTCGACGACCAGGCCCAGCGGCCACAGCGGCACGGCGAGGAAGAAGAGGGCGCCGTAGACGTAGTACGCGAGCATCCAGCGGGCGTCGGTACGGGTGCCGGGGTCGCGGACGGCGATCCGCAGGCGTTCGCGCAGGGTGCCCTCGATGGGCTGGTAGGCCTCGGGGATCGTCCGGCCCGTCCAGGCGGCCACCTGGTGACGTTTCGCGCCCGCGATGCGGCGGATCAGGATCACGGTCTCGGGCAGCATCCAGGCACCGACCACGGCGAGGGTGGCGACGGCGGTGATCAACAACACCGTGATGAACAGGTACATCCCGAACGCCATCGCGGCGGCGACGCCCAGTTGGACCGTCCCTCGCGCGGCCCTCCGCACCGTCGTACCCATGCGGGCCAGATTAGGCGACCTGGTGCGGTGGGGGCGGTGGGGGCGGATGTGGTGGGTGGCGGCTCCCGGGTGTCCCTAGGCTCCGGGGCCGGAGCCCGTCAGGGGCAGGTGGACCGTGAAGGTCGTGGTGCCCGGCCTGCTGGTCAGGGTGATGGTGCCGCCGTGGGCGCGGACCAGGGAGTGGGCCACGGCCAGGCCCAGGCCGCTGCCGCCCCGGTCGCGGCTGCGGGCCTTGTCGACGCGGTAGAAGCGGTCGAAGACCCGTTCCTGGTCGTCGGCCGGGATCCCGGGCCCCGAGTCGGTGATCCGCACCTCGGCCGTGCCGGACTCCACGACAACGTCCAGGGCGACCTTCGTACCGGGCGGGGTGTGCACGGCCGCGTTGGTGAGGAGGTTGTCGAGGACCTGTCGGAGGCGCAAGGGGTCCAGGCGCAGCCGGACCGGGCCGGAGCCGGTCGCCACGGTCAGCGGACGGTCGGGATGGCCGGCCCGGAAGCCGTCCGCCGCCTGGCGGGCCAGCTCCACCAGGTCGGCCTCCTCCAGCCGCAGCGGTGTGTCCACGTCCGCCGCGTCGAGGCGCGCCAGCATCAGCAGGTCGTCGAGGAGGACGCCCATCCGGGCCGCCTCGGCGCGCAGCCGGGCCAGGTGCTTGTCGCGTTCCTCGGGGCTGTGCGCGGCGGCGTACTGGAAGAGGTCGGCGTAGCCGCGTACGGACATCAGCGGGGTGCGCAGTTCGTGGGAGGCGTCGGCGACGAAGCGGCGCAGGCGCTGCTCCGCCTCGGTGCGGACGGCGAGCGCGTCGTCGATGTGCTCCAGCATCGTGTTGAAGGCGGTGCGCAGCTCCTCGACCTCGAACCCGCCGTCGCGGTTGTCGTGACGCACCGGCAGCCGCGCCGAGTCCGTCAGATCGTGCGAGGTGATGGCTCGGGCGGTGTGCGCCATGTCGCTCAGCGGTTTCAGGCCGCGCCGCAGCATGCCCCGGCCGAAGACGACGAGCGCCATCAGGGCGAGGACGAAGGTGACGACCTGGATCGTGATCAGCTGGCCGACCGTGTCCTCGATGTCGTCCATCGGCGCGGCGCTGACCAGGATCACCCCGGGCTCCACCTCGCAGGCCCGCAGCCGGTACTGGCCCTGCCCCTTGAGGTGCTCGGTGCGGGTGACCTCCGTGCCCTCGACGGTCAGCGCCTTGGCCACGAGGGTGAAGTCGTCGATGTCCTTGGGCAGGTCACCGGGGTCCTCGGGCTTGCGCAGGACCGGGGTGCCGGCCGAGGTGTCGTACACCGCGTAGTACCAGCGGTAGTACTTCTTCCCCTGGAGCGTGCCGTAGTCCGCGATGCTCTTGGACTGGGCGATCTGGGCGATCTTGAGCTGTTCGTTGAGCTGCGCGGACAGATAGTCGCGCATGTACATAGTCAGCGCGCTGCCGACGACGGCGAACACGACGAGCGCCAGGGCACCGAGGCCGAGGGCCAGCCGGGTGCCGAGGCGCATACCGCGATAGCTCTGCTTGAGGCGGGCGATCACTCGGTGGCCTGCCGCAGGACGTAGCCGAATCCGCGGACGGTGTGGATGAGTGGTTCACCGGTGTCGTCGAGCTTGCGGCGCAGCCGGCTGACGACCAGTTCGACGACGTTGGAGCGGCCGCCGAAGCCGTACTCCCAGACGTGGTCGAGGATCTGCGCCTTGGTGAGGACGGTCGGGGACTTGCGCATGAGGTAGCGCAGGACCTCGTACTCGGTGGGCGTGAGGGTGAGCAGCTTGTCGCCGCGGCGGACCTCGCGGGTGTCCTCGTCCATCGACAGGTCGGCGACCTGGAGGACGGAGCGCTGGAAGGCGGGCCCGGCGCTGCGGCGCAGCACGGTGCGCAGGCGGGCCATCAGCTCCTCCACGGCGAACGGTTTGACCAGGTAGTCGTCGCCGCCCCGGGTGAGGCCGGCGACCCGGTCGGCGACGCCGTCGCGGGCGGTCAGGAACACCACGGGGACCATCGTGCCGGACCGGCGGAGCCGGTCGAGCACGCCGAAGCCGTCCAGGCCGGGCAGCATCAGGTCCAGCACCACGATGTCGGGGCGGAACTCGGCCGCCTGCCGCAGCGCCTCCTCACCGGAGTGCGCCGTGACGGCGTCCCAGCCCTCGTAGCGGGCGACGGTCGCCACCAGGTCCGCGATCGGCGGGTCGTCGTCCACCACGAGCAGTCGCACTTTTTCCACGTGCTCATACTGCGCCACCGATCGCCGTGCGCCATAGCCGCTCACAGTCCGGCGGCCCGATCGATAAATACTTGAAAGTTGTCCGACAGCAAAACGACAGCAGTCACCGGAGAAGCTCGTATCCCCCACCCGATCAAGGAGCCCTCCCCGTGACCACTGTCCAACAACCCCCCGCGGCCGTCAGCCGCTCGGGAGCGCGTCCCAAAGTGGTCGCCCGCACCGGTCTGTACGCGGTGCTGGCGGCGAACGTCGCCGTGGTGACCTTCTTCTTCGTGCAGGCCGGCTTCGCCTCGAACGCCCTCATCGTGCTGGGCCGCCTGACCGGTCTGTACGGCGCGCTGCTGATGGCGTTCCAGTTGGTGCTGGTGGCCCGGCTGCCGTGGTTCGACCGGCGCATCGGTATGGACCGGCTGACCTCGTGGCACCGCTGGACCGGCTTCTCGGTGCTGTGGATGCTGGTCGCGCACGGGGTGTTCATCACCTTCGGCTACGCGCAGTCCTCGGACCTGGACCCGCTCAGCCAGCTCGTCGACCTCGCCGAGACCGTCGAGGGCGTGCTGCGCTCGATCGTCGCGCTCGGCATCATCGCGGTGATCGGCGTGGTCTCGGCCCGCTTCGCCCGCCGCCGGCTGGCCTACGAGACCTGGCACTTCATCCACCTGTACACGTACGTCGCGGTGGTGCTGGCCTTCACGCACCAGGTCGCGGCGGGTACGTCGTTCGCCTCGTCGGAGACCGCGACGGCGTACTGGTACGTGCTGTGGGGCGTGGCCCTGGCCTCCGTGTTCATGGGCCGGCTGGTGCTCCCGCTGTGGCGCAACTGGCGTCACCAGCTCCGCGTCACCGCGGTCGTCCCCGAGGCCGACAACGTCGTCTCCATCTACATGACCGGCCGTGACCTGGACCGGATGCCCGCGCGGGCCGGCCAGTTCTTCCTGTGGCGGTTCCTGACCAGGGACCGCTGGTGGCAGGCCAACCCGTTCTCGCTGTCGGCCGCGCCCGACGGCAGCCAGCTGCGGCTGACCGCGAAGGCGGCCGGCGAGGGCTCGGCCGCCCTGCGCCACGTCAAGGTCGGCACCCGGGTCTTCGCCGAGGGCCCGTACGGCGCCTTCACCGCGATGCACCGCACCCGGCCGGAGTCCGTGCTCATCGCCGGTGGCGTCGGTGTCACCCCGATCCGGGCGCTGCTGGAGGAGATCGAGGGGCACGCGGTGGTCATCTACCGGGTCGCCACGAAGCAGGACGCGGTCCTCTACGACGAGCTGCAGCGCCTCGCCTTCGACAAGGGCGCCGAGCTGCACCTGGTCTCCGGCCCCGTCAGCCCCGATCTGCTGGCGCCGGGCGAGCTGCTGCGGATGGTGCCGGACATCGCCGACCGGGACGTGTTCCTGTGCGGGCCGCCGCCGATGATGAAGGCGGTCCTGGGCAGCCTGCGCGAGCTGGACGTGCCCAAGCCGCAGATCCACTTCGAACGCTTCAGCCTGGCCGGCTGAGGACACAGGGACACGAGGACAACACTGTGAAGCGAGCCATACCCGCCCTGGTCCTGAGCGCCGCCGCGCTGGTGCCCGTCTGGCGCTACGCCCCCTCGACCGACACGACGTCCACGACGACGACCGCCGAGCCCGCCCCGTCGGCCTCCGCGTCCACGTCGTCGGGCGCCACCGTGGTCACGGGGCCGACGATCGACACCGAGAAGGGCCCCGTCCAGGTCCAGGCGACCTTCCAGGGCGAGAAGATCACCGCCGTGAAGTTCCTCCAGCAGCCGGACCATCCGCAGACCGAGGCGGCGGTGCCGGTGCTGATCGAGGAGACCCTGACGGCACAGAGCGCCGACATCGACACCGTCTCCGGCGCCACCATCACCAGCGACGCGTACCGGGAGTCCCTCCAGGCCGCGATCGACGAGAACGAGAAGTCGGAGGCGTCGTCGGACTCGGCTTCGGGTGACTCGGAGGCCACGAAGGAGAACGCGAGCCGGACCGTCGCGGGCCCGACCGTCGGCACCTCCAAGGGCGACGTCCAGGTCCAGGTGACCTTCGAGGGCGACGAGATCACGGCCGTGGAGATGCTGAAGCAGCCGAACCACCCGCAGACCGAGGCCGCCGTCCCGGTGCTGATCAAGGAGACCCTGACGGCACAGAGCGCCGACATCGACACCGTCTCCGGCGCCACCATCACCAGCGACGGCTACCGGGAGTCCCTCCAGGCCGCGATCGACGCGAAGGCCTGATCCGATGCGCCGCGTCGAACACATCATGGGGTTCCCGATCTCGCTGCTGATCGAGGACGAGGAGGCCACCGCCGAGGCCGCGGAGCCGGCGTTCGCGTGGCTGCGCGAGGTCGACGCGCGGTTCAGCCCGTTCCGCGCCGACAGCGAGGTGTCGCGGCTGGACCGGGGCGAGCTGGCACCGGAGGAGATCAGCCGGGACCTCGCCGAGGTGCTGGCTCTCTGCGAGGAGTACCGGGTGGCGTCGGGCGGCGCGTTCGACGTACGGCTGCCGGGGCGTGGGCTCGACCCCTGCGCCATGGTGAAGGGGTGGGCCGTGCAGCGCGCGGCGGAGCTGCTGACGGGGCTGGGCGCGAAGCGGCTGTGCCTCAACGCGGGTGGTGACGTGGCGGCGACGGGCGGGCCGTGGCGGGTGGGGGTGCGGCATCCGGAGCGGGCCGACCGGCTCTGCGCGGTTCTGTCGGTCACGGACGGCGCGGTCGCCACGTCCGCCCGTTACGAGCGCGGCGACCACATCCTCGACGGCCGCACCGGCCGACCGGCGACGGGTCTGCTCAGCCTCACGGTGGTGGCCCCGTCCCTCACCGAGGCCGACGCGACGGCGACGGCCGCGTTCGCGATGGGTGCGGAGGGTGTGGAGTGGGCCGCGTCGCGGGAGGGCTGCGAGGTCTTCGCGGTCGACGCCCGCGAACGGGTCTTCCGCACGCCGGGGTTGCCGGTGGCGGCGTAGGGGTGCGGCGTGAGGGCGCCGCATGGCTCGGGGGTGCGGTGTGAGGGCGCCTCATGGCTCGGGGGTGCGGGTCGTTCGGCGACTGCGGGTGGTACGTGGCTGATCGCGCAGTTCCCCGCGCCCCTGAAGGGGCCTGCGGCCCCCATCACCCGCCGCACCACCCCCACCGCCCCCACCACTTGCGGGCAATCGTGCCGCTGGGGCGATGGGGGCACCTCCCGCTCGAGCGAAGCCGAGAGTGGGGGAGGGTGGGCGCAGGCGGCACCCTGTCAGCGCCGGTAAGCGCCCCCACCCCCGCCCGAGCAAGGCCACCGGGCGCCCCGCTACTCCCGGCCCACCGAAATCCCGTTGCGGCCCCCGCCCCCGCCCCCGACAGTGACCCCATGACCACGACGCACCCCACCCCCCTCCCACCGGGCCTGACCGTGCGCCCGGCGACGCTCGACGACGCGGAGGCGGTGTGCGCGCTGCTCAACGAGATCGACCTGCTGGAGATCGGCCGCGCCGAGACCGAACTCGTCGAGGTGCAGGCCGATCTGAAGCATCCGGAGGCGGACCTGGAGCGCGACTCCTGGCTGCTCTTCGACGGGGACCGCCTCGTGGCGTACGGCCTGCAGTGGGACGAGTCCGGCGGCGAACGCATCGACATGGACCACTACACGCTGCCGGACCAACCGCTGGGGGCGCTGCACCTGTTCGACCTGATGGAGGCACGGGCGGCGGAGCGCGCGGCGGCCAACGGTGCCGACCGGGCCGTGGTGCACATGCACCTCAACATCACGCCCACGATGGACCTGGACGCGTTGCGCGGACGCGGCTGGCGCACGGTCCGCCGCTACAACGTCATGACCCGCCCCCTGTCCCCCGCCGAGCCCCTGCCGGCGCTCCCGCCCGGTGTCACCCTGCGTGCCTGTGCCACCGAGGAGGACCGCAGGAAGGCCTACGCCCTGCTGCAGACGGCCTTCGCCGACCACTTCGACTTCCAGCCGCGTACCTACGAGCAGTGGCTGGACGACATCGACGCCGAGAACGTCGACTGGTCGCTGGTCTGGATCGCGCACGTCGACGGCCTCGGTGACGTGGCGGCCCTGCGGTCCCGCAACGACCGTTCCGCCGCGGCCTGGATCAGCAGCATCGGTGTCCTGCGCGAGGCCCGCGGCCGCGGCCTCGGCAGCCTGCTGCTCCGCCACACCTTCGGTCACTACGCGGCCCTGGGCCGCGACCGCGTCAGCCTCGGCGTCGACACCGACAACAGCACCGGCGCCCTCGCCCTCTACGAACGGCACGGTATGAAGCGGGACTTCGCGGTCGACACGTGGGAATTGATACGCCCCGTCCGGTAGGCACCGGTACCCGAGCCCCCGTTCTCCTTCGAGGACGGGGGCTCTTCGTTCGACCTGTCGGACATTGTTCGAAACCTCTTGACGCCTCACCACACGTCGATTGACACTCTCGCAACACGACGTCACATGGCCGAAACAGCGGGACACCCGGGGCGAGGGTTCCCGCCCTTTCTCGACCCCGTTCCCCTTGTCTTCCCGTCACTCCTCGCCCCCCTTCCTCTGTCGTGCTCTCAGCAGGGATACTCCACATGACGTACATCGCACGTCTGCGCGGCCGCGCGAGACGCTGGGCGGGTCCGCTCGCCGGGCTCACCGCCGCGTCGCTGCTCCTGGGCCTCGCCGGGCCCGCCGCGCCGGCCGCCGCGGACGACGCCGACCTCACCGACGGCCTGGCCCTCTGGTACAAGCTCGACGCAGCCTCCGGCACCACGGTCACCGACGCCTCCGGCAACGGCCGCGACGGCACGGTGAACGGCACCGCCGGCTGGACGGGCAACGGCCAGGGCCTCGCCTTCAACGGTTCGGACACCTACGTCAAGGTGCCGAACGACGTCATGAAGGGCATGGACTCGATCAGCGTCTCCATGGACGTGCTGATGGACGAGTCGCAGACCGGGCCGTACTTCATCTACGGCTTCGGCAACACCACCAACGGCGCGGGCAACGGCTACCTCTTCGCCACCGGCAACTCCCTGCGCACGGCCATCGCGTCGGGCAACTGGTCGACCGAGCAGAACACCCGGCCCTCCGACTCGCACAACCTGACCCGTTCGGTGTGGAAGCAGCTCACCTACACCCAGACCGGCACCACGGGCGTGCTGTACGAGGACGGCGTGGAGGTCGGCCGCAACACCTCGGTCACCACCACCCCGGGGTCCATCGGCTCGGGCACCACGACCGCCAACTACATAGGCAAGTCGGTCTACACCAGCGACAAGCTCTTCAAGGGCAAGATCCGTGACTTCCGGGTCTACAACCGTGCCCTCGCGGGCTCCGAGGTCGAGCAGCTCTCGCTCCCCATCGCCGCGGAGGGCGTCGCCGCCGACAAGGCCGCCCTCACCCTGGGCGACACCAGCGCGGTGACCGCCGACCTGGACCTGCCGAAGACCGGCACGGCCGGCGGCTCGACCATCACCTGGGCGAGCGACAACACGGACGTGGTCTCGAACTCCGGCGCGGTGACCCGCCCCGCCGCCGGTCAGCCGGACGGCCACGCCACGCTGACGGCGACCCTGAAGAAGGGCCCCGCGAGCGCCACCAAGACCTTCGAGGTCACGGTCCTCCCCGCCTTCGACGACACGACCGCCGTCACACAGGCCGCCGAGGCACTGACCGTGCACAACCTCGACGACGCACGCGGCAACCTGACGCTCCCGACGTCCGGCGACTTCGCCACGAAGGTGTCCTGGTCCTCCGCGAACACGGCCGTCGTCACCGACGACGGGGTGGTCCACCGTCCCGCGCACGGCGACGGCGCCACCACCGTGGAGCTGACCGCGACCGTCACCAAGGGCGACGCGAAGAAGACCCGCGTCTTCACCGCGAAGGTGCCGGAACTGCCGAAGAAGGAAGCCCTCAAGGGCTATATGTTCAGCTACTTCACCGGCGAGGGCACCTCGGACGGCGAGCAGCTCTACGCGGCCCTCAGCAAGGGCAACGACCCGTTGAAGTGGCGTGAGTTGAACGACGGCAAGCCCGTCCTGACGTCCACGCTCGGTGAGAAGGGTCTGCGCGACCCGTTCATCATCCGCTCCCCCGAGGGCGACAAGTTCTACCAGATCGCCACGGACCTTCGGATCTACGGCAACGGCGACTGGGACGCCTCCCAGCGCACCGGCAGCAAGTCCATCATGGTCTGGGAGTCGACCGACCTGGTGAACTGGACGAACCAGCGCCTGGTGAAGGTCTCCCCCGACTCGGCCGGCAACACCTGGGCCCCGGAGGCGTACTACGACGAGGAGCTCGGCGAGTACGTGGTGTTCTGGGCGTCGAAGCTGTACGACAACGAGGCCCACTCCGGCGACACGTACAACCGCATGATGTACGCGACGACCCGTGACTTCTACACCTTCAGCGAGCCCAAGGTCTGGATCGACCGCGGCTACTCGGTCATCGACTCCACGGTCATCCGGCACGACGGCGAGTACTTCCGCCTCTCCAAGGACGAGCGGAACAACAGCTCCTCCACCCCCAACAGCAAGTTCATCTTCGAGGAGAAGAGCGACACGCTGCGCAACCTCTCCTGGACCGCCGTCGCCGAGGGCATCGGCAAGGGTGAGATGAGCGCGGCGGAGGGCCCGTTGGTGTTCAAGTCGAACACCGAGGAGAAGTGGTACGCGTTCCTCGACGAGTTCGGCGGGCGCGGCTACATCCCCTTCGAGACGACCGACCTGGCCTCCGGCGTGTGGACCCCGTCCACCGGCTACGACCTGCCGTCCAAGCCCCGCCACGGCACAGTGCTCCCGGTCACCCAGGCCGAGTACGACCGGCTGCTGCAGACCTACCAGCCGGACCAGATCATCACCGACGTCGAGGACGTCAAGGTCGAGACGCGCATCGGTGACGCCCCGGTCCTGCCGGCCACCGTCATCGCCGAGTCGGCGGACGGCGTGAAGCGGCCCGTCGCGGTCACCTGGGAGGCCGTGGACGCGTCGCAGTACGCGCAGGCCGGCACCTTCACGGTGAAGGGCGACATCGCCAGCGACTCGGCGATCGAGGTCACGGCGGAGGTCACGGTCTCCGCCGAGGGCCCGGACGTCCCCGCCGACCTGCTCCTGCACTACGACTTCGACGAGACCGGCGGCAGCATCGCCCGCGACTCCAGCGGCCACGGCTACCACGGCACCTACGTCCGTACGCCCGACTTCGGGACCGGCGTGGACGGCGGCTCGTTCAAGATGTCCGGCGGCAACAGCGGCTCCAGCTCGCCGTACGTCAAGATCCCGAACGGGGTCCTGAAGGACACGAACAGCGTCACCGTCTCCACGTACGTGAAGTGGAAGGGCGGCGACAACTTCCAGTGGCTGTTCGGGCTCGGCCCGGACAGCAACAAGTACCTGTTCGCCACTCCGTCCAACGGCGGCGGCAAGCTGTTCTCCGCGATCACCAAGGCCACCTGGTCCGGTGAGAAGCAGATGCTCGGCGGCTCCCAGCTCACCCCGGGCGAGTGGAAGCACCTCACCGTCACGGTGAACGGCGCGACCGAGACGGCGGTCCTCTACCTGGACGGCGCCGAGGTCGCCCGCGTCGGCGGGGTCACCGTCAAGCCGTCCGACCTGTACGACTCGGCGAAGGACCACTCCGGCTACATCGGCAAGTCGCTCTACTCCCCCGACCCGTACTTCGGCGGCGAGGTCGACGACTTCCGGATCTACAACCGGGCCCTGACGCCCGCCGAGGTCCTGGAGCTGGGCGGCAACACCACCGGGATCGCCGCGGCGACCCACCCGGCGCTCAAGACCGACGCGATCATCACCGACAAGGACAGCAAGGTCGTCCTGCCGCTGGCCCCGGGCAGTGATGTCACCGCCCTGGCACCGGAGTTCACCCTCGCCCACGGCGCGACCATCAGCCCCGCCTCCGGCACCCTGCGCGACTTCAGCAAGCCGGTCACGTACGAGGTCACGGGCTCGGACGGGGAGAAGCGCACCTGGACCGTCTCGGCGGTGGTCATGAAGAGCCCGGTCCTCCCCGGTCTCAACGCCGACCCGAACGTCGTCCGCTTCGGTGACACCTTCTACATCTACCCGACCACCGACGGCTTCGAGGGCTGGAGCGGTACGCAGTTCAAGGCGTACTCCTCCAAGGACCTGGTCAACTGGACCGACCACGGCGTCATCCTGGACCTCGGTCCGGACGTCTCCTGGGCGGACAGCAGGGCCTGGGCGCCGGCGATGGAGGAGCGGAACGGCAAGTACTACTTCTACTTCTGCGCCGACGCGAACATCGGTGTCGCGGTCTCCGACTCGCCCACCGGTCCGTTCAAGGACGCGCTCGGCAAGCCGCTGCTGAAGGCCGGCGACCACCGGGGGCAGATGATCGACCCGGCGGTCTTCACCGACGACGACGGCACCTCGTACCTCTACTGGGGCAACGGCCGGGCGTACGTGGTCCCGCTCAACGACGACATGGTCTCCTTCGACGCCTCGAAGGTCACCGACATCACCCCGAGCGGCTACAACGAGGGCACCTTCGTCATCAAGCGCAAGGGCACCTACTACTTCATGTGGTCGGAGAACGACACACGTGACGAGAACTACCGGGTCGCCTACGCCACCGGCTCCTCGCCCACCGGTCCCTGGACCAAGCAGGGCGTGATCCTGGAGAAGGACCTCTCGCTCGGTGTGAAGGGCCCCGGCCACCACTCGGTGGTCCACGTCCCGAACACCGACGACTGGTACATCGTCTACCACCGCTTCGCCATCCCCGGCGGTGACGGCACGCACCGCGAAACCACCATCGACAAGCTGGAGTTCGACGCCGACGGCCTGCTGAAGAAGGTCGTCCCGACCCTGGAGAGCATCGACCCGGTCACCATCGCCCGGGCCGGCGCGGACGCCTCCGGCAAGGAAGGCGCCAAGATCCAGCTGAACGGCACGGTCTCCGGCGCGGGCACCGCCCAGTGGACGATCGGCAACGACGTGCCCTGCGTGTTCGCCGACGCCAAGTCCGCGAAGACCACGGTCACCTGCGCCGACAACGGCACGTACACGCTCACCCTGACCGGCGGCCGCAGCTCCGACACGGCGACCGTGACCGTCACCAACGCGGCCCCGAAGATCACCTCCGCGACCGGCCCGAAGTCTCCGGTGGCGGTGGGCAAGGTCACCTCGGTCACGGCGAAGTTCACCGACCCGGGCACCCGCGACACCCACACCTGCAAGGTCGACTGGAAGGACGGCACCCAGCCCACCGCCGGCAAGATCGGCGCCGGCGTCTGCAAGGCCGAGCACACCTACCGCAAGGCCGGCATCTTCCGCCCGGTGATCACCGTCACCGACGACGACGGCGCCTCGGCGAGCAGCACGCTGCCCGAGCTGATCGTCTACGACCGGGCGGCCGGTTCCGCGACCGGAAAGGGCAGCTTCACCTCGCCGGCCGGTGCGTTCCCGGCGAGCCCGAAGCTGACCGGCACGGCGGCCTTCTCCTTCAGCGCCAAGTACGGCAAGGGTGACACCCGGCCGACCGGCAAGGCCGCGCTCGACTTCGCCAAGGCCAAGCTGAAGTTCCGCTCCACCGGCTCCGACTGGCTGGTGGTCACCGGCTCGAAGTCGGTCTACCAGGGCTCCGGCACGGTGGGCGGCAAGACCGGCTACGCGTTCCGCATCACGGCCACGGACGGACCGGACACCTTCAAGATCAAGATCTGGAAGAAGTCCTCGGGCGCGGTGGTCTACGAGAACAAGTCGGCCGCGAAGACGAAGGGGGTCGTGGTCGGCCGTAAGTAGCCCCCGAGCAACGCCGACACCTTGACCGAGCCGCGTCCGGATTTTCCGGGCGCGGCTCGGTTTTTTTGGGGGGGCTATCGGTGGATGGTCTCGCGCGGGCCGGTGGGGCTTCTCGCGCAGTTCCCCGCGCCCCTAAAAGACCAGACCCCTGCGGGCCTGAAAAACCACGGCCCCGCAGGTCTGAAAGGCGAGGGTGGCGGGCTTGAAAAGCACGGGGCGCAGCCCCTGCTTTTCAGGGGCGCGGGGAACTGCGCGAGAAGCCCCACGCACCCGCGGCCCGCGACGTACGGGAATCCCCCCACCCCCAGAACGTTGAACCCCATATGCGCCTCTCCGTCCTCGACCGCTCCCGCACCCGCGAACACCACTCCGCCCCCGAGGCCCTACGGGACACCGTCCACCTCGCCCAGGACATGGAACGGCTCGGATTCCACCGCTTCTGGGTGTCGGAACACCACGGCGTGCCGGGCGTGGCCGGCTCCGCCCCCACCGTCCTGGCCGCCGCCGTCGCCGCCGCCACCCGCACCATCCGCGTGGGCACCGGAGGGGTCATGCTCCCCAACCACCGCCCCCTGATCGTCGCGGAGCAGTTCGGCGTCCTGGAGTCCCTGTTCCCGGGCCGGATCGACATGGGCCTCGGCCGCTCCGTCGGCTTCACGGACGGCGTACGGCGGGCGCTGGGCCGGGACAAGGACGATGCCGACGACTTCGCGGGCCAGTTGGACGAGCTGCTCTCCTGGTTCCGGGGCACCTCCCCGACCGGCGTGCACGCCCGCCCGCCGGAGGGCCTGACCGTCCCCCCGTTCGTGCTCGCGATGGGCGAGGGCGCCGAGATCGCCGCGCGGGCGGGCCTGCCGATGGTGATCGGCGACCTCCGCGACCGCGAGCGGATGCGGCACGGCATCGACCGCTACCGCGCGGCCTTCCGGCCGTCCGTGTGGGCCGAGGAGCCGTACGTCGTCGTCTCCGGCACGATCGCCGTCGCCGGCACCCCGGAGGAGGCGCGCCGGATCCTGCTCCCCGAGGCATGGGCCATGGCCCACTCCCGCACGCACGGCACGTTCCCGCCGCTCGCCCCGGCGGAGGAGGTCGAGAGGCGGACGATGACGGCCAGGGAGCGCGGCTTCTACGAGGCCGGGCTGGCCGGCCAGGTGTACGGCACCGAGGAGCAGGTGGCGTACGAACTGGAGTCGCTGATCAAGGAGACGGGCGCCCAGGAGGTCCTGGTCACGACGAGCACGTACGACCGTGCGGCGCTGCTGGACTCCTACACGAGGCTCGCCCGGATCGCGGGGCTCGGCTGAGCCGACCGGCACCCGTCCAACGCTTCGGGCGCGTGTTCGACCATGGCCGCCACGTCGATCACCGCCGTCTGCGCGGCCCTCGCCAGCGCCCGTCGGTCGACGTGACCGGCCGGGCCGATGACGGGCCGTACGTCCACCTCGGCGACGACGCCGCGTGCCGTCACCACCCGCCACACGGAGGCGAGCAGCGAGTCGTCCCCGACGTAGGCGGGCGTGGTGCTCGCCCCGCCCTCGGTGAACCGGTAGCGGACGCGGACCGGCTGCACGGGCACGTCGGCGTCCAGCGCGGCCTGGAACACGGCCCGCCGGAAGCGGCCCTGGGCCCGGCCGCACCAGGTGCTCCCCTCGGGGAAGGCGACGACGGCCGCACCGCCGCGCAGGGAATCGGCGATGCGGGTGACCGTGTCCGGCAATGCCCGGATCCGGTCGCGCTCGATGAACAGCACTCCGCTCCGCGCCACGAGAGCGCCCGCCACGGGCCACCGCCGTATGTCCGCCTTGGCGAGCATCCGCGCCGGACGCACCGCGCCGAGCAGCGGTATGTCCAGCCAGGAGACGTGGTTGGCGACGAGCAGCAGCCCGCCGTCGGGCGGGGCGCTGCCGGAGATCCGTACCCGGACACCGGACGCCCGTACGACCGCCCGGCACCACAGACGTACGACCCCGGCCTGAACCCGCAGTCCGACGGTGCTCACCAGCACTCCGACGAGGACCAGGGCCACGACCGCCGCGAACCGGGCGACGGCCCGGGGCGCGGCGGCGATCGACGCCCCGGTCTCCACACAGGCCTGCGGGCTGCAGGGCGCGCTCGGCAGCCAGACGCTCATCGGGTCACGCCGCCGGTACGAGGGAGAGGAAGTGGCGCAGGTAGCGGGTGTTGATCCGGCGCATCGACAGCAGCACGTACATGTCCGCGACGCCGAAGTCCGGGTCGTGCGCGGGCTCGCCGCAGACCCAGGCGCCGAGCCGCAGATATCCGCGCAGCAGCGGCGGCAGTTCCGTACGGCCGGCCGGGGCCTCGGTCTTGGGGACCCAGGGCAGCAGCGGCCGTACCCGGAACTCCTCCGGCGCCAGGTTCCTGGCCCGCACCCGGTCCCAGGTGCCCGCGGCGAGGGCCCCGCCGTCGGCGAGCGGGATGGAGCAGCAGCCGGCCAGCCACTCGTGGCCGCCCTGGACCATGTAGCGGGCGATCCCGGCCCAGATCAGGCTGATGACCGCGCCGTCGCGGTGGTCGGGGTGCACGCAGGACCGGCCGACCTCCACCAGCGAGGGGCGGATCGCGTCGAGCGGGCCGAGGTCGAACTCGCCCTCCGAGTACAGCCGCCCGGCGACCGCGGCCCGCTCGGGCGGCAGCAGCCGGTAGGTGCCGACGACCTGTCCGGTCAGGGTGTCCCGGACGAGCAGGTGGTCGCAGTAGGCGTCGAAGGGGTCGACGTCCAGCCCCGGCTGCGGCGACGCCAGCAGGGCGCCCATCTCCCCGGCGAACACTTCGTGGCGCAGCCGCTGGGCGGCGCGGACGTCCTCCTCGCTGCGGGCCAGGGTGACGGTGTAGCGGGTGGGGGCCGTCGACTGGGGCGGGCTGTCGAGGGTGGAGGCGGTCATGTCATCTCCTGGTCACGGGCCGACTCGGCGGCGTCAGGGGCGGACCTGGGGACGTGCGGTCCGCCGCCCTAGTTCTTCCGACGCCGACTGACACCCGCGTGACCGGTTGCGAGAGCCCGGATGTGCGGAGGTTGAACGGCTCGGACCAGGTGTCCGGGGCGTCCGACTCCGTCGACGAGCGGGTGTCGCGGCGATGACCGGCGAACGGCGGTGACCGGCCCGTGACCGGGGGCAACCTTCCGGCCCGGACGACCGTCTCATGGAAGTACTGATCGACGAACGGGGTGTACGGGTGGCGGAGCTGTCGGCGGAGGCACTGGACGCGGTGCCGTGGGACCGGCTGGAGTCGGTCGATCCGAAGGTCTCGCCCGAGGAAGTGCGCCGGGTGTTGTGCCGGTTGTTCCACAAGGGGCCGGAGTCGACGGAGGACGACTGCCGGCCGCTGTTCGACAACCTGGGGTCAGAGGTGCACGGCGTCTCCTCGACCGCCACGGCCGCCCTGCCGTTCGTCGTCGCGCTCGCCGCCGATCCCCGGACGGGCGCCCGCGCGACCCTCGTGGAACTGCTCGTGGTCCTGTCCCAGGCGCCGGAGAGGACCCCGCCCGAGATGGTCGACCCGGAGTGGCCCGAGGCCTGGCGCCACGCCCACCGGGCGGTACAGCCCCTGCTCGCCGACCCCGATCCTGCGGTACGCCGGGAGGCCATCCCGCTGGCGGACGGTCCCGGTCGGCTCCTGGAGCGCTGGCGCGCCGAGCGGGACCTCTCGGTCCGGCTGACGGTGCTGTTCGAGCTGGGCCGTCTCGCGGCGGCCCCCGGTGCCGGGGCCACGACGGTCACCGAGACCCGTGCCGTCCTGGACGCGTCGTTGGAGGACCCCGACCCCGTTCTTCGGGTCGCGGCCGTGATGACCTACGCGGACCTGGACACCGAGGTGCCGGTCCGCGAACTGGATCTGCTGGTGGAGGCGCTCACCGACCGGACCGCGCGTGCGCGCTGGGGGACCGTCTGGTACGAGCGGGACTACGAGTATCCCTTCGATCGTGAGACTGTCGCGTACCGGACGGCCGATCTGTTCGACGACACCCCCGCCCAGGAGTTGAGGTTCCTGACCGGGCTGTCCTCGGCGGCGGCCCCGGGCGAGGACGCGGATCTGCTGCGGGCCGTGCTGGACCGCTGCCTCCTGCTGCTGGTCTCCCGCCGGTCCGTGGAACCCGCGGCGCTACCGCTCGCGGGCGGCGCGCTGCGTCACCCGGACCCCTCGGTACGCCTCAGGGCGGCCCACCTCCTCGGCGTCCTTGGCCCCCGGGCCATGGCGTACGCCGATCAACTGGCCGCTCTGCTCGACGACTCGGGCGTGGAGGAGTACAACGAAGGCACCGTCGGCGATCACGCCTGCTGGGCGCTGACCCGGATGGACGACCCACGGGCGCTGCCCGGCCTGGTCGACCGGCTCTGCGCGCCGTTCCACGAACTCGACGGCGGCAGCTACTCCAGTGGCCAACCCCGCCGACCCGAGATCGCGGACGTCCTGACCCCGCTCCGCGCCCACGCGGACACCCTGCTGCCGTCGATACGCGAGGAACTCCGCCGCAACCTGACCGACCCCGGCGCACCCGACGTCCTGACGACCGACTTCCTGGAGACCCTCAAAGCCTGGGAGACGGACGCGCTGCCCGCCCTGGCGGAGATCACGGCCTACGTCACCCACCCCTTCCGCTCGTACGCAGCCACCGAGGCCCTGGCAGCCATGGGTTCGGCCGCCGCCTCCGCCGCGCCCGCCCTGCGCGAACTCATGTCCCTCGAACCTCCGGACAATCACCCGTCGCTGCACTGGGTCCTCTGGCGTATCGGCGGCACCGACCCGGCCGCGGCATTGCGGGCCGTCGGCGAAACCCTGTCGGCCGAAGGCGAGGAGCACCGCAGCGGCATGGTCGGCCACCTCACCGCCTTCGGCGCCGAGGCCGTGCCGTACACAGACCGGGTGCGTCACGCCCTGACCGCCCCCCAGGGCTGGATCAGGACGGAGGCGGCGATCGCCCTGTGGTCGATCACAGGCGACCCCGGGTCCGCCCTGCCGACCCTGGAGGAGGAGATCCTGGCGTTCGCGGCCGGTGGCCAGTGGTACGGCCCGTTCGGCAATGCACTGCGCACGCTCATCCGCTTCCGCGCACTCACCCCCGCCATCGCAGCGGCCCTGCGCCTCCTCCGGGACCAGGACCACCGCCTCTCGCCGCGTGCCGACTACCGGGCGGTCCTCCAGGACGAGGAACTCCGCGCCCTGATCGACGAGGCACTGACCGTGGAACCTTGGCGGGACCGGGAATGAGCACCACCCCCGGCCCCGCCCGTCCGCACGGGTCGGCGAACGTCTAACTGGTGACCAGCGCCCGCTCCAGCGCGCCCCAGGCCACCTACGGCGCTACCGCTTCCCGGCCTTACGAGCAGCCCGCAGCCACTCCTTGTTCATCCCGGTGATGGACACCAACGGAATCCCCTTGGGACACGCGGTCGCACACTCCCCCGCCAACGTGCACCCACCGAACCCTTCCGCATCCATCTGTTCCACCATGTCCAGCACCCGCGTCTCCCGCTCGGGCGCCCCCTGCGGCAGCACGTTCAGATGGTTGATCTTGGCCGAGGTGAACAGCATCGCCGCCCCGTTGGGACAGGCGGCCACACACGCCCCGCACCCGATGCACTCCGCGTGCTCGAACGCGAAGTCCGCGTCCGGCTTGGGGACGGCCGTGGCGTGCGCCTCCGGCGCGGCCCCGGTCGGCGCGGTGATGTACCCGCCGGCCTGGATGATCCGGTCGAACGCCGACCGGTCGACGACCAGGTCCTTGATCACCGGAAACGCCGACGCCCGCCACGGCTCCACGTCGATCGTGTCGCCGTCGGAGAAGGACCGCATGTGCAGCTGGCAGGTCGTCGTCCGCTCCGGCCCGTGCGCGTCCCCGTTGATGACGAGCGAGCAGGCCCCGCAGATGCCCTCGCGGCAGTCGTGGTCGAAGGCGACCGGGTCCTCACCGCGCAGGATGAGGTCCTCGTTGAGCGTGTCGAGCATCTCCAGGAAGGACATGTCGGGCGAGATGTCGTCCACCTCGTACGTGGACATGGCGCCGTCGGCGTCGGCGGCCCGCTGCCGCCATACGCGCAGGGTGAGCTTCATGCGTAGCTCCGCTGGGTGGGGTGGACGTACTCGAAGACCAGGTCTTCCTTGTGCAGGACGGGGGCCGTGCCGGTCCCCGTGAACTCCCAGGCGGCGGCGTACGAGAACTCCTCGTCGCGGCGCTCCGCCTCGCCGTCGGCCGTCTGGGACTCCTCGCGGAAGTGACCGCCGCAGGACTCGCTCCGGTGCAGCGCGTCGAGGCACATCAGCTCGGCGAGTTCGAGGTAGTCGACGATCCGGTTGGCCTTCTCCAAGGACTGGTTGAACTCCTCGCCCGTCCCCGGGACCTTGATCCGCCGCCAGAACTCCTCACGGATCTGCGGGATGCGCTCCAGCGCTTTCCGCAGTCCGCTGTCGGTGCGGGCCATGCCGCAGAACTCCCACATCAGCTCACCGAGTTCACGGTGGAAGGAGTCGGGGGTACGGTCGCCGTCGACGGCGAGCAGCAGGTTCAGCCGGTCCTCGGTCTCGGCCAGCACCTCCTGGACGGCGGGGTGTTCGGGGCCGATGCCGTCCTGCTTCGGATGCCGGGCGAGATAGTCGTTGATGGTGGCCGGGAGCACGAAGTACCCGTCGGCGAGGCCCTGCATCAGCGCGGACGCGCCGAGCCGGTTGGCCCCGTGGTCGGAGAAGTTGGCCTCCCCGATCGCGAACAGTCCGGGGACGGTGGTCTGCAGGTCGTAGTCGACCCAGAGGCCGCCCATCGTGTAGTGCACGGCCGGGTAGATCCGCATCGGGACCTCGTACGGATCCTCGTCGGTGATCCGCTGGTACATGTCGAAGAGGTTGCCGTACTTGGCCTCGACGGCCTTGCGCCCCATCCGGGCGATGGCGTCGGCGAAGTCCAGGTAGACGCCCTGCCCGCCGGGCCCGACGCCCCGCCCCTCGTCGCAGACGTTCTTCGCGGCGCGGGAGGCGATGTCACGGGGGACGAGGTTGCCGAAGGAGGGGTAGATCCGCTCCAGGTAGTAGTCGCGCTCGTCCTCGGGGATCTGGTTCGCCGGCCGCTGGTCACCCCGCGCCTTGGGCACCCAGATGCGGCCGTCGTTGCGCAGCGACTCGCTCATCAGCGTCAGCTTGGACTGGTGGTCGCCGGTGCGCGGGATGCACGTCGGATGGATCTGGGTGAAGCACGGGTTGGCGAACAGCGCGCCCCTCCGGTGCGCCCGCCACACGGCGGTGGCGTTGGAGTTCATGGCGTTGGTCGACAGGTAGAAGACGTTCCCGTACCCGCCGCTCGCCAGCACCACGGCATCGGCGAAGTACGTGTCGATCTTCCCCGTGATCAGATCCCGGGCGACGATCCCGCGCGCCCGCCCGTCGACGACGATCACGTCGAGCATCTCGGTGCGCGGGTGCATCTCCACGTTGCCGGCCGCGATCTGCCGGCTCAGGGCCTGGTAGGCACCGAGCAGCAGCTGCTGGCCCGTCTGCCCCCGGGCGTAGAACGTCCGGGACACCTGGACGCCGCCGAAGGAGCGTGTGTCGAGCAGTCCGCCGTACTCGCGTGCGAACGGCACGCCCTGCGCCACGCACTGGTCGATGATCTCGACGGAGATCTGCGCGAGGCGATGGACGTTCGACTCGCGGGCCCGGAAGTCGCCGCCCTTGACGGTGTCGTAGAACAGCCGGTGGACCGAGTCGCCGTCGTTGCGGTAGTTCTTCGCGGCGTTGATGCCGCCCTGCGCGGCGATGGAGTGGGCGCGGCGCGGCGAGTCCTGGTAGCAGAACTGGACGACGTGGTAGCCCTGTTCGGCGAGCGTGGCGCCGGCCGAGCCGCCGGCCAGGCCGGTACCGACGACGATCACCGTGTGCTTGCGGCGGTTGGCGGGGTTGACCAGCTTGGCCTCGAAGCGGCGCTTGTCCCAGCGCTCGGCGATCGGGCCCTCGGGGGCCTTGCCGTCGACGACCGGGGCACCGGTCGCGTAGTCCACGTACGCGGAGTACTCGGAGGACGTAGTCATGGTCAGCTCACCACTCCGGTCATGACGGCGACGGGTACGGAGACGAAGCCCAGGGTCAGTACCAGGGCCAGGACGTTCGCGGTGGTCTTCAGCGCGCGGTCGCGGGTGCGGCTGCCGGCGCCGAGGGTCTGGGCGGCGCTCCAGAAGCCGTGCCGGATGTGCAGGCCGAGCGCGAGCACCGCGACGATGTAGACGACATTGCCGTACCAGGTGGAGAAGGTGTCGATCACGTTCTGGTACGGGTGTCCGGCCTGGAAGCCGTTCGGGTGGACCGTGCCGGTCGTCAGGTCGAGGATGTGCCAGACGATGAACAGGCCGAGGATGACGCCGCCCCAGCGCATGGTGCGGGTCGCGTAGCTCGCCCGGCGCTTCTTGTGGACGTACTTGGCCGGGCGGGCCTTGATGTCGCGGCGGCTGAGCTGGTAGGCGGCCGTGGCGTGGGCGACCACCGCGGCGACGAGCACCACGCGGACGATCCACAGGGCCCACTCATAGTGCAGGAAGGGCTCGCCGAGGGTGCGCAGCCAGTGCGCGTAGCCGTTGAACTCGTCCGAGCCGAAGAAGATCTTGAGGTTGCCGAGCATATGGACGACCAGGTACGCCAGCATGATCAGTCCGCTGACGGCCATCACCGTCTTCTTGCCGAGGGAGCTGTCCCACACCGAGCGCGCCAGGGACGGTTTTCGTGCCGACCGTGCCGCCCGCTCCGCCCGTTCCGTCCGCGTTGCCAGAGCCATGCCCATGACGCTAGAGCGGCCGCACCCCATCGGTCCAAGACATGAAACAGCTCGTTTCGATAGCGGGAAACTATCGTCCCGTATCGTGGAGGGATGCAGTTCCAGCAGCTCCAGTACTTCGTGGCGGTGGCCGAGACCCGGCATTTCACCCGGGCCGCGGAGCTGGTCCATGTGGCGCAGCCGTCGCTGTCGCAGCAGATCAAGGCGCTGGAGCGAGAGTTGGGGGCGGACCTCTTCCGGCGGGCGCGCGGCAACATCACGCTGACCGACGCCGGTGAGGCGCTGCTGCCGCTGGCCCGGCGCATCCTCGCCGACACGGACACCGCCCGGCACGAGGTTCAGGAGCTGGTGCAGCTGCGGCGGGGCCGGGTCCGGCTCGGCGCGACCCCGAGCCTGTGCACCGGTCTGCTGCCGGACGTGCTGCGCGCCTTCCACGACCGCTACCCGGGCATCCGCCTGCTGATCGAGGAGGGCGGCTCGCACGACCTCGTACGCCAGCTCGCGCGCGGCGCGCTGGACCTGGCCCTGGTGGTCCTCCCGCTCCCCACGCCCTCCCCCTCGCTCACCACGGTGGAACTGCTGCGCGAGGACCTGGTGGTGGTCTCCTCCCCCGACGCGCCGAAGCCCGGCAACGGCCGCCGCACCGTCCGGGTCCCCGATCTGGAGGGCGAGCGGCTCGTGATGTTCCGCCACGGCTACGACCTGCGGGAGCTCACCGTCGCCGCGTGTCGCTCCGCGGGGTTCGAGCCGGATTTCGCGGTGGAGGGCGGTGAGATGGACGCGGTCCTGGGGTTCGTGCGGGCGGGACTGGGCGTAGCCGTCGTCCCGCGTATGGTCGCCACGCGCTCCGGGCGGGGCCTGCGGGTGACCCCGCTGGCCCGGCCCGGGCTGCATCGGACGATCGCGCTGGCCCACCGCAGCGATGTGGCTCCGCCTCGGGCCGCGCGGGAGTTGCAGCGGATGTTGGTCGAGCGGTGAGCCGGGGCCTTGGCGTGGGTCCCGGTCTCGCCGTGGGTGGTGCGCGCCGGTTCGGGTCTGCGGGTGCGTCGTGGCTGGTCGCGCAGTTCCCCGCGCCCCTGACGGGCGCGCTGCACGCCCCCGGCGGTGATAAGAAACCCTTCCCTTAGCCCGTCGCGTCCACCAATGCCAGTTGATGCAGGCGGTCCGGGGGGCCCGGGCGGGCGTAGTACCAGCCCTGGGCGGTGTCGCAGCCGAGTATGCGGAGCTGTTCGGCCTGGGCGCCGGTCTCCACGCCCTCCACGGTGACCGCGAGGTCGAGGCTGTGGGCGAGGGAGACGATTCCCTCGACGATCTTCAGATCGACGGGGTCGGCCGGGAACTGCTGCATGCTCTGGGTGAAGGACCGGTCCAACTTCAGGACGCGGACGGGCAGTCGGCGCAGGTTGGCGAGGTTGGAGTAGCCGGTGCCGAAGTCGTCGAGGGCGATGTCGACGCCCATCTCCGAGAGCCTGCGCAGCGGTTTGAGCAGGTCGTCGTCGGCGCCGATCAGGGCGGACTCGGTGACTTCCAGGCAGAGGGCGTCGGGGTCGAGGCCCGCGCGCTCCAGGATGTCGACGGTGTCCTGGACCAGTCCGGGGTGGGTCAACTGGCACGGCGACAGATTGACGTTGACGCGCAGCGGCCCGGTGGCCCCCGTGCCCCCCTGGCGCTCCTGCCACTCCCTGGCCTGGCGCACCGACTGCTCCAGGACCCAGCGGCCGAGCGGCACGATCAGTCCGGTGCGCTCGGCGAGCGGGATGAACCGGTCGGGGCCGAGGACGCCGTGCTGCGGGTGCAGCCAGCGGACCAGGGCCTCCGCGCCGCGTACCGTGCCGTCGCCGAGGTGGACCAGCGGCTGGTACTCGATGAAGAACTCGCCCCGGTCCAGGGCGGCTGGCAGCGCGGTGGTGAGACCGTGCCGGGTGATGGCGCGGGCGTCGGCCTCGGCGTCGGCCATCTCGTAGCGGTTGCCGCCCGCCGACTTGGCCCGGTACATCGTGATGTCGGCGCTGCGCAGCACCTCCGCCGGGCCGCGCTCCCCCGCAGGGCCCTCGACGATGCCGATGCTGCCGCGCACGAGCAGTTCCCGGCCGTCGATGCGGACGGGGGTGACCAGCGCGTTCATGATGCGGTCGGCGAGTTCGTCGACCTCGCGCTCGGTGTCGGTGCCGGTGGTCAGCGCCACGAACTCGTCGCCGCCGAGCCGGGCGACCATCTCGCCGGGCGCGGTCGCGCAGGACTGCAGCCGGTCGGCGACCTCGACGAGCAGCCGGTCGCCGGCCGCGTGCCCGAGGCTGTCGTTGATGGTCTTGAAGCCGTCGAGGTCGAGGTAGCAGAGGCCGAAGCGCTGGCCGTCGCCCGCCGCGAGGGCCTTCTCCAGGCGCTCGAAGAACAGGGTGCGGTTGGGCAGTCCGGTGAGCGCGTCGTGGGTGGCCTCGTAACGGAGGCGGAGGTTCAGCAGCCGGCGCTCGGTGGTGTCCTCCATCAGGGCCAGCTGGTACTGGGGCCGGCCGTCGGCGTCCCGCAGCAGGGAGACCGTGAGATTGGTCCACAGGACCGTTCCGTCGGGTCGGGAGAACGCCTTTTCGGTGTGGTAGTGCTCGCGCTCTCCGCGGACCAGCTCGTCGTAGAGGCGCCAGACCTGGGGCGCGTCGTCGGGGTGTCTCCAGTCGGGGACGGGCCGCCCGCGCATGGACTGCTCGGTGACGCCGAACATCCGCAGCAGCGCGCCGTTGACCTGGAGGACGTTGCCGTCGAGATCGGCGATGCCGATGCCTATGGCGGCGCCCTCGAAGACGGCGCGGAAGCGGGCCTCGGTGGCGTGCAGCGCCCGGGCGACCGCGCCCTGGGCCTCCAGCGCCGCGCGGGCGATCGCCTCCTGCTCGGCGAGGGTGCGCTGCCGCAGTGCCTCGGCGTATCCGGCGGCCATCGCGGACTGCAGCCGGGCGGCACGGGCCCGCAGGTCGTCCTGGGGTCCGTCGCCGCCGCAGTAGAGCACCAGATAGGCGTCGACGCAGTCCAGGGTCCGGCTGAGCGCCTCGGGTTCGGTGCAGTGCGCCGCCACGAGATCGGCGCCGACGGCCCTGCCCTCCTCGGCGTCGTACGTCCTGGCGCGCAGCGCCTCGCTGAGCCTGCGGGCCAGCGGCAGGAGTTGTTCCTCGAACTCGGGCCGGGTCAGCGAGGTGGAGGTGGCGGGGAAGACCGCCCGGCTCCAGATCGTCGCGAACCTGCGGAGTCTGTCCTCCGGCCCGTCCGGCTCCGCCCTCACGCTTTGGTCCCCACGCCGGCGAACTGTGCGTAGGCGTACGGATCGTCGTCCTCGGAAGCCGTGTCGGGCCGCCACTGCGCCATCGGCACCACTCCGGGTTCCACCATGTCGTACCCCTCGAAGAACCGCGCGACCTGGTCGGACGAGCGCATGGTCAGCGGATTGCGAATGTTCCTGTACACGTCCACCACGCCCGCCGCCCGCTCCTCGGGCAGCGGGATTCCCTCGCGGCAGGCGTGCGAGACGACGAGCAGGCTGCCCGGCGCGAGCGCGTCACGCAGCTCGGCCACCGCTCCGTACGGGTCGTCCGTGTCCTCCACGAAGTGCAGTATGGCAACCAGAAGCAGTGCGACCGGCCGGTTCAGGTCGATCAGTTGCCGGACTCGGGGGCTCTCGAGGATCTCGCGGGGCTTGCGGAGGTCGGCCGCGACCACATCCGTGGCGTCGTTCCCCTCGAGAACGGCCTGGCTGTGTGCTACGGCGACGGGGTCGTGGTCGACGTACACGACCCGTGCGCCGGGGCTGGCCTCCTGGGCGACCTCGTGCACGTTTCCGAAGGTGGGGATCCCGGATCCGATGTCCAGGAACTGGGTGACGCCCGTGTCGACGGCGTACCGCACCGCACGGCGCATGAAGGCGCGGTTCGCCTGCATGATCTTGGGCAGGCCGGGCACGAATTCCATGGCCCGGCGGGCCGCCTCGCGGTCGACCTCGAAGTTGTGCGAACCGCCCAGGTAGTAGTCGTACATGCGGGCCACGGACGGCATCGAGATGTCGATGCTCCGCGGCGCCCAGGCGGGACGCTCCATCAGTGTTCTCCAACGCGTCGGGGGTGGCGTAGGCGATCCGGTGTTCGAGCTGAGGCTACTGATCGTCCGCCGACGGAGCGAGCGAAAACGGAAATTGACCGTCCGTTCAAAGCCGCTGCCGATGGCACATGCCCAACCACCGCCCCGACCATGCCTGTTCGACCCCGGGCATGCCAAGCGGTCCGCCCCCTCCGGTGCGGTGCGGAGGGGGCGGACCTGGAGCGGCCGCGCTGGTGCGGTGCGTGGGGAAGGCGCGGCCTACTTGTCGGCGCCGATCGGCTCGCCGTCACCGTTGATCGCGAACCAGGTGCCGCCGACGCCCTGGCCGTTGGTGTCGCCGGGAGCCTTGTCGTTGGCGAAGGTGTAGAGCGGGATGCAGTTGATGGTCTGCTGCTTGATGCCGTCGGGGCGGTCGAAGACCGTGTAGCCCTTCAGCAGGATGCCCTTGGTGTCGTTCTTGTCGACCGGGGCGACGACTGGCCACTTGTCGAGGCAGTCACCGACGCACTTGGTCGACATCGGCCACTGGGTGTCCTTGAGGAACCGGTAGACCGTCATGCCGTTCTTGTCGACGACGATCTCGCCGAGCTTGGGGTCGTTGCGGGTGGTCAGACCGGCCTGCTCGACCGCCTCGCCACCGGTCTCACCCGCGGGGGCTCCACCGCCGCCCTTGGTGGAGGCCTTCTTGCCGTTGGGGGCCGACGCGAACCAAGTGCCCTTGAGGCCCTGGCCCTTGATGTCGCCGGCCTTCGTGTCCTTCGCGAAGTAGTACATCGGCCAGCCGCCGACCGTCAGCTGCTTGGTGCCGTCGGGACGGCTGACCTCGCCGAGCAGGGCCTTGTCGACACCCTGGGCGGCGGTGGCGCCCGAGGCGGGCACCGGCGGCCAAGTGGTGGCGCACTCGCCCTCGCACGTCGTCTTCGGCGGCTCGAACGAGTCCTTGTCGAAGCGGTACAGGGTGCGACCGGCGCTGTCCGTGAGGACCTTGCCGTACTCGTCGCTGTTCCACACCGTCAGCTGGCCCGCGGAGGCCGCCGTGGTGGACTGGGTCTGGTCCGAGGTGCCGGACCCCGCCGCGCCGGCACCGGCCGTACCGGTCCCGGTGCCCGCGATGGTGCCCGTGCCCAGCGTCGGGGTGGAAGCGGCGCCCACGTTCTGCGAGGACGTGGACCCCTGTTCCTGACCGCACGCCGTCGTCAGCACCAGTACAGCCGCAGCTGTCGCTACGAGTGAGGCGCTCCGCCAGGAGGTCTTCATTCCAACTCCCCGTGTATCCGGTGGGTGTTGCAGCGCCCTACTGCGCCGCTTACTGGTCCTAGGTACGCGTGGGAGTGCCTGCTGTGTTCAACGCCGGAGGAATTTCTTTCCGAAGTCTGTGTCGCGGTGTGCGCCGCGGTGTGCGACACGGGCTGCGCCGGTATCGAAAAAGTGGTCAGCGCCGGGCATCCGCACTCAAACATTCGGGGCCCGTTCTTCGCTCTTTTGGAGCATTCCCTCCGTGCTCCCGCGTACGCGGGAGCGCGAGCACGGATGATCTCCGACGTGCAAGGACCCCAGCGGACCCGATCCGCTCTCGCCCTACGGCTGTCGGCCCTGCTCGCACTGACCTGGCTCCTCACCGGAACTCCGAGCGGCACGGCGGTCGCGGACGCCTGCGCGTACGCCACCGTCGGCCCGGGCGGCGGGGACCGGGTCGCCGTGGCGATCGGGAGCACCGACTCCTGCGAGCCGACCCCGTCGCCCACCCCCACGCCCACGCCGTCGTGTCCGCCGGAGCCGACGCCCACCCCGACGCCACCGCCACGGCCCGAGCCGCCGTCGCCCACGCCCACCCCCGAGCCCACTCCGGACCCCGCTCCGGATCCCCCGCCCGCCCCGAAGCCGACACCGCCCCCGCCCCCGAGGCCCGCACCGCCGCCGCCTCCGCCACCACCGCCCGTCAGGGAGGCGCCCCGGCCCGTCCCCGCCCCGACCCCCACGCCGAAGCCGAAACCCACGCCGAGCCCACGCCCGACGGTGTCGCCGACGCCGGTGAGCTACCCGCCGTACCGGGCCCCGTCCCACTCGCGGGCCAAGCGCTCCGGCCCGTCCCTCGTCTCCCTCGCCCTGCTCGTCACGGTGCCCGCGGTGTTCGCCGCCGCCGCCCTGCGTCCGCGCTGATTCCTGGAGGAACCTCTTGTCGGAATGGCTTGTTCTCACCCTCGCGATGGGGGCGGCCTGTCTGGTCGTCCTCATCGTGGCCGTAGTACGGCATCACGCCGCACCCGCGGACGAGGACCCGTCCGAGACCCCGGACGTCATCGAGTACATCACCATGATGATCGGCGTGGTGTACGCCATCGTGCTGGGCCTGGCGATCGCCGGTGTCTGGGAGGCCCGCAGCGCCGCCCAGGACCAGGTCCAGGCGGAGGCGCAGGCCCTGCACGAGATCAGTGAGCGGGTGCGGGTGTACCCGGAGGACGTGCGCGACCGGATCCGCGCGGACATCGACGCCTATGTCGGCCACGTGGTGACCACCGAGTGGAAGGTCATGGCCGAGAAGGGCGAGGTGACCGAGCGTGGCACCGAACTGTTCGACACCGTGCGCCACGAGGTCACCGACTACCAACCGGCCAGTGACTTCGAGGCGCAGGCCTATCAGCCGCTGCTGGACCAGGTCGCCGCGGCCGACGCCGCGCGCGGCAACCGCGCGGACTCCACCGGCGAGACGATGCCCGGGGTGGTGTGGTTCGGCCTGATCATCGGCGCCGTCGTGACGGTCGGCATGGTGTTCGCCCTGCAGATCCGGCGCACTGCGCGCGAGCTGATCCTCGCCGGGCTGTTCTCCGCCCTCATCGCGTTCCTGCTGTTCCTGGTCTGGGACTTCGACGCGCCCTACAGCCGGGGCCTTTCGGCCACGGCGGATCCGTTCCTCGCCCTGTTCCCGAACGCGGGCGACTGACGGTCCTCCGCGCCCGGCCCACGGCCGGGGGACCGGCGGCGCACCGCGCCCGTCCCCCGGCCGTACGCGTGCCGGTCCCCTGTGCGGAGCACACGCGTGCCCCATTCGCGCGACTGCGATCGCGCCACCCGGCGCGCCTTCTTAGCGTTTCGGTCATCGAGGTGCATCTCAGGCGCAGGCGGAAACGGTCCGCAGCAGGCTCCTCGGGGACCCGGAGGCTCCACCATGCGCGCGATACGCGTCGCCTCGGCCGTTCTGCCGGCCGTGACCGCCCTCTCCCTGGCCGCCCCCGCCGCGCACGCGGCACGGGTCAGTGATCTCACGTCGTTCGGCTTCGGTGTGACGCCCTCGGCCGTCGCCCCCGGCGGACAGGTGATCCTGCGCGTGGACGGCTGCCACCGCCGGACGACCGTCTCCTCGGGAGTCTTCGACGCCGTCACCATCCCCCGGGGCCAGTCCTCGGCGACGGCGACCGTCGACCGGGACGCCCGGCCCGGCACGGTGTACGAGGTGACGTTCCAGTGCGGCGACGAGAGCGGCCGGACGGATCTCACCATCGTCGGCGACCGGCCGACCCCGCACCCCACCCTCCACCCCTCCCGGGGCTCCCACGCCGGGGCCGGCGGCACCGTCGCGGGCTTCGACCTCTCGGACATCGGCCTCGGCGCCGCGCTGGTCGCGGGGTCGCTGGGCGTGGCCTGGCACTGGTCGCGCCGACGCCCCGAGGACGGCGGCCACTCCTGACCGCCGCCCGCGGGGCACCACACCCTGTTCCCGTCGGCCTGGGCTCAGATCTTGTTCTCTGAGCGCCGCCGCATCCAGAAGACGCCACCGCCGACGACCGCCGCCGTCACCAGTCCGCCGCCGATCGCGATGTCGGTGGTGGTGGCCCCGCTGGAGCTGCTGCCGCCGAGCCCGCCGCGCACACCGCCGATGACGGTGAAGACGCCGGTGAACGTCTTGCGCTCGCCCTCGCAGTGGGTGGTGACGCTGTACGAGCCGGGACTGGCGTCGGAGTTGACCCGTACCGTGGCCGTGGCGGTCGTACCGCCCATGGAGGCGAGGTTGGTGGTCGGGAAGGCGTTCGAGCTGATCGTGCTGCCGGCGGTCGCGCACGCGTCGCCGCCCTTGACGGTGAGGACGAGCTGCCCGCCACGGGCGATGACGTTGGGGGCGGCCGTGACCGAGCTCGGTTGGTCCCAGGCGGCGGCCGTCGGCGCGGCGACACCGACCAGGGCGGCCGCGGCGGCAGTGGCCGCCAGGACACGAGTAGTACGCATGTGATCCTCCGCGGAAGACGCCCCGGGTCCCGTCCCCGGTCGATCGGCGAGAAAGCGTCTCCCAGAAAGACCCTCAGATGCCGTGCGCGGGGCCGCATTTCGGGGCTGGTCCGTCCTGGTGAGCCCCGGGGAGGGGACACGCCGGGGATATCTCCGAATGATCGGATATCACCGCAGGTCACGGACCGTCAGAAAATTTCCTGCGGGCGGCGAACTCGGATGGCGCATAACCCCGCCGCGCCACCACCCGTTCGTACCCGCCCCCGTCGCCGTCGCGCTGCGGCGCACTTAGCGTTTGCGTACGCGCGACGCACACGGTGACGGCCGTGTCGAGAGGGGATGGCGAATGTCTGCGTCCGAACCGGCCGAGGTCGAATGGGAGGAGCGGCGCAAGAAGCGCGCTCCGTGGGGCGTGATAGCGCTTGTTCTGCTGACCGGTCTCGCTCTCATTCGCAACGGCTCGGGGGAGTTCGACGTGGGTCCGCCGCAACCCGCGTCGGCGGCGGCCGCCGACAGCCGCAGCACACCGCAGGGCACGTTCGCGCACGCCCCGGACCCGCTGCCGTACGCCATGGTCGACCGGGTGCGGATCCCGTCGATCCAGGTGGACGCGCCGGCCGTGGCGGTCGGGCTGGACGCGCAGGGCTGGGTGGACGCACCCCCGGCCCGCGACCCGAATCTGGCGGGCTGGTTCACCGGCGCGGTCTCCCCCGGGGAGAAGGGCACGGCGGTCGTCGTCGGCCATGTCGACAACGACCAGGGCCCCGCCGTGTTCTACGGGCTCGGGGCGCTGAAGAAGGGCGCCAAGGTCGAGATCCGGCGCGCGGACAGCAGGACCGCCGTGTTCGAGATCTACGGTGTCGAGGTCTTCGCGAAGAACAACTTCCCCGGCGACCGGGTCTACGGGAACAGCGGGGTCCCCGAGTTGCGGGTCATCACCTGCGGGGGTGGTTTCTCCAAGCAGAACGGCTACGACGGGAACGTCGTCGTGTTCGCCCGCCTGGTCGAGGTGCGCTGAGCGCTCCCGGCAGGCGGGCGAAAGCCCAAGGACGTGATCGGGGGCCTGAAGGACGTGATCGGGGCCTATACGTACTGCCGCTGCGGCACCGTGATGCGGTAACCGTCCTCCAGCAGCTCGGGCAGGTAGGCGCGCAGGGCCGCCACGCTCTGCGAGCGGTCGCCGCCCGCGTCGTGGGAGAGCACGACGACTCCTGGAGCCGCGCCGTCCGCCACGCGCTCGGCGATGGTGCGCGCTCCCGGCCTCCGCCAGTCGAGGGTGTCCACGGTCCAGCCGAGCGGCTCCATCCCCAGCTCGGCGCCGAACCGGAACGCGGCCCGGTTCCAGGCACCGTAGGGGGCCCGGAACCACAGCGGCGGTTCTCCGTACGCCTTCTCGATGATCTCGCTGGTGCGGGCCATCTCCGCATGGACCCTGGAGCGGGAGAGGGTGGTGAGCAGGGGGTGGGACCAGGTGTGGTTGCCGACCACATGGCCGTCGTCGGCCATCTCGCGCAGCAGGTCCTGGTGCTGGACCGCCATCTCGCCGCACACGAAGAACATCGCCCGGACGTCGTGGTCGCGGAGGATGCGCAGGATGTCCGAGGTGTAGCGGGGATCGGGGCCGTCGTCGAAGGTCAGCACCATGCTCCGGCCGCGGCCGTCCACCCGCAGGAACGGCTCGCGCCGGACGCCGGCCCGGACGAGGGTGCGGCGGCGGGTGCGCGGGCCGTACCCGGCGATGGGCTCCAGACGGTACGCGGAGGGCTCGAGCGCGGGCCGGCCCGCCGGACCGGCGACCGGGGCGGGGGCTCCGGCCGGTGCCGGGCCGGAGCCCCCGTCGCCGAGGAGCAGGGCGGCGGTGCTCGCCGTACCGGCGGCGCCGAGCAGGGCGGCCCCGCCGGTCAGCAGGCGGCGACGCGTGAACAGGCGGCGACCCGTGGGCATCTGATCCTTCGTCATGACTCATCAGTCGACCAAGGCGAGGACGGCGCACCACCACGACACCGGGGCGGCGGCATGGAATCACACGATGAGAGTAGTTTTCCGCGCGCCTGCTGACCGCTCGGCGCACGCCGGAGGACGGATGCTCGGATAGCCTCGCGACCGTGACCGATCAGCAAGCACACCGGTTCGAACGCGGCACCGACGGGCCCAAGGTCGTCCTCGTCGGACTGGACGGTTCCGACACCTCCCTGCGCGCCGTGGCCTACGCCGCCGGTCTCGCCCGCCGCCAGCACGCGCTGCTCGCCATCGTGTACGTGCAGCCGCCGCTGGCGACGAGCGCGGCGCTCGGGATGCCGGTGGCGGGAACGACCGAGGAGATCGCCGAGCAGCTGGTGGCGGAGATCCGGGAGGCCGCCGAGCAGGTGAAGGGCGTCTTCGAGGTGCGCTGGGAGTTCCACACCTTCCGCGGCGACCCGTACAGCGGCCTGGTGACGGCGGCGGACCGGCTGAAGGCGGACGCGGTCGTGGTGGGCGCCTCCCAGCAGGCCGGCCACCGTATCGTCGGCTCGGTCGCCCTGCGTCTGGTGAAGGCGGGCCGCTGGCCGGTGACGGTGGTGCCGTAGGTACGCGACGGGTGGCCAGGGCCCCGACGGCGAACCGCCCGTGGGGAGCGCCGACCGTTCGTCGCACCGTTCGTCGACAGGTTCGACCGCCCGCCGCACATCCGTGACCGCCCTCTGTCCTCGCGCAGCGCCCCGCGTTCCCATACGGCCATGACGGCCGGAACCACGATCACCCACGGGACGACCGCCGAACGCGAGCTGGCCGAGCTCCAGCGCGAACACGGCCGCCCCCTCTTCGCCCTGCTGCTGCGGCTCTCCGACGGGGACCGCCATCGCGCCGAGGACCTGGTGCAGGAGACCTTGGTGCGCGCCTGGCAACACCCCGAGGCGCTGCGCGCCGACGACTTCGACTCCGTACGCCCCTGGCTGCTCACCGTCGGGCGGCGACTCGCCATCGACGCGCGCCGGGCCCGGCAGGCCCGCCCCGCGGAGGTGGGGGACGCGGTGCTGGAGAACGCCCGAGTGATGTCCGATCACGCCGAACGGTCGGTGGCGACCCTCGATGTACGGGAAGCTGTGAAGACACTCACTCCCGAGCACCGTGAAGTACTGGTGCAGGTGTACTTCCAGGGGGCGAGTGTGGCGGAAGCCGCCGAAGCCCTCGGGATCCCTCCCGGTACGGTGAAGTCCCGCGCGTACTACGCACTGCGCGCCCTTCGCCGGGTGCTTCCGGGATACGCGGCCGACCTGCGGTGAAACCCATGGCCGAGTCAAACCTCCGTAAAGCGCCTTGCTGAGGACCCCCGTTGAGCAATCAGCTGTCTTCTATCCGTGTTCCGGATGGGGGCCGGGGCCTGGTCTCCAGGCCCGGGGTCGGGCGACGCGCACGCACCGGAGGAAGGCAGGAAGGGATGCTGCACAGAGGTCAAGAGAGCACGGACGGCGCCGGCGGCGGCGAACTGGCCGTCCCCATGGCGTGGTTCTACGCCGAGTACATCGCGGAGGAGCTGCTGCGGACGGGCGACCTGATGCCGCCGACGTCCTTCGAGTTCCGTGCGGGGCGGGACGCCCTGGCGCTGACCATCTTCCTCTCGGACGCGGGCGGTGAGCTCTCCGGCATCCGGGTCGTCACCCAGCTGGAGACCTGGCTCTCGCTGACGGCGTACGACCAGCCGTGGCAGGACTGGGTGTGCGAGCGCATGGCGGACTTCACCGCCGAGGCGCTGGAGTCGGGGGGCCCGTCCCCGGATCTGGAGCTGGCGGCCGCCGCGTGGCGCTGGCTGGAGGAGACGGAGCTGCTCGCGCCGGACCTGGACGCGGTGCCGGGCGGCGGCGCGGTGCTCGGAGAGGACGACGGCCCAAAGGTCTGGACGCCTGCGTGGCGGCTCGGTCTGCCGCTGGGGCACTTGGCGATCCACCTCTTCTAGCCGGAACGCCCCGGGTGCGGGTGTCGGCCGTCGACGCGTCCCGGCCTTGGTGAACCAACTTTTTCGGTTCCGGACCAATCCGCCCGGCGGAGGGCTCCGAATCTTTTGGTTGGCATTGTCGCGGGGCTTGAGTGATTCGCCGGTCTGGTCCGTACCGGTGGGGGCAGGAAGCAACCCCCACCGCACACCGGCCCGAGGAATTGCCATGTGGTCCCAGGATCGTCATCACGACGTCGGCGCGTACGCGCTGGGCGTGCTGGACGAGGTGGATTCGTTCCACTTCGAGGACCATGTCCGCGGCTGCCCGCAGTGCGCGGTACAGGTCACCGAGTTCCGTCCGGCTGCCCGCCAGCTGATGCTGTACCGCAACGCGACACCGCGCGCCGTGCACCCGTTCGCGGCGCCCGGCCCCCGGATGCTGGGACGGCTGCTCGACGAGGTGGCCGCGCGCCACCGGGCCAAGCGCAGGCGCTGGCTGTTCGCCCTCGCGGCCTCCGTGGTCATCGCGGTCGGCGGTCCCGCCGTGGCCGTTGTCGCAGGTCAGAGCGAGGCTCCGAAGACCGCCGTCACCACGGTCGCCGCCACCGACGCCAAGTCGGGCGTGTGGGCCGAGGTCAAGGCCGAGGAGCGGCTCTGGGGCAGCGACATCGAGCTGAAGGTCAAGGAGGCCGCCGGTGCCCACGCCTGCCGGCTCGTCGTGATCGGCAAGGACGGCTCCGAGGAGACGGCCGCCAACTGGAAGTCCCCCGAGGGCGCCGACAAGGCATCCGAGATGGTGGGGGGCACCGCCATGCAGCTCGAGGACATCGACCACTTCGAGGTACGCAGCCAGGACGGCGAGCTCCTGGTGACCATCGAGGCCCCGGCCGCGCGCTGAGCCGGTGCGAGGATTGGTCCGTACCTTCAATGGTTGCGGATCATGACCGGCCGTCGGATCCGGGCTGTTCGATCACTCGACCGGGGCTACTTGAGCAACCGTGACAGCCGTCGGTCGGCGAGGGGTTTGCCGCCCGTCTGACAGGTCGGGCAGTACTGCAGCGAGGAGTCGCTGTAGGAGACCTCCCGGACGGTGTCACCGCACACCGGGCAGGGCTCGCCGGTACGGCCGTGGACCCGGAGCCCGCTCTTCTTCTCCGCCTTCAGCCTCCCGGCCGCCAGCCCCCGGGAGCGCTCGACGGCCTCGGTGAGCGTGGTGCGCAGCGCCTCGTAGAGGTGCCGGACCTCCTCCGGCTTCAGCGACGAGGCCAGTTTGAAGGGTGACATTCTCGCGGCGTGCAAAATCTCGTCGCTGTACGCGTTCCCGATCCCCGCGATCAGGCCCTGGTCCCGCAGCGCGCCCTTGATCTGCCGCCGCTCCCCCGCGAGCAGCCCGGCGAAGCGGCTCACGTCGAAGTCGTCGGCGAGGGGGTCCGGGCCGAGCCGGGCGATGCCGGGCACCTCCGCCGGGTCCCGTACGAGGTGGACGGCGAGCCGCTTCTGCGTCCCGGCCTCGGTGAGGTCGAAACCCTCGCCGGTCTCCAGGGCGACCCGCAACGCGAGCGGGCTCTTGCCGCCGGGTTTCGGCGGGCCGTCCGGCAACCGGTCCTTCCACTGGAGCCATCCGGCTCGCGCCAGATGCGTCACGAGATGCAGTTCGCCGCCGTCCGCCGAGAGGTCGAGGAACTTCCCGTGCCGCCGTACGCCGGTGACCTCCCGGCCCTCGAGGGCGCTCAGGGGCGGGTCGTACGTCTTCAGCACGCTGATGGCCACGGGCAGCACGCGGACGACTTCATGACCGACGAGCTTGCCGACCAGGAAGTCCCGGAGAGCCTCGACTTCGGGCAATTCGGGCATACAACCAGAGTGCCATGCGGCTCCGCCGGGTGCGGGGGCGGGTGCGGGTGCGTTGTCGACCGACGGCCCGGTGGGGCTTCTCGCGCAGTTCCCCGCGCCCCTGAAAAGCAGGGGCTGCGCCCCGTGCTTTTCAGGCCCGCACAGCCGTGGTCTTCCAGGCCCGCAGGGCCTGGGCTTTTAGGGGCGCGGGGAACTGCGCGAGAAGCCCCACCGGAGCCGCACCCGCCGACGCACCCGAACCCCCGAGCTATGACGCGCCCGGCAGCATGAACTCGCACCACACACACTTCCCCCCACCCCGCGCCTCCACCCCCCACACATCCGTCAACCGGTCCACCAACAGCAACCCCCTCCCCGACACCCCCGCCTCCCCCGCCTCCCGCCGCCGCGGCAACGCGCTCGACGAATCCTCGACCTCCACCCGCAACCGCCGGTCGGACCCCGCGAGCGCCCGCAACGTCACGATCGCCGCCCCCTCCGTGTGCATCAGCGCATTGGTGATCAGCTCGTCCGCGACGAGCTCGATCTCGTCGGCCCGATCCCGCGCCCCCCAGGTCCGCACCGCCGCGCCGATCATGTGCCGTGCCTCGGTGAGCGCCTCCGGATCGCCGGGCGCCACATGCTGCTGCAGCCGCCCACCGGGCTCCGCGCTGCGGCTGCGGCGTCGCAGCAGCAGGAGGGCCACGTCGTCGTCACCGCCCCTCTCCTCCGCCACGTCGATGAGCCGGTCGGCGAGATCGTCGACGTCGTCGGGGCCAGTGGCGATCAGCGCCTTCAGCGTCCGCATACCGTCGTCGAGGTCGGCGCCGGGCTGTTCGATGAGGCCGTCGGTGCAGAGCAGCAGCGTCTGCCCGGGGAACATCTCGACGGTGGCGACGGGGTACTCCAGGCCGCCGAACTCGGCGGACAGCCCGAGCGGCAGGCCCCCTTCCACGCTGACCCGGTGGCAGGTGCCGTCGGTGTGCCGTACCAGCGGGTCGATGTGCCCGGCCCGGACGACCTGGACCACTCCGGTGGACAGGTCGGCCTCCGCGTACAGGCAGGTCGCGAAGCGGTCGGTGTCGAGCTCGTGGAGGAAGGCGGAGGCGCGGGCCATCACGGTGGCCGGGGTGTGGCCCTCGGTGGCGTAGGCCTTCAGGACGATGCGGAGCTGGCCCATGACGGCCGCCGCGTGCGTGTCATGGCCCTGGACGTCGCCGATGACCGCGCCGACGCGCCCGCCCGGCAGCGGAATGAGGTCGTACCAGTCGCCGCCGATGTCCCGGCCGAGCGAGCCCCCGAAGGACGCGGCCCGGTAGCGGACGGCGACGTCGGCGCCCGGGACGCTGGGGATGGACCGGGGCAGCATGGCCTGCTGGAGCCCCTGGGCGAGGTCCTTCTCCTGCTCGTAGAACATGGCCCGCTGGAGGCTCTGGGCGATGCTGCTGCCGAGCGCGATGAGGACGTCGCGTTCCTCGGAGCTGAAGCCGCGCCGGTCGTTGTAGAGGAGACCCATCGCCCCGATGGGGCGGGCCTGCACGATCAGCGGCAGATACGCGGCCGACGTGATCTTGAGGTCGGTGATGTGCGGCCACAGCAGCGGATAGGACTCGGCGAACTCCTCCGGTGACTCGATGAAGTGCGGGACGAGGTGCCGTACGACCTCGTTCATCGGGTACTTCACGTCGAGGCGGGTGATCCGGGTACCGGGCACATAGCTGTCCTCGGGTCCCGCGGCGACCATCCGGATGCGTCCGGCCTCCACCAGGCCCATGACCAGGCTGGTCGCGCCGAGGTGGGTGAGTCCGTCGGTGTCCTCCAGGACGTCGATGACGTCCTGCACCGTCCGGGCGTGGGCCAGGGCGGCCGTGATCACCTGGACGACGTTGGTCTGCTTGCGGCGGACCTCGTCGAGGGCGGCCTGCTCGGTGCGGGAGCGTATCTCGCTCAGCTCGCGGGTGGCGTCACGGACGATGCCGATGACGCGGTGCGGGCGGCCCGCGGCGTCGCGGCGGATGTAGCCCTGACTGTGGGTCCAGCGCAGGGTGCCGTCGCGCAGCCGGATACGGAAGTAGGCGCCGTAGTTCTCGCTGCCGTCCTTGAGCGCCTGCGAGACGAGGGTGTCGAGTCTGCGGCCCTCCATCGGCGGCACCCGCACCGACAGACTCTCGGGTTTGCCGTCGTACTCGTCCGGGCGTAGATCGAAGACCTCGTGGGCCGTGGCGTCCATGTGGAACGCACCGGCGTCGAGGTCCCAGTCGAAGGTGCCCATGAGGTTGAGCGCCAGGACGGGGTCCGGGTGGGAGAGCCAGTCGTCCGGGACGTCCGAGTCGCTCGCTCCCCGATCAACCATGGGGCCACTTTGACAGCATTTGCCTGATTATTCGAGTGGAGGGAACCACAGGGAAGTGGAGGGATCGGCATCGGACGGGACATCGTTCAGCTCACTATCGTCGGTACCGTGGACTGGTTCACCGCACCCGACCTCTGGCTGAGTCGACTGCTCTTCCAGCGGTCCCTGGCCGTGATCTATGTGGTCGCCTTTCTCGGCGCGGCCCTGCAGTTCCGCGCGCTGATCGGCGAGCGCGGCATGCTGCCGGTGCCCCGTTTCGTCGAGCGGGTGCCGTTCCGGCGGGCGCCGAGCGTGTTCCACCGCCACTACTCGGACCGTTTCTTCGCGGCGTGGGCCTGGACGGGCTGTGCCGTCTCGGTGGCGCTGGTCGCCGGGCTGGACTCCCTGGTGCCCCTCTGGGCCGGCATGCTGCTGTGGCTCGTGCCGTGGGCGATGTACCTGTCGATCGTGAACGTCGGCCAGACCTGGTACTCCTTCGGCTGGGAGTCGCTGCTCCTGGAGGTCGGTTTCCTGGCCGTCTTCCTCGGCAACGACGAGGTGGGACCCCCGGTCGTCGTGCTGTTCCTGCTGCGCTGGGTGCTCTTCCGGGTCGAGTTCGGGGCCGGGCTGATCAAGATGCGCGGCGACGAGTGCTGGCGGAGGCTCACCTGCCTCGACCACCACCACGAGACCCAGCCGATGCCAGGCCCGCTCAGCTGGTTCTTCCACCACCTCCCGAAGCCGTTCCACCGCGTGGAGGTGGCCGCCAACCACGTCACCCAGCTCGTGGTCCCCTTCCTGCTCTTCGCCCCGCAGCCGGTCGCGACGGCCGCCGCCTCGCTGATGATCGCGACACAGCTGTGGCTGGTGCTCTCCGGCAACTTCGCCTGGCTGAACTGGATCACCATCGTGCTGGCCCTGTCCGCCGTCGACTTCGGCACGACCGCACCACGGACCCCCGGCCCGCCCCTGTGGTACGCGGTCGTCGTGCTCGCCGTCGCCGCGCTGGTCCTCTGGCTCAGCTACCACCCGGTCCGCAACATGATCTCCCGCCGCCAGGTCATGAACCGCTCCTTCGACCCGCTGCACATGGTCAACACGTACGGGGCGTTCGGCAGCGTCAGCCGGGTGCGGTACGAGGTGGTGGTCGAGGGCACGGCGGACGACGTACCGCGGGAGGACTCCGAGTGGCGGGAGTACGAGTTCCGGGGCAAGCCGGGTGACCCGAGGCGCTGGCCGCGTCAGTTCGCCCCGTACCATCTGCGGCTCGACTGGCTGATGTGGTTCGCCGCGCTCTCCCCCGCGTATGCCGGCTCCTGGTTCGGCGCCCTGGTGGAACGGCTCCTGGAGAACGACCGCGACACCCTCCGTCTGCTGCGCCGCTCCCCGTTCCCCGCCGACGCCCCGCCCCGCTTCGTCCGCGCCCGCCTCTTCCGCTACCGCTACACGACCTGGCGCGAACTGCGGGAGACCGGGGCGTGCTGGGAGCGGACGTACGTACGGGAGTTCCTGCCGCCGACACGACTGACCACGTCGTCCGTGCGCAACCCCTGACCGGGCAACTTGCCCGGTCAGGCCCACGGACCTCCTGGCTCGCCGCCCGCCCCTGTAATCAACTCCGTCCGTCTCATTGACATCCAACCCAGGATATCTACCGTTGGGAGCGCTCCCATGACAGCCTCGCAACCGGAAGGAGCTCCCCCCACATGCGCACACAAAGTCCGTCGACCGGACGTTCGCGGTCGTCCCTCCACCGGCCCCTCCAGGCGCTCGTCATGCTGTTCGCCGTGGTTGTCGGCGCACTGACCTGGTCGGCCCCCGCTCAGGCCCACGGCACCATCGTCGGCCCCGCTTCCCGCGCGTACCAGTGCTGGAAGACATGGGGCAACCAGCACACGAACCCGGCCATGCAGACCGAGGACCCCATGTGCTGGCAGGCCTTCCAGGCCAACCCCGACACCATGTGGAACTGGATGAGCGCGCTCCGGGACGGCCTCGGTGGCCAGTTCCAGGCGCGGACCCCCGACGGAACGCTCTGCAGCAACAACCTCTCCAGGAACGCCAGTCTGGACAAGCCCGGGCAGTGGAGGACCACCACCGTCGGCAACAACTTCTCGGTCCATCTGTACGACCAGGCGTCGCACGGTGCCGACTACCTCAAGGTCTACGTGAGCAAGCAGGGCTTCAACCCCAAGACCCAGACCCTGGGCTGGGGCAACCTCGACTTCATCACGCAGACCGGCCGTTTCGCCCCGGCGCAGAACATCACGTTCCCCGTCCAGACCTCCGGCTACACCGGACACCACATCCTGTTCGTGATCTGGCAGGCCTCGCACCTCGACCAGGCCTACATGTGGTGCAGCGACGTGAACTTCGGCTGAGCCGGGGAGCGCCGCACACGGATCCGGCCTCGGCCGGGCGCCGGTAACCCGCCGCCCGGCCGAGCGAGTTCCCACGCGGGGCCGGTGGCGTCACAGGGCCTTGTACATGATGTGCAGCCCCACCAGGCCGTCCTTCGGGTGTTCGAAGGCGTCGGGGACCGTGCCGATCACGGTGAAGCCGAGCGAGGTCCAGAGCCGTACGGCGGGGTTGGTCTCGACGACGGCGTTGAACACCATGCCCCGGTAGCCCTGGGCGCCGGCTGCGGCGAGGACGTGTACGGCGAGGGCTCGGCCGATGCCACGGCCGCCGTGGTCGGGGTCGACCAGGAAGCCCGCGTTGGCGATGCGGGCGGCATGACCACCGTAGTTGGGGGTGAGGTAGGCGGAGCCGACGACGGTTCCGGTCTCGTCCTCGACGACGTACACGCGCTTGGCGGGGGCCATCCAGAGGGCGCGGGCGGCTTCCTCGGAGGTGTCCGGGTCCCAGGTGTAGGTCTCGCCCGCGGCGACGACGCGGTGCCAGAACGGCCAGATGCCGGGCCAGTCGTCGGCGGTGGCTTCTCTGATCTGCATGGGCGTGAGTCTGGCACGCCCATGCAGACGCGATCGCGATCCTCCCGCTCAGTCCACGCTGGGCAGGATGTGGGGCTCGGCGAGGTCGTCCTCGTAGCCCGCCAGCCGGATCGGGGCGGACCTGGCCCACACGTCCAGGCTGCCCAGCTCCTTCTTCGACCGGCCGCCGCCCTCGGTGTGTTCCTCTGGGCGTGGCTCGCGATTCGTCTTCTCTGGTGTCACCGCGCACTCCTTATGTGTCGGGTCACCCTCGGGACGTCGGCCCAGCCTGCCGCTGTGCGCCTGACGTCCGCTCGGGTCTGAGTCGATGTCAGTACGGACGCGGTGGCGCCGGATTGCCTGGATGTGAGAGCAGGCCGTGGTGACCGGCTTGTCCCGGGACGGACCGTGGGTGTGGGTGGGACCCATATAAGGCTGTCCGTCCGGTACAGAGTAACCAAATGAGCGGGCAGCCGCTCGATGGGGCTGAAAACCAGGGGTAACTGTCTTGTGTCGTTCAGCGCCCAGCGAGCCTTACCCTAGGGCAATTTGACCCATTTGTTCGGTTTCTCATCACCCGTTCGGCTCAGCAGTCGCACCCCGCACCGATCCGACGACCCATCGGATCGCCGTGCTCGGTACGTAGTTCAGGTCCTGTTGGCCGAATCGCAAGCCGACCATGATCTGCTCATGTGTCGCAACGGCATTTCTCGCGGGCGGACTCGGGAGGACCGGCGGATGGAACTGCGCAGCGTCGAGGAGCTCATGGATCTGCTGCACGCCTGCCGGGGCGGCGGCACGACGCCGGACCCCCGCCGGGACACCGCGGTCGATCCGCACGAACACGCGCTGCAGACCGCCGCGCTGCTGCGCCGGGGCCGGCCGGCCGACAAGGAGCTGCAGGTGGCGGGCCTGGTGCACACCCTCGGAGGGCTGCTCCGTCCGGGTGACGACTCCGGCCACGCCGATCTGGCCGCCGACACGGTGCGGCCGCTGCTCGGCGAGCGGGTCGCCCGGCTCGTACGCCTGCACGCCCTCGGCACCGACGACCTCGTGCGGCTGCACGCGGGCGGATGGGCGGACGCCACGCTCGTCGAGGACGTGCTGACCCTGCGGCACGCCGACGAGGCGAGCTGGATCCCCGGCATGGACGCCGGGGTCCTGGAGGACTGGCGGACGGTACTGGAGCTGGTGTCGGACCGGGCGAGGGCGACTCACCACTTGCCGGGCGCGTAGTCCTTCAGGAAGACGCCGTACAGGTCCTCGCCCTGCTCGCCGCGGACGACGGGGTCGTAGACCCGGGCCGCGCCGTCGACGAGGTCGAGCGGGGCGTGGAAGCCCTCGTCGGCGAGGCGCAGCTTGTCGAAGTGGGGGCGCTCGTCGGTGATCCAGCCGGTGTCGACGGAGGTCATGAGGATGCCGTCGGTCTGGAACATCTCCTGCGCGCTGGTCCGCGTGACCATGTTCATCGCGGCCTTGGCGGCGTTGGTGTTCGGGTGACCCGCGCCCTTGTAGCCACGGCCGAAGACGCCCTCCATCGCCGAGACGTTGACGACGTACGCGCGTCCGCTGGTCGCCTTCCGGGCGGCGTCGGCCATGACCGGGCGGAGCTTGCTGATCAGGATGAACGGCGCCGTGTAGTTGCACAGCTGGGTCTCCAGCAGCTCCACCGGGGAGATCTGCTCGATGGTCTGCACCCAGGTGTTGCTGTCGACCACGTCGGGGACGAGGCCGCCCGCGTCGATGGCGGTGCCGTCGAGGTGCCGGGCGACGCTGGCGTTGCCCGCGACCAGGGCGAGGTCGGCGACCTGCTGCGCGTCGAGGCCGCTGGTGCCGACGGGCAGCGCGGCGAGACCGTCGACGGCGCCGGAGTTGAAGGCGCCGATGACGTGGTACGGGGGCAGCTCACCGGCGGGCAGCGGGGCGCTCTCGCCGTCCACCAGGGCGGCGTAGGCGGAGGGCAGACGGCGTACGGTCTGGGTCGCGTTGTTGATGAGGATGTCGAGGGGACCGGCCTCGGCGACCTGGTCGGCGAGGGCGACGGCCTGGGCCGGGTCGCGCAGGTCGATGCCGACGACCTCCAGGCGGTGCATCCAGTCCGCCGAGTCGTCCATGGCCTTGAAGCGGCGGATGGCGTCCTTGGGGAAGCGCGTGGTGATCGTGGTGTGCGCGCCGTCGCGCAGCAGCCGCAGGGCGATGTACATGCCGATCTTGGCGCGGCCTCCGGTGAGCAGGGCGCGCTTGCCGGTGAGGTCGACGCGGACGTCGCGCTTGGCGCGGTTCACGCCGGCGCACTCGGGACAGAGCTGGTGGTAGAAGTAGTCGACTTCCACGTACCGGGTCTTGCAGGTGTAGCAGGAGCGCGGGCGCTGGAGTATCCCCGCGATCTGCCCGGCCTCGGTGACGGACGACGGCAGGATGCCCTCGGTCTCGTCGTCGATGCGCTGGGCGGAGCCGGTGGCCGTGGACTCCGTGACCGCCTTGTCGTGTGCGGTCTTGGCGGCGCGGCGTTCCTGGCGGCGGCGCTGCTTGACGGTGCGGTAGACGCCGGCGGTCGCGCGGCGCACCGCGATCGCGTCCGGGTGGTCGACCTCCAGCTTGTCGAGCTCCTCCAGCACGCTGAGGCACACGGCGAGCCGGTCCGGGTCGATGCCGGGGCCGTACGCGACCTCGTCCGTGGTCGCGGGGCCGTCCTCTGTCACCGTCATCGCGCTGCCGTTTCCCTGATCACCGCGGTCCGCCCAGCGCGTCCGCCACCGAACGCGAAATTGTACGGAGCGGGGGGTGTGGTGACCAAACTTCGGGTGCGGGTCCGGTGGGGGCTGGTCGCGCAGTTCCCCGCGCCCCTGAAAGGCCTGCGGCCCTTCCATAGGGGCGCGGGGAACTGCGCGAACGGGGTCCGGGGCGGAGCCCCGAGTCTTTGAGCGGGGGCGAGAGACGGGTGTCAGGGTTCACACGCCGCCAGCAGATCCGCCACCTCCCGGACGACCGCCCCGGACAGCCGGTCCAGGTCCGGGACGGCCTCCGCGTCGGCGACGAGCCCGTAGTGGACGCTCCCCCGGTACGTGGAGACGGCCACGGCGAGGGACTGCCCGTGCGCGAGCGGAGCGAGGGGGTAGATCTCGGCGAGCGGGCAGCCGCCGAGCCGCAGCCCGAGGCTGGGCAGCGGGACGCTGGTGACGAGGATGTCGAACCACAGGCGCGCGGCCTGACTGACCAGCGGCCCTCCGAGCCGGTGCCCCAGCGGCAGCACATGGTCGGCGAGCAGGGCCACCGCGCCCGCGCCCCGGTTCGGCCCCGCCTCCTTGTTGCGGTCCATCGCCGCCCGCACCGTGCGCAGCCGCCGCAGCGGATCCGGATCGTCGACCGGCAGTTTCATCAGGTACCCGGAGAGCCGGTTGCCCTGCGGGTGCGCCGTGCGCGGCCGGCGCTTGGAGACGGGGATCAGCGCCCGGGGCGCGACCCCTTCGCTGCCGTCCCCGCGCTCGTCCAGCCACCGCCGCAGCGCCCCCGCCACGACCGCGATGAGGACGTCGTTGACGGTGCCGCCGACGGTCTTGCGGATCCGGTGCACGTCGTCGAGGTCCACGAGCACCCCGGCGGTGCGACGGGTGCCGCTGGCCTCGGAGGTCAGCGCGGCCGGGGAACGGGCCCCGAGGCTCGCGTCGATCGTGGTGCGGGCGACGGAGGCGCCGATGTCGAGGGCGCGCCCGAGGTCGGAGAGGGTGCCTCTGACCAGGTCGGGGAGTTTGCGCACGTCACGGAGGAGATCGCGGGGCGGCTCGGCGGGGCGCGGTCGGGGCGCGGGCATGTCGATGGGGTCCATGACGGCCGCGGCGAGCGTCAGCGCCCGCAGTCCGTCGGCGAGGGCGTGGTGGAACTTGAACAGCACGGCGAAGGAGGCGCCGTCCTCCCCCGGCAGCACGTGCGCCTCCCAGGGCGGCCGGCCGCGCTCCAGCGGGCGCTCCATCAGCCGTCCGGCCACCGCGTGGAAGTCGGCGGCCGGCGCGTGCAGCCGTACGTGGTCGAAGGGCTCGAAGTCGGCGACGGGCTCCCGGGTCGCGCCGCCGAACGCCAGGGGCAGCCGGACGTCCGGGAACCACACGTCCCGGATCCGCATCCGCAGCGCCGGCACCGCGGCGGACCGCGTGGCGAGCAGCTCGGCGGCATGGGCGCCCGCGGTGGGCGAGTTCGCCGTGAAGACGCCGAGGGCGGCCAGGTGCATGGGGTGTTCGGCGGACTCGATGTTCCAGAACGCAAGGTCGAGGGGGGCGAGCAGGTCAGGAGTCAAGGGCTTGCCTCGCGTCGACGACGGGTGAGTCGGTAGTCAATCGCTGTTGGCCGATTACGGTCAAGTACGATCAAGCTACGCACAGTTAACAACAGATTAAGTCCCACCCTTAAAGAAAGGCGGGACTCATGCGACATCTGTGTGCACTGCGGTCACCCTGAAGGGCTAGACAGGCCGCCTAGGACACCTGCTGCCCCTTGCCCAACGCGATCACCCCGCCCCGGGAGACGGTGTAGAGCTCGGCGTCCTTCTCGGGGTTGACTCCGATGGTGGCACCCGGAGGCACCTGGACGTTCTTGTCGAGCACGGCGCCCCGGACGACGGCGCCCCGCCCGATGTGGACGTTGTCGTGCAGGACCGACCCCTGGACGACCGCGCCCGGGTCCACGACGACCCCTGGGGAGAGGACGGACCGCGTCACCTGGCCCCGTATCAGACAGCCCGCGCTGATGATCGACTCGCTGGCGATGCCGCCCGCGTTGAAGCGGGCCGGGGAGAGCTGGCCGGAGCTGGTGTAGATGGGCCAGCTGCGGTTGAAGAGGTTGAAGGCGGGGCGCTCGGCGATCAGGTCCATATGGGCGTCGTAGTAGGCGTCGAGGGTGCCGACGTCCCGCCAGTAGCCCTGGTCACGGGTGGTCTCGCCGGGTACGTGGTTGGCGCTGAAGTCGTACAGCTGCGCCTCGCCCCGGTCGGTGAGCTGGGGCAGGATCGAGCCGCCCATGTCGTGGACGGAGTCCTCGTCCTCCGCGTCCCGCTGGAGCGCCTCCACCAGGGCTTTGGTGGTGAAGATGTAGTTGCCCATCGAGGCGAACACGCATTCGGGGTCGTCGCTCAGGCCCGGCGGGTCGGACGGCTTCTCCAGGAAGCGTTCGACGGTCCGGCCGTCGGAGCCGGGCGTGATCACACCGAAGGACGACGACTCCGTGCGCGGCACCCGGATACCGGCCACCGTCACGCCCGCGCCGCCCTCGATGTGCTGCGTCAGCATCTGGCGGGGGTCCATGCGGTAGACGTGGTCGGCGCCGAACACGGCCACGTACTCGGGCTGTTCGTCGTGGACCAGGTTCAGGGACTGCAGGAGCGCGTCGGCGCTGCCCAGGTACCAGCGCGGGCCGAGCCGCTGCTGGGCCGGCACCGGGGTGACGTAGTTGCCCAGCAGGCTCGACATCCGCCAGGTCGTGGTGATGTGCCGGTCCAGCGAATGCGACTTGTACTGCGTGAGCACGCAGATGCGCAGGATGTCCGCGTTGACGAGATTGGAGAGAACGAAATCCACCAGGCGGTACGTGCCGCCGAAAGTCACCGCCGGTTTCGCGCGGTCGGCCGTGAGGGGCATCAGCCTCTTGCCCTCACCGCCCGCCAGTACGATTCCCAGCACCGAAGGTCCACCGCGCCGCATCCCGCCGCCCCTCTACGCCCGGTCGTGCCGAACGCTGATCCTGACTGCCCTGTGACTACCCCGTGACTACCCCTGTTTGAGGACTTCCTCGTAAAGCCGGACCGTCCGCCGGGCGACCGCGTCCCAGCCGAACTCCCGCACCGCCCGTTCCCGGCCGGCCTCGCCCATCCGGGCGGCCGCCACGGGGTCGGCGAGCAACGAGTCCAGTGCGCGCGTCAGTCCGTTCTCGAAGTCCTCGTCGGTCGACACGAGAAGGCCGGTGACTCCGTCCTCCACGACCTCCGGGATTCCGCCCACCCGCGAGGCCACCACCGCCGTACCGCAGGCCATGGCCTCCAAATTGACGATGCCGAGCGGCTCGTACACCGACGGGCAGACGAACACGGCCGCGTGGGTCAGGAGCTGGATCACGTCCGGGCGCGGCAGCATCTGCGGGATCCAGAACAGACCCTCGCGGACGCGGCTCAGCTCCGCGAAGAGGTCCCGGAACTCCTGGTCGATCTCCGGGGTGTCGGGCGCGCCCGCGCAGAGCACGACCTGCGCGGCCGGATCGATGTCCCGTACGGACCGCAGCAGATGGGGCACGCCCTTCTGCCGGGTGATGCGGCCGACGAACAGGACGTACGGGCGGCCGGGGTCGACACCGATCCGGTCGAGGACGTCCGTGCCGTGGTCCGGCCGGTAGAGCGAGGTGTCGATGCCGTTGTGCACGACGTGGAGCCGTGCCGGGTCCAGGGCGGGGTAGCAGCCGAGGATGTCGTCGCGCATGGCGCCGGAGACGGCGATCACCGCGTCGGCCGACTCGATCGCGGTGCGCTCGGCCCAGCTGGACAGGGCGTAACCGCCGCCCAGTTGCTCGGCCTTCCAGGGGCGCAGTGGCTCCAGCGAGTGGGCGGTCATCACATGGGGGATGCCGTGCAGCAGCTTGCCGAAGTGGCCGGCCAGGTTGGCGTACCAGGTGTGCGAGTGGACCAGTTCGCGGCCTTCGAGGCCGGCGGCGATGGAGAGGTCCACGGAGAAGGTACGCAGCGCGTCGTTGGCGCCGTCGAGCGCGGACCATGGCCGGTGGCGTACGACGCCGCCGCTCGCGCCCTCGCCCCAGCAGTGCACGTCCAGGTCGACCAGGGACCGCAACTCGTGGGCGAGGAACTCGACATGGACGCCCGCGCCACCGTAGACGTCGGGCGGATACTCCCGGGTCAGCAGGCCGACTCGCACCCGGAACCCCCTGTCTCATCGGCTGGTTCCCACATGGTCACCCAGAAGGGTCGGTTGGGGAAGACCACGATGTTCGCGCGGGCGCACGCCCGGGGGCGGGCATGCGCCCCCGGGCGTGGTGAGGCGCGCGGACCGCGGCGTGGTCAGGTGCGAGGACCGCGGCGGGGGCGGGTGCCGGGCGGACGGTCGAAGCAGCAGTCGCCGCACAGCCCACCTCCCGGCAGCCGGTAGTACAGGCAGCAGCTGCGGCGGCGACGGGTGACGGGGTCGAGCGTGCCGGTCAGGGCGGGGTGCGCGAACAGGTCGGTGGCGGCGGCGCGGGCCCGACCGGCCGCCTCCGTACGGCCGTTGGCTGCCGCCCAGCGGTCGATCTGGCGCACGGCACCCATCAGGGCGGAGGCCGCGTTTCCCCACAACAGACGTTCGGAGAGGCCGAGTTGAGCACGCAGGGACGCCGCCAGCGGTACGAGGTGGCCGTCCCGTACGATCTCGCCGATCCGTTCGGCGGGCAGGCCGCGCACCTCGGTCAGCCACAGCTCGTCCGGGGCGCTCGCGTCGGCGTCCCAGCGCAGGAGCCGGGGGTCGAGATCGGGGACGCGCCCGTACAGGGCGACCGACCCCAGGGCCACCGACCACAGGCGGGCGGCGAAGCCGAGGTGGGCGATGGACGCGGCCACGCGCGGCTCGGGCGCCCGCAGACTCCGCGCGACCTTCCGGACACGGAAAATTACGGGATTCGCGTAAACCTCCCGTTCCACATCGGCATCCCGTGCCGCGTAGGCCTCCGCGAGCGTGGGCGGCTCGCCGTGCACTGGTCGTCCCGTACGTAGTACGAAGAAGCCGCCGAGGGCCGAGAGGGCGGTGAGGCCGGGGTCGTGATCCACGAGGACGAGTAGTACCAGGGCCCGGGTACACCTTCGGGCGGCGGCATGCACCCCGTGTCGCCCCCCTGGGGTATGACGACGGGACCCTCGTACTCCAACGGCAGTAGGACCTATTGAGTGCTCAGGTACGACGACGCGGAGGCGTATCCGAGGCATCGTGGTCACCATGAAAGCCGAGCGTTCGCCGCGCCGGGCCGGGAGCCCCCGCACTGCGCTGAGGAGCCGCACATGAGCGCCCTCGCGTTGTCCGTCCTGCTGTCGTTCGTCTCCGCCGTGGCCTACGCGGGCGGGGCGATCGTCCAGGAGCGAGTCGCGGTGTCCTCCTCCGGCCAGTCCTACGCGCCGCTGCGCCGGCCGGTCTGGTGGGCCGCCGTGGGGCTGAACGGCCTCGGCGGGCTGCTGCACGTGGTGGCCCTCGCCTACGGCCCGCTGAGCCTGGTGCAGCCGCTGGGCGCGCTGACCATCGTCTTCGCCCTGCCCATGGCGGCGCTCTTCGTGGGCCGCAGGGCGGGCGCGACGGCCTGGCGGGGCGCGATCATGGCGACGGTGGGTCTGGCGGGCCTGCTGTCCCTGGTCGGCTCGGCCGACGCGCAGTCGCTGGACACCGCCCAGCGGGTGCTGGTGGCCGTGGTCAGCGGGGGCGCGGTGGCCGCGCTGATGGTGGCGGGCCACGCGGCGCACCGGCACCCGGCGGTCCGCAGCATCCTGCTCGCGGTCGCCTCCGGTGTCGCGTTCGGCATGTCCTCGGTCTTCACCAAGACGGTCGCCGTCGACTGGACGGACGGTGTCACGCTCTCCGACCTGCCCACCCTCGCACTCATCGGTGCCTTCGCGACAGCCGGTCTGCTGCTGTCCCAGGCCGCGTACCGGGGCGGCGGCCTGACGGCCCCGCTCGCCACGCTGACCGTGGTGAACCCGGTGGTGGCGGCCGCGGTCGGCATCACGATGTTCGGCGAGACGTTCCGCTACGGCACGACCGGCACCCTGCTCGCACTGGGCTGCGGTGTCGTCGCGGCGGGCGGCCTGATCCTGTTGACCACCGAGCGGCTCGCCGACGAGGTACGGGCGGACGGGGCCGGCGAAGACGCGACGGTCACGGCCGCCGACCGGGACTCCCTGGCCCTGGAGAAGCTGCTCGCGGGGCTTCCGCGCCAGACCGCCGGGACCGCCGGGGTGCCGGGCACCGGTGACGCGATCGGCCTGGAGCGGCGTGTGGTCGTACCGGCGCCGTTCCTGGGCAAGAGCGCGGCGAACGAGGGGGGTACCCCTCACAGCCTGCTGCCGCTGCCCTTCCAGGATGAGCTGTATGTGCCCAGGGCACTCCTCGATCGGCATCGCGACCGCGTGAAATCCTGAGCGGGAGGCCCGGACCGGACCTCCCGCACCACGTCAGGCCACCACGTCAGATCCGAACCCCTCCCGCCCGCAGATAGGCGATCGGATCGATGTCGCTGCCGAAGCCGGGCCCCGTCCGCACCTCGAAGTGCAGATGCGGGCCCGAGCTGTTGCCCGTGGAACCGGAGCGGCCTATGCGCTGTCCGGCGCTCACGTTCTGCCCGGTCTTCACGGAGATCGCCGAGAGGTGGGCGTACTGCGAGTACCGGCCGTCGGTGTGCCGGATCACCACCTGGTAGCCGAAGGAGCCGCCCCAGCCCGAGGTGACCACCTCGCCGGCGGCCACGGACTTGACCGTGCTGCCGGTCGACACGGGGAAGTCGACGCCCGTGTGGTAGCCCTTCGACCAGGAGGAGCCCGAAGCGCGGTACGGCGTGCCGAGGGAGGCGCTGACGGGGGCGACGAGGGACGCCGACTCCTGCCGCTTCTCGGACGCCTGCTGCTTCTGTTGCTTCTGTTGCTTCTTCTCCTGCTTCTTTTCTTGCTTCTTTTCTTGTTTCTTCTCCTGCTTGGCCTCTTGCTTCGGTTCCTGTTTCTGGCCCTGCTTCTGGCCGGCCGTATTCAGGCTCAGGCGCTGGCCAGGGATTATCACGTTCGGGTCGGAGCCTATGGTCGAGCGGTTGGCCGCGTAGAGCTTGCGCCAGCCGCCCCTGACGTCCTGGGAGTCGGCGATCTCGGAGAGGGTGTCGCCGCGGACCACCGTGTACCGCTCGACCTTGCCGGCCTGCGACTGAGGGGTGGTCTGGGGCTTCACGTCGTCGATCGTGAGACCCGCGCGCTGCGAACAGACGGGCCAGGCGTCGGGGCCCTGGCCGTCGAGAACCTTCTCGGCGATCGCGATCTGCTGTTCCTTGGTGGCCAGGTCCGCGCGGGCGGCGTACGCCGTGCCGCCGAAGGCCTCCCAGGTGGACTGGCTGAACTGCAGGCCGCCGTAGTAGCCGTTGCCGCTGTTGATGTTCCAGTCGTTGGTGGACTCACAGGCCGCGACCTTGTCCCAGGTCTCGACATCGGCCGCTTCCGCGACACCGGTGCCGATCAGCGGGAGCGCCATGCCCGCGCCGCCCGCCGTGACGGTGAGTGAGGCGCGGTTGATCCTGTTCGGTTGGTACCGCCGGTGCCGACCGCGTACGGCCATGGAGTATCCCCCTCGCCTATGCAGTGAGCCGCAAAAGTAAGCGCCGCGAACCGGCCAGGACAAGACGAAAATTCAGCCGCTCCCGTCCCGCGAGTGGCGGGTATGCGACCTGCTCCGGCGCATAAGTGCGCCCGTCCGGCTCGCGAGTGACCAGGGACGGCGCGCAATGCGTCGGGTTGCGCGCCCCATTGAGGCAGGTAGGGCCCTTCCTGCGTACTCAATCCCGGCAGGCCGCGCAGTGCGGACGGGGCCGGTGCACGTCAGGATGGCCGGAAGGACAATACTGGCGGGCAGGAACGGCACCACCGATATCAGGATCCATAGGAGCCAACCGTATGAGCACTTCAGCCCAGATCGGCGTCACCGGCCTCGCGGTCATGGGGAGCAACCTCGCCCGCAACTTCGCCCGCAACGGCTACACGGTCGCGGTCCACAACCGCTCCGCGGCGAAGACCCACGCGCTGATCAAGGAGCACGGGCACGAGGGCGACTTCATCGCGGCCGAGACCGCCAAGGACTTCGTCCAGGCGCTGGAGCGCCCCCGGCGCCTGGTCGTCATGGTGAAGGCGGGCGGTCCGACGGACGCGGTGATCGAGGAGTTCGCGCCGCTCCTGGAGCCCGGCGACATGATCATCGACGGTGGCAACGCGCACTTCGCCGACACCCGCCGCCGTGAGGCCGCACTGCGCGAGCAGGGCATCCACTTCGTCGGCGCGGGCATCTCCGGCGGCGAGGAGGGCGCGCTCAACGGCCCGAGCATCATGCCCGGCGGCCCGGTCGAGTCGTACGACTCCCTCGGCCCGATGCTGGAGAAGATCTCCGCGAAGGCCGCCGACGGCGCGCCCTGTGTCACGCACGTAGGTCCGGACGGCGCCGGGCACTTCGTGAAGATGGTGCACAACGGCATCGAGTACGCCGACATGCAGCTGATCGGCGAGGCGTACCAGCTGCTGCGCGACGTGGCCGGCTACACCCCCGCGCAGATCGCCGAGATCTTCCGCACCTGGAACACCGGGCGCCTCGACTCGTACCTGATCGAGATCACCGCCGAGGTGCTGGCGCACGTGGACGCGGCCACCGGCAAGCCGTTCGTGGACGTGGTCGTCGACCAGGCCGAACAGAAGGGCACCGGCCGCTGGACCGTCCAGATCGCGCTGGACCTGGGCGTTCCGGTCTCCGGCATCGCCGAGGCCGTCTTCGCGCGCTCGCTGTCGGGCCACGCCGCGCTGCGCGACGCCTCGCGTTCGCTGGCCGGTCCCAAGGCCACCCCGCTCAGCGCGGCCGAGGCGGGCGCCTTCGCCGACCGGGTCGAGCAGGCGCTGTACGCCTCCAAGATCGTGTCGTACACCCAGGGCTTCCACGAGATCGACGCCGCCCGTGACGAGTACGACTGGAACATCGACCTGGGCAAGGTCGCCTCGATCTGGCGTGGCGGCTGCATCATCCGCGCGGCCTTCCTCGACCGGATCCGCGCGGCGTACGACGCCCGCCCCGACCTGCCGAGCCTGCTCTCCGACGAGACGTTCGCCCAGGAGATCGCGGCGGCGCAGGACGACTGGCGCGAGGTGCTGGTCGCCGCGACGCGGCAGGGCGTGCCGACCCCCGGGTTCGCGGCGGCGCTGGCGTACTACGACGCGCTGCGCGCGGAGCGGTTGCCCGCGGCGCTCACGCAGGGGCAGCGGGACTTCTTCGGTGCGCACACGTACCGCCGGGTGGACCGCGAGGGGTCGTTCCACACGCTGTGGGGGCAGGGCCGCGGTGAGATCGAGGCCTGAGGGCCGCCGGAGCGAGCCCGCCTGAGGGAGTGGGAGCGCTGATCGGCTGGCGGCTGCGGGTCGTCGGTGGCTGGTCGCGCAGTTCCCCGCGCCCCTGAACCTGGTTCATGTGGCCCGGCGTGAGGAGCTCACGCCGGGCCACACTTTCTCCGTCCGCTCCGCTAGGACAGCGGGCCCGGCCTCGGTTCGCCCGGGACCGGCTCCGGGCCCGGCGGGTTGGGCACGGGGTCCGGGTCGGGGGTGGGGACGGGGTCGGGGAACGGGGGTGGTGGGAAGGGTTCCGGGCGGTCGGGGCCCGGGCCCGGGGTGGGGCCGGGCTTCACGGGGTCCGGGTCGGGGTGTGTCATCACGTCCTCCAGCCATCGGTACGTCGGCCATGGACCTGTGCCACGGGTACCCGTCACCCGCGCGGCCACTCACCCGGTCGGCCGCGCCGCCTTACCCCTCCTCGCCCGCCGGTCGCTCAGAAGCCCTCGGGGTGGGCGATCAGCCAGTCCTTCGCGGCCCGCAGCAGCTCCGGATCGGCGGCGGGGGCCTCGTCGGGGTGGCGTTCGGCCCACTTCACGACGTACGGGCACAGCGGGGCGACGACGGCGCCCTCGCGGGCCGCGATGCCGTACAGCTCGCGGGCCAGCGAGCCCGCGACGCCCTGCCCCTCGTACGCGGGCTCGACGATCGTGTGGACCGGGACGAGCGCGTCCTGCGGGGAGGCGAGGACGAAGTACTGGATGTGACCGGCCAGTTCGTCGCCGGCGAAGGCCTCCAGTCGGCCGGCCGCCCGGTCGTCGCGGATCTGTACGTCGCTCATGGGACTCCTCGCGTGCGGATCGGGGACGCCGGGCGGTCGCCCGAGCCTCAGACGGTGGCGGCCTGCGGGCTGCGCCGCTGGTCCGAACCCGGCACCGGCTCGGAGGCGTCCGAACCCAGCGCCACGATCCGGTTGCCCTGGTCCACGTGCACGACCCTGGGCCGCAGGGCGCGGGCCTCGGCGTCGGAGACCTGAGCGTAACTGATGATGATCACCAGATCACCGGGATGGACGAGGTGGGCCGCGGCCCCGTTGATCCCGATCACCCCGGAGCCCCGCTCGCCCTCGATGACGTACGTCTCCAGCCGGGCGCCGTTGGTGATGTCGACGATGTGCACGAGCTCACCCGGCAGCAGGTCGGCGGCGTCGAGCAGCTCGGCGTCGATGGTCACGGACCCGACGTAGTGCAGGTCGGCCTGGGTGACGGTGGCCCGGTGGATCTTGGACTTGAACATAGTACGCAACATGAAGATGCTCCCGGTTCGTCTGCTCCCTGCCTGCTTTGCAGGTCAAGGGCGGTGCCCGCAGAGTACAACCATTCACATACTCGGTCAGCTGTCGCCGGGTGTCTCAGGGCTCACACTGACCTTGTGCTGACGTCCGAGGCCACAGGCCCGAACAACGGCCGGTGACGCAAAGCGAGTCGCTCGACCTCCGACAAGTACGCGCCCGCCCTGCCGGCGTACTCCGTACGGCACCGGTACCGCCTCGCGGCAGAATCTCGGCCTGCGCTCGCCCCTCACCCCACCGGTCCGCACCGGACCGACCACAGGCGGGCTGAGCCCCGGGTCGGCCCTTCCCCTCATGGCTGAGTGCACATGGCTGAGTACACAGACTTGGTACACATGACTGACAAGAAGCTGTCACACACGGGCCGGAATGCGGGTTCGCCCGAAGCCCGTTCTGAACTGACATGACTCTTGGAGTAGCGCTCAACGCATCCGACGCGCCGAACCAGGTCGACGCGACCGTCCAACTGGCCCAGGAGGCCGCGGAGTTCGGTCTCACGTCGGCCTGGTTCGGGCAGACCTTCGGCGCGGACTCACCCCAGCTCGCGGCGATCGTCGGGCGGGCGGTCCCCTCACTGCAGGTCGGCACCTCCGCGATCCCCGTCTTCGGCCGCCACCCCCTGCTGGTCTCCAGCCAGGCCCAGACCGCCCAGGCCGCGACCCACGGCCGGTATCACCTCGGGCTGGCTCTGGGCACGAAACTGCTGACCGAGACGGGCTTCGGCCTGCCCTTCGACCGGCCCATCGCCCGGCTGCGCGAATTCCTCACCGCCCTACGGCAGTTGACCGAGACCGGCACGGCCGACTTCCACGGCGAGCTGCTCACCGCCACCACACCGATCCCGGCGCGGGTACCGGGTGCCGAGGGCGGTGTCCCCCTGCTCGTCGCCGCGATGGGGCCGCTGGCTCTGCGGGCCAGCGGCGAGCTGGCCGACGGGATCCTGCCCTATCTGGCGGGACCGCGCGCCCTGGCGGACCACATCGTGCCCGCCCTGACCGCCGCGGCCGAGGCCGCGGGCCGCCCCGCGCCCAGGGTCGTGGCCCTGGTGCCCGGCGTGGTCACGGACGACGTCGACGCGGTGCGGGCCAAGGCCACCGAGAACCTCGCCTTCTACGAACAGATCCCGTCCTACGCACGGGTCATCGAACTCTCCGGCGGCCGGCGGGCCGCCGACCTGGCCGTGATCGGCGACGAGAAGACAGTCGAGGCCGAGGTACGCCGCTACCGCGACGCGGGCGCCACCGAGGTCGTGTTCTCTGTTACCGAGATCGCGGGAGAAGCCGACCGCCGGCGCACCTGGCGCCTCCTCGGCGAACTGGCCGGCTGATCGGCTGGCTGGCTGGCCTGCTGGTCGGCTGGTCGGCTGGTCGGCTGAGTGCACCCGGCGCGACGCACCAACCCCCTGCATCCCTCGCACCCCATGCTTCCCTCGCACCCCCTGCCTGAAGACATCCCGGCGCAAAGGAGACTCCCCATGACCACCGAGGCCGCCACCACGGACCTCCACACCTTCACCGAGACCTGGCTGGAGTGGTACCGCGCCCACGAGGCCCGGCTCGCCGCCCCGCACGGGTTCCTGGCGGTCACCGGCCTGCACTGGCTCGACGACCGACCCCAGCGCTTCCCGGACGCGCCCGGCGCATGGCACACCGGCCCCGAAGGCGTCGTCGTAGACCTCGACGAGGGCGAGGAACTGGTCGTCGAGGGGACGCCGGTGCGCGGTGAGCACCGCTTCGGCGTGCTTCCCGAGCGCGGCGGTGTCGACGCCGTGTGGGGAGACGCCGTCATCGAGGTCGCCAAGCGCGGCGGCCAGGACATCGTGCGCCCCCGGCACCCGGACGCGCCGCTGCGCACGGCTTTCACCGGAACGCCCGCCTACGCCCCCGATCCGCGCTGGGCCGTGACGGGGCGCTACGTCCCCTTCGACACTCCGCGGCCGACCACCGTGGGCGCCGCCGTCGAGGGCCTCGAGCATGTGTACGACGCTCCGGGCCGGGTCGAGTTCGAGCTGGACGGGCGTCCGCTGTCGCTGACCGCGTTTCCCGGCCCTGGTGCCGGCCGGCTGATGGTGCTGTTCACCGACGCGACCTCCGGGGTCACCACCTATGCCGCCAACCGGTCCCTCGTCCTCGACCCGCCCACCGCCGACGGCACGGTCGTCCTGGACTTCAACCGCGCCGCGAACCTGCCGTGCGCCTACACGGACCTGGCCACCTGCCCGCTGCCCCCGGCCGAGAACCGGCTGCCGGTGGCGGTCGAGGCCGGCCAGAAGATCCCCCGCGAGCGCGGCGGTTCCTGAGCCGGACGCCGTACCCACCAGTGTTCTGCTGACCGGCAGCGGCTCCGGGCAGCCCACGTCCGGCGGCATCCTGACCTTCGCTCGCCGGCCACCGCTTCCCCGTCGGCGGGGCGTACGAAGCACTCAGCGCCGGCGCCCACTGCGTAGTGGACCCGAACGCACCCACCAACCGCTCGATCCCCGGCCTCGTACGCCCACCGGTCCTCAAGCCGGCTCGCCCATCAGTCGGTCGAGTGTCGTTCGGGCGTGGAGCACCGCCTCCTCGGCGGTCAGTCGTGCTCCACGGTCGAACGCCTCCGTGAAGGCGGACCCGCCCAGGGCGGCCCGGGCTGCCGTCGTGATGCGGTCGACGTCACCGCGTTCGGCGGGCGGCAGCGGGGCTCCCACGTCGCGCCGGGCCGCGTCCGCCGCACCGAGCAGCAGTGCCGCGCACGCGGCGGCACGTTCGTGACCGTGCAGGGCCGCCGCACCTGCGAGGCCCTCCAACGACAGGGCGAGGGCACGCGGCTCGCCGAGGGAGCGCGCGACCTCCAGGCCACGCAGATGGTGCGCGGTGGCCCGGACCACCTCGCCGCGGAGTTCGGCGAGGAAACCGAGCTCGGCCAGGAGCAGGTGGTCGCCCGCCTGGGACGACACATCCGCGTAGCCGTCACGGATGTGCAGCAGGTGTGCCTCGGCGGCGTCCAGGTCGCCGGACCGGCGTGCGCCCAGGGCGAGACCCATCTCGGAGTGGATCTCGCCGTACTTGTAGCCCTGTTCGAGGGCGATGCGGCGGGCCTGCTCGTGCAGATCGCGGGCGCGGTCCCACTCCCGGGTGAGCAAGGCGAGCCGGCCGAGTCCGGAGAGCCGCGCCGAGACCTCCGCCTCCAGACCCAGATCCCGGGCCATCCGGAGCCCTTCGTGCTGGCGGCGCGCCGCTTCCTCGTAGTCGCCCTTGATCTCGGCCAGCGCGGCCAGCGGCGAGACGGTCTGCAACTCTCCCCAGCGGTCGCCCAGTTCGCGGAAGAGATCAGCGCTGCGCAGTCCGTCACGACCGAGTCCGGCGAGGTCGCCGCGTACCAGAGCGAGCATCGCCCGCAGGCCGAGCGCGGCGGCGGTGCCCCACTGATCCCCCGTGGAGTCGGACAGGGCGAGGGCACGGTTGTTCAGCTCGTCGCCGTCGGCCGTGGCGCCCGCACTGAACAGGCCGTACGCGCACAGCCAGAGGCCGCGGGCGCGGCGTACGGGGTCGGGGACGGCGTCAGCGGTACGGACGGCGGCGGCCACCTCGCCACGGTCGCCGGTGAGGAGCGCGAACGCGGCATGCAGCAGGGTCAGTTCCGCGGGGTGACGAGGGGAACGGGCGTCCTGCGCGCGTGTGTCGAGTACGGCCCGCAGGCTGCGGCGGGCCTCGGTCAGGCGGCCGCGCAGGAGCCACCACCAGGACAGGGCGGTGGCGAGCCGCGTGGCCTCGTCCGCGTCACCCAGTGCCGCACGACGTACCGCCTCGTCGAGCGCCACGCGCAGATTGCCGGCCTCGGCGTCCAGCCGGGCGAGCCAGGGCTGCTGCCCTGCGGTGCGCAGCTGGGGCTCCGCGCGTTCGGCGAGCGCGACGCAGTGGCGCAGATGACGGTCGCGTACGGCGGTGAGGTCCTCCAATTCGTGCAGCCGTTCCCTCGCGTACACGGAGACGGACTCCAGGAGCCGGTACCGTGGCCCGGTCGGCGCGTCCACGACGGCCACCAAGGACCGGTCGACCAGCCGCGTCACAAGGTCGAGCACTTCCTCCCGGGCGACGCCCTCCCCCGCACACACCGCTTCGGCGGCTTCCAGGTCACAGCCGTCGCTGAAGGCGGCCAGACGGCGCAGAACGATCCGCTCGGGTGCGCTGAGCAGTTCCCAGCTCCAGTCGATCACTGCCCGCAGGGTCTGCTGGCGGGCCGGTGCCCCCCGCCGTCCCGAGGTCAGGACCCGGAACCGGTCCCCGAGACGGGCGGCCAGCTCCTTCACGCCCAGTGCGCGTACACGGGTCGCGGCGAGTTCGAGGGCGAGCGGAATGCCGTCGAGGCGACGGCAGATCTCCACGACGGCAGCCTGGTCGTCCGGGTCGGACGCGTCCTGGTCGAGCGGAAAGCCCGGTGCGGAGGCGGCCGCGCGCTCCAGGAACAGCCGCACGGCGTCGGCGCTCGGCAGGGGCTCCACCAGGAACACCGCCTCGCCCGTCAGGCCGAGCGGTTCCTGACTGGTGGCCAGGACGCGCACGCCGGGGGCGGTGCGCAGGAGTGCCTCGGTGAGTTCGGCGGCGGCGTCGACGACGTGCTCGCAGTTGTCCAGGACGAGCAGGGTGCGACGGTCCCGCAGGGCGGCGGCGAGACGGTGCACGGGGGAGGCGGCGCCGGTGCGGGCACCCGGTACGACGGTGGGAGCGTCGTCCCTGACACCGAGGGTGGTGGCGACGACCTGGGCGAGGTCGGCGGCGTCACCGGCGCGGAGGCCGGCGAGTTCGACGAGCCAGACGCCGTCGGAGAGTTCACCGGTGTCGGCTCCGGCCGCGGCGCCCGCCGCCACGGCCAGACGGGTCTTGCCGACGCCGCCGGGGCCGGTGAGGGTGACCAGCCGTGTGGAGGCGAGGAGTTGAGAGAGGTCGGTGAGGGCCTGGCGTCGGCCGATGAGTGCGGTGAGGGGAGCGGGCAGGTTCGAGGGGACACCCGGCACGGGCCGGTTCTCGATCGCGGTGGGCAGGCGTTCTTGCCCAGAACTCGGGGGAAGCCGGTCCTCCTTCCCCCCGCCGGGTGCCGTGGCTCCGGGTATCAGCTCCGGGTCCTGCCGTAGCAACGCTTGGTGCAGTGCGCTGAGTTCGGGACTGGGATCGACCCCCAGCTCCCCGGCCAGACGGCACCGGAGGTCCTCGTACGAAGCGAGGGCTTCGCTCTGACGTCCCGTCACATACAGGGCCCGCATCTGCAGGGCGCGTAAGCGTTCCCGCAGCGGGTGCCGGGTCACGAGGTCGGCGAGCTCTCCCGCGAGGAGCACATGGTCTCCCGCCTCCAGCCGCGCCTCCGCCTGTTCCTCCACCACGGACAGTCGCTGTTCCTCGAGGCGCTGCGCGGTTCCCCGTACGAACTCCTCGTCGGCGAAGTCCGCGTACGCGGGACCCCTCCAGAGCTCGAGGGCGTCCGTGAGCAGTGCGGCCCGGGCGCCCGGGTCCCGTACACGGCGAGCCTCGGCGACGAGTGCGCCGAACCGCACGGCGTCCACCTCGTCGGCGTCGCCGTCGAACCGCAGCCGATAGCCAGGGGGTTGCCGCACCACCCGGTCCCGGCCGAGGACCCGACGTAGTTGGGAGACCCTGGCCTGCAGAGCGCCCGCCGGTCTGCCCGGCGGCCGGTCGCCCCACAGGTCGTGGATGAGGCGGTCCGTCGCGACCGGGCCGCCGTCGTGCGCGAGCAGGTCCGCGAGCAGCGCCCGGACCTTCACCTCGGGGACCGTGACCGCCTGCCCCTCGTCGTCCCACACCACCAGTGACCCAAGCACCCCGAACCGCATGCGAGTCACTGTATATGTACCTGCATATGTCCAGGTGGCTACGGATCCTGACCCCGGTGTGCCCCAGCCCCTTCCGCTCACAGCACCGATCCGCAGCCGTTCCGAAGGTTTCCCGAAGCGTCGCCGCGCACAGTCGTTCCCGCCGGGTGGCACCGCACGCCCGGCGAGAACGGCATTGCGGGGAGGGAGCGTGACGCATGACCAAATACGCGGGCACAAGGGCCGTGGTCGTCGGTGAGACGAACGGAATCGGCCTGGCCATCGCCAAGCGCCTCGTGGAAGGCGGCGCGGAGGTCCTGCTGACCGCCCGGACTCCGCACGAGCGCGCCCTGCTGAGTGGCGAGCTGGGCTCCGCCGCCCGTGTCGTCGCACCGGCCGAGCTGGAGGACTGCCTCCGGCCCATTGCCGACGTCGATCTCCTGTTCGCAGACGCCGTGTCGACCGCACGGCTGCTGCTACCGAGCCTGAAGGACGGTGGCGCGATCGTACTCACCGCCTCCGCCCCGTCCCCGGCCTCCGTGCCCGCGTTCGCCACAGAGCTCGCCTCCCGTGGTATCCGCGTCAACGCGGTGGCCCCGGGCTGTATCGAGGCGTCCGACGGCGGCTCCGTACCCCTGCCGCCGCTGGGCCGTCTCGGCGCCGCCGAGGAGGTGGCTCGTGCCGCGCTCTTCCTGGCAACGGACGCGACCTTCACGACGGGCGCCCGGCTCCCCGTCGACGGCGGCCTCGGTCAGCGGTGATCAGGCGGCCACGGAACCCCACGGCCGGCCACGACCCGCAAGCACGCGGCACCGGAAGCACGTGACCGGTCCCCGACACGACACCCCGCGCCCAGCCCGGACACCGCACCCCGTGCGGCCAGAAGACAACACGTCTTGCGGCCGGATGACAACACGTCCCCAGAACCCCCGGAGCACACCACATGAGCACACCACCCGACACCGCGGCCGGTTCCGCCTCAGCAACCAGCGCCGCATCAGGTTCGAGCAGCGGGGGCGAGGAGCAGCAGAAGCTCCCCCTCCTCGCCCTCCTCGCCCTGGCCACCGCCGTCTTCATCACCAGCCTCACCGAGACCCTCCCCGCCGGTCTGCTGCCCGCGATGAGCGACGACCTGCACGTGAGCGAGTCGGCGACCGGGCAGACCGTCACCATCTACGCCATCGGCACCGCCCTGACCGCGATCCCGCTGACGGCGGCCACCGCGGGCTGGCGGCGCAAGCGGCTGCTGTTGACCGCCATGGGCGGCTTCGCCCTCGCCAACACCGTCACCGCGGTGTCGTCCCACTACGGTCTGACGATGGTGGCGCGGTTCGTCGCGGGTGTGGCGGCCGGTCTGGCCTGGGCACTGCTCGCCGGGTACGCGCGGCGCATGGCACCCGTTCATCTCCAGGGCAGGGCCATCGCCATCGCCATGGCGGGCATTCCCCTCGCGCTCTCGCTCGGCGTGCCCGCCGGAACCTTCCTCGGCAAGGTGACCGACTGGCGCGTGGCGTTCCTCGCGATGACCGCCCTCACCGTGGTGCTTCTGCTGTGGATCGTCGCGACCGTGCCGGACTACCCGGGCCAGGAACGCGGCGAACAGCCGAAGATGCTGCACGCCCTGCGCGTCCCGGGCGTGACCCCGGTCCTGTTCGTCACTCTCGTCTTCGTGCTGGCCCACACCATCCTGTACGCCTACATCGCCAGCTTCCTCGACGACCTGGGCATGAGTGACAACACCGACCTGGTGCTCCTGGTCTTCGGTGCCGCCTCACTGGCGAGCATCTGGATCGTCGGCGCCCAGATCCACCACCGACTGCGCGGTCTCACGATCACCAGCACCCTGCTGGTCGCCGTGGCCGCGGCGCTCCTGGCCGTCCTCGCGGATCACACCGCCCTCGTCTACGTCGCCGCCGTCCTGTGGGGCCTGGGGTGGGGCGGCGTGCCCACCCTGCTGCAGACCGCCGCAGGCGACGCGGGCGGCGATCACGCCGACGCCGCACAGGCGATGCTCGTCACGCTGTGGAACGTCGCCATGGCAGGCGGGGGGATCATCGGCGGCATCCTGCTCGACCTGATCGGCAGCGACGCCTTCCCTTGGACCGTCCTCCTGCTCCTGCTGCCGGTCCTCGCGGTCGTCTTCTCCGCACGCGGCCACGGCTTCCCCGCCAGGCGGCCCGCCGCGTAGGACGACCAAAAATCGGAGCCCCTCGATCACGCCGCGCCCGCCGCAGGGTCAGCCGCTGCTGACGAGCCTCGCCCACGCCTCCGCGCCGAGATCTTCGCCGGTACTCCCGGCGATCTCGCCGACCTGATGCTCGACTGGCGCACCGCAGGGCTCGACGGCTTCCAGCTGCGTCCCGGCCCACTGCCCGCGTACGACACCACGACTCTCCGGGGGCACCTGCGTCTGCAGCGCCCGAACAACCGCTATGCGCGGACACGCTGACACAGTGGCATCGATCTTCGTCGCTCTATCACCCGACCTTCTGTCACGCCACGACAGGAAGCTCAGGGCCGCCGGGACGCGTTGGGCCGCTACCCGGCGCCCCGCGGAGGCGCCGGCGCCGGCGCTGACGATGGCACATTGGTGAGAGCCGTCCTCACCTTCCTCGAAGGGGCGATCAGATCCTGCGTGCTGTGCGCCCGCTTGTTGGATTCCTTCAGCGGGCTCGACCCCGAGGAGGGGTGACGGAGGACGGTTGAGGGTTCTCACGCAGGGGACTTGGTTGCCGGTACGGGAGTCGGCAGTGGTGTGGCCGGGACTGCGGAAGGAGCGCCGGAGTGCGAGGGGGAGATGCAGATGAGTCGATGGGTGCCGCGATAAGAGGAGTTGGCGCCTTTTCCGCACTTTCGATCGTCGGCGGAATGTGCGCGTGCGTCGCAGGAACCATCACTGGCGACGCTGTTCCGACGGTGCTCGGCGTGATCGCGGCAGTGAGCGGAGTGGTGCTGGCGGTCTTCGCCTTCTTGGCCCGTCGCAGGACTCGTGCCTGACTCGACGGTGTCGACCGCTCACATCGCTGGACGCGAGAGAGCAGGCCGAGCGCGAGTCCGAGGAGCGCGCGGCGGCCGAGCGAGCCGTCCATGAGCGGTTGCCCGGCGTCCCTGTGCCCCTCAACGGCAAGGAGATCATCGCCCTGCTCGGCCTAGTAGGGGGTGGCGCGTTCGGGGCCACTGCCCATCCGCTGCCTTCATCCGCTGCCCCATCGGTTGCCTGTGCTCCGGGCGACCTCGTCGGTGGCGGGCCTCTGGGAGGCGCGGGAGTCGCCGGTCGCCCTCGGCACGGAGGCCAGGGGTGGCGGGGCCCGACGTACGCCATGGTCGGCTTCGGCCTGTTCACCTCGCAGTATCTGCAGCTGGTGTACGGACTGCGGCCGTGGAGCGCCGGTCTGTGGACCCTGCCGGCCGCCGGCGCGACGATGGTCGGCGCGACCCTCGCCACCGTCCTCGTGCGGAGCGTCCGGCCCGCGTACGTCATCTCCGCCGCGCTCCTGCTCGCCTCGGCGGGGTTCGGGGTCATCGCGCAGGTCGAGGCCGATTCCGAACTCCCCCTCGTCATCACGGGCGCCACGATGATGGCGGCCGGTGTGGGGGTCGTACCGACGCTCGCCGCCGACCTGATCATCGCCGCCGCGCCACCGGAGCGCGCGGGCTCGGCCTCCGGACTGTCCGAGACCTGCGCCGAGTTCGGTGGCGCTCTCGGTATCGCGGTCCTCGGCAGCATCGGTGCCGCCGTCTACCGCCGGTCCATGGACGACGACATGCCGTCGGGGATCCCCGAGACGGCGAGCGAGGTCGCGCACGAGACGCTGGGCGGTGCAGTACAGGTCGCCGCGCAGCTGCCGGCCGACGTCGCGGGGTTGCTGCTGACGGCGAGCCGGGAGGCGTTCACCGAGGGCATGCAGCTCGCCTCCTGCACGGCGGCCGGCGTGATGTTCGTCGCCGCAGGGCCGGCCGCTCTGATGCTGCGTCATCTGCGGATCGACACCCCGTCGGCCGGGGACCCGCATGCCCCGGCCCCGGGTTCGCGTTCGCGTTCGCGTTCGCAGGACCACGACGCCAAGCTCTCCACGCGCTGACCGGCGGGCTCACCGCCGAAGCCGCCTTGCGCGGGCACGGCACCGTGCCCGAGCTCCACCGCTCCGACCTGCCGCGATGACTCAGGGTGAGCTCGTGCGCCCGCACGTATGGCCATCGGCCGGGGTCGCACTATCGTGGAAGGCATGGGCGATCTCGCCGGCCCGGACGACGACGGGCTCCCTCCCGATCGGACCCAGGCCATCCTCGAAGCGGCCAAGGAGGTCGCTTCGCTGCTCAAGGCCGGTGGGCATCCCTTCGCGCTGGCGGGCGGCGTCGCGGTGTACGCCCACGGCGGCCCGGGGACGCTCCAGCACGACGTCGACTTCTGCGTGCTGCCGGAGGACATCGAGGCGGTCACCGGCACGCTGGAGGAAGCGGGGCTGACCGTGGTCGAGCCGCCCGAGGACTGGCTGCTGAAGACCCGGAGCCAGGGCCAGGAGGTCGACCTGATCTTCCGGCCGTCCCGGGCTCCGGTCAGCCGCGAACTGCTGGACCGGGCGGAGGTGCTGTCGGTCCAGTCCGTGTGGATGCCCGTGCTGGCGGCGACGGATCTGCTCGTCGGGCGTCTCCTGGCGTTCTCCGAGCACTACTGCGACTTCGGTGCCGTGCTGCCGATCGCCCGCACGCTGCGCGAGAAGATCGACTGGGGCCGGGTGCGGCAGGAGTGCGGTGCCGAGCCGATGCCGGCCGCGTTCCTCTTCCTGCTGGAGCGCCTCAACGTGATCGAGCCGGAGGAGACCGGCGATGGCGACAGGACATGACCACCCGCGGGCGGACGGCCCGGAAGAACACACCTCACAACCGTCGGCAACTGCCCCAGCACACCACGCCGCACAACCGCCGGCGCACACCGAGTACCGCATAGCCCATCTGGAGGAGCGGCTCGCCCGGAGCGTTCTGGCCGAGCTCGGGATGCGGATCGAGGCGCGCGGCGACGCCGTGCACATCACCGGCACGGCGTCCACCGCAGCCGATCGGGAGGCGATCCTGCGCCTCGCGGCGGAGGAGCTGCCGGGTGTGCCCGTGCGGGCGGACATCGCACTGGCCGACGTCACCGCGCCGGACCGTCCCGAGGAGCTGTCGTGATCCGGGTCGCGGCCGTCGGGGACATCCATCTGGGGCTGGACAGCCGAGGTCTGCTCCGCCCGGCGTTCGACACCCTGCCCGACCACGCCGACCTCCTGCTGCTCGCCGGGGACCTGACCCGGCACGGCACACCGGAGGAGGCGCGCGTCGTCGCCGACGAGGTGGCGGGGCTGCCCGTGCCGGTGGTCGCCGTCCTCGGCAACCACGACCACCACGCCGAGCGACCCGAGGACGTGACGGCCGTGCTGCGGGACGCGGGGGTGACCGTGCTGGAGGGCGAGGGCACCGTCGTCCCGGTCGACGGGGTACGGGTCGGGGTGGCCGGCACTAAGGGGTTCGGCGGCGGCTTCGCCGGGCGCAGCGGCAGCGAGTTCGGCGAACCCGAGATGAAGGCCTTCGTCCGTCACACCCGGGGGCTCGCGGACGGACTGCGCCGCGCGCTGGACGAGTTGGCGGAGGACGGCTGCGCGGTCCGTATCGCGCTCACCCACTTCTCCCCCGTACCGGACACGCTCGTCGGTGAACCGCTGGAGATCTACCCGTTCCTGGGCAGTTACCTGCTGGCCGAGGCGATGGACGAGTCGGGAGCCGATCTCGCCGTCCACGGCCACGCCCATCTGGGCACCGAGCACGGCATCACCAGCGGTGGGGTGCGGGTGCGCAATGTCGCCCAGCCGGTGATCCGGCGGGCCTTCGCCGTGTACCGGCTGCCGGTGGGCGGAGGCCGTGGCGCGGGCGGGGACGGGTCGTAGCACCGGTTGCCCCGGCCGGGGGACGACGGGCCCGGCCTGTCGCGCGGCACCGGGGCGTGGGCCGGGCGGCGGGATTACCGTCCGTCGACATGTGTGCGCCGACATGTGCGCGGACGGCCGAACGGGAGGTCCCGGATGCCCTGGCGGTGGCGGTGGGGGGTCGCGGCGGGTGCCGTCCTGCTGCTGACGACCGGCTGCGGGTCGGTCGAGGAGCGGCGTACGGCGGCCCGGGACGCGGCCGTCGACTTCGAGCGGGCGCTGGGCGCGGAGGACGGGGTCGCCCTGTGCGCGGTGCTGGCGCCGGGTGTCCGGGACGAGGTCGAGCAGTCCTCGGGGACGCCGTGCGAGGAGGCCGTCGTCGAGGAGCACGTTCCGTTCGTCGCGGCGGCGGAGGACGAGGTCGAGGGCGTCGATGTCGCCGGACGCCAGGCCCGGGTGGAGTTCTCGGCGGACACCTTGTTCCTGTCGCGGTTCTCCGACGGTTGGAAGGTCGTCGCCGCCGGGTGCACCCCGCGTCCGGAGCGGCCCTACCAGTGTCTGCTGAAGGGTGGGTGAGGACGTCGTGCGTGTCATGTTCGTCCTGTGCCTGCTGGTGATCGCGGGCGGTCTGGCCTACTGCATCACGGTGGGGGTGCTGCACCGATGACGGGATCCCTCCGGCGGTTCGCTCGGGACAACGGCCTGGGGCTCGTCTTCCTGGCACTGTTCGTCCTCGCCCTGGTCGGCCAGGCGTTCGCCGGTCACGCCGACTTCGACAACCAGCTCGCGGCGGAGGACCTCCAGCAGATCTCTCTGGGCGAGTACGTGACGTCGTCCGACTTCGCGGTCGACGTGATGGAGAACTGGCAGTCCGAGTACCTGCAGTTCTTCCTGTACGTCTTCCTGACGGTGTGGCTGGTGCAGCGCGGCTCGCCGGAGTCCAAGCACCCGGACGGCATCGGGGTCGCATCGGACGAGGAACAGCGGGTGGGGCGGCACGCCCGCCCGGACTCCCCCCGCTGGGCGGCGGCCGGCGGCCTGCGCCTCAAGGTGTACGCGAGTTCGCTGGGTTGTGTCATGGGGGCCGTGTTCGCGCTGTCGTGGCTGGCCCAGTCGATCACGGGCGTGGCGGCGTACAACGAGGAGCAGCTGCGGCAGCTCCAGGCTCCCGACAGCTGGGGCGAGTACGTGGTCTCGGCCGATTTCTGGAACCGTACGCTGCAGAACTGGCAGTCCGAGTTCCTCGCCATCGCCTCGATGGCGATCCTCTCGATCTATCTGCGCCAGCGCGGTTCCCCGGAGTCCAAGCCGGTCGGTGCCGCTCACGCGGCGACCGGCGTCGAGGGCTGAACCCCGGGGAACCGCACGGCCGTCAGACCAACGCGACCGGTGCTTGTGCCCCGGGTGCACGGTCCGTCGACCTCTCGAACTGGGTCCGGTACAGCTCCGCGTACCGTCCGCCCGCCGCGAGCAGTTCCTCGTGTCGGCCGCGCTCCACGATCCGGCCCGCCTCGACGACCAGGATCTGGTCGGCGGTGCGGACGGTCGACAGGCGGTGGGCGATGACCACGGCGGTCCTGCCCTCCAGCGCCTCGGCGAGGGCCTCCTGCACCGCGGCCTCCGAGGTGTTGTCGAGGTGGGCGGTGGCCTCGTCGAGGATGACGACGCGCTGGCGGGCCAGGAGCAGCCGGGCGATCGTCATGCGCTGGCGTTCGCCGCCGGAGAGGCGGTAGCCGCGCTCGCCGACGACGGTGTCGAGGGCGTCGGGCAGGGAGCGTACAAGGTCATCGAGGCGGGCCCGGCGCAGCACCTCCCACAGCTCCTCGTCCGTGGCCTCGGGGCGGGCGAGGAGCAGGTTGGCGCGGACGGTGTCGTGGAAGAGGTGGCCGTCCTGGGTGACCATGCCGAGGGTGCCGCGCAGCGATGCCGCGCCGAGGTCGCGTACGTCGACGCCGCCGATCCGGACCGTGCCCGAGTCCGCGTCGTAGAGCCGGGGCAGGAGTTGGGCGACGGTGGACTTGCCGGCCCCCGAGGAGCCGACGAGGGCGACGGTCTGGCCGGGTTCGGCACGGAAGGAGACGCCGTGCAGGACCTCGGTGCCGCCCCGGGTGTCGAGGGAGGCCACCTCCTCCAGTGAGGCGAGGGAGACCTTGTCGGCGGACGGGTAGCCGAAGCGGACGTCGTCGAACTCGACGGCGACCGGCCCCTCGGGGACCTCGCGGGCGTCGGGCTTCTCCTCGATGAGCGGCTTGAGGTCCAGCACTTCGAAGACGCGCTCGAAGCTCACCAGGGCGCTCATGACCTCGACGCGCGCCCCGGCCAGCGCGGTCAGGGGCGCGTACAGCCGGGTCAGCAGCAGGGCCAGGGACACGATCGCGCCGGCCTCCAGGGTGCCGCGCAGCGCGAACCAGCCGCCGAGGCCGTACACCAGGGCGAGCGCGAGGGCGGAGACGAGGGTGAGGGCGGTGATGAACGCCGACTGGGCCATCGCGGTACGGATGCCGATGTCCCGTACCCGGCGGGCACGTTCAGCGAACTCGGCGGACTCGTCGTCGGGCCGGCCGAAGAGCTTGACGAGGGTGGCGCCGGGTGCGGAGAAGCGCTCGGTCATCCGGGTGCCCATGGCCGCGTTGAGGTCGGCGGCCTCCCGCTGCAGCCGGGCCATGCGGCGGCCCATGCGCCGGGCGGGGATCACGAAGACGGGCAGCAGGACGAGGGAGAGCAGGGTGATCTGCCAGGAGAGGGTGAGCATCACGGCGAGGGTCAGCAGCAGCGTGACCAGGTTGCCGACCACTCCGGACAGGGTGTTGCTGAAGGCGCGTTGGGCGCCGATGACGTCGTTGTTGAGACGACTGACGAGCGCTCCCGTACGAGTACGTGTGAAGAACGCGACCGGCATGCGCTGCACATGATCGAAGACGGCGGTCCGCAGATCGAGGATGAGGCCCTCGCCGAGCGTCGCCGACAGGCGTCGCGCCACGAGGCCGAGCGCCGCCTCGGCGACGGCGATGACGGCGATGAGCACGGCAAGGCGGACGACGAGGTCTTCCTCGCCGCCCGAGACGATCACGTCCACGACGTTCCCCGCGAGCACCGGCGTCGCCACGGCGAGCAGCGCGGTCACGACGCTGAGGCCGACGAACCACGCGATACGGCGACGATGTGGACGGGCGAAGGCGCCGATACGCCGTAACGTCGTCCGGGCGAGGGGGCGGCTGTGCCGCTGGGCGGTCATCATGCCCTGCAGCTGGGTCCAGGCGGTGGTCTCCATACTCATGCGGAAGACGTTAGAACCTCGACCAAGCTTGAGGTCAACCGCTTTTCGGCGCACGCCGGCGCGCGGTGAAGTCCGCCACCGGTCAACCGCCGTCCCCGCGCCCGCAACCCCCTGTTGGCCGGGCGTGGGGAGCCTCTCGCGGTGTGACAGCGACACAGATCCCCCGGCCACTGACCAGGCGCGTTCCGGTACGGCGGATCCTCTGTCTGCTTCCCCTCGTGCTGGTCCTGGTGGTCGCCGTGCGGCACCGTTCCGTTCTCGCCGAGGGCTTCGCCCATCTCGCGACCGCGCGGTGGCCGTGGCTGGTCGCGGCGGTCGGCGTGACCTGTCTGACCTGGGTCGCGGCGGCCGTGACCCGGCAGGGGGCGCTCGTCGAGCGGCTGCCCGTGCGGCGGTTGCTGGCCACCCAGTTCGCGGCGGGCACGGCGAATCACCTGCTGCCGACGGGCCTCGGCGCGAGCGCGGTGAACCTGCGGTTCATGATGGTGTGCGGGGTGTCGGCGGCGCGTTCGTCGGCGGCGCTCGCGCTGTATCTGCTGGCGGAGTCCATCGCCCGCGTCGGCCTGCTACTGGCGCTGCTGGTGGCGTTCCCCCGGGCCCTGCGCCTCGGCCCGCTGCTGCCCGCCGGCTCGTCGACTCCCCTGCTGGTCGCGGCCGTCGTCGTCGTGTGCGGCGCGGTGGCCGCGGTGTTCCTGGTGCGACGGCTGCGTGCGGCCGTGTTCGGTTTCGTACGCACCGCGCTGGGCGAGGCCCGAGCGGTGCACGCGCGCCCGACGCGGGTGCTGGCGCTGTGGGGCGGCTCGCTGGCGTTCCCGGCGCTCCAGGCGGGTGTACTGGTCACCGTGGGGCTGGCGTTGGGGCTCGACATCCCCGTGACGCACATGGCGCTCGCCTATCTGGCCGCCACGGTCGCGGTCGCCCTCGTCCCGACGCCGGGCGGGCTCGGTTCGGTGGAGGCCGCGCTCGTGGTCGCGCTGGTGGCGGCCGGCGGCCCGACGGCCGTGGTGACGGCGGTGGTGCTGGCGTTCCGGGTCATCACGGTCTGGCTGCCGTTGCTGCCGGGGGCGTTGACGCTGGGTGCGCTGGTCCGGCTGAAGGTGATCTGAGGAGAAGGCCGCCCCACCGCCGAGCACATCCGGACATTCCCGGTGGCGCGGGGCCTGTCGTCGGCCGATCCACGCAGGTCCGGTGCCGATCAGCCGTACGGATACGGCAGGATGAGCGGTCGCGCCCGCTGTCGCACACGCGTCCGGGCAAGCGAGAACACGCACTCCGGATTCGAGCAGGTGGCAAGGTGACGACACATCACATACGGCCCTCGGGACACGACATACGGTTCCCCGGCCGCTCCCCGCGTCCCTCGGGAGGCGAGCGATGACCCGGACCCTCACCCTCGACGACTATCTCGTGGCCGGAATCATCCTGGCCGCGGGCCTGTTGGCCGCGTTCCTGCTGCGGCTGCTGCTGCGCTGGCTCGGCGGCCACGCGACGAAGACCCGCTGGGGCGGTGACGACGTCATCGTCGACACGCTGCGCTCGCTGGTGCCCTGGAGCGCGTTCGTCGGCGGCGCGGCGGCCGCGGCGGCGGTGCTGCCGCTGACGAAGACCGTGCAGCACAACGTGAACCAGTGTCTGACGGTGCTGTTCATCCTCGTCGCCACGGTCACGTCGGCCCGGGTGATCGCCGGTCTGGTGCGCACGCTCGCCCAGTCCCGGGCCGGGGTCGCGGGCTCGGTCACGATCTTCGTGAACATCACCCGGGTCACGGTCCTCGCGATCGGTGTCCTGGTGATCCTCCAGACGCTGGGCATCCCGATCGCCCCGCTGGTCACCGCCCTCGGCGTCGGCGGTCTCGCGGTGGCCCTGGCTCTGCAGGACACCCTCGCCAACCTCTTCGCGGGCATCCACATCCTCGCGTCCAAGACCGTCCAGCCCGGCGACTACATCAAGCTGAGCAGCGGCGAGGAGGGCTATGTCGTCGACATCAACTGGCGGCAGACGACGATCAAGTCGCTCTCCAACAACCTGGTGATCATCCCCAACGGGCAGCTCGCCGGCACCAACATGACCAACTTCAACCAGCCCGAGCAGGACATGACCCTGCTGGTGCAGGTGGGCGTCGGCTACGACAGCGATCTGGAGCATGTCGAGCGGGTCACCAACGAGGTCATCGCCGAGACGATGAAGGAGGTCGAGGGCGCGGTCCCCGACCACGAGCCCGCCGTGCGGTTCCACACCTTCGGCGACTCGCGCATCGGGATGACCGTGATCCTCGGGGTCGGCGAGTTCAGCGACCAGTACCGGATCAAGCACGAGTTCATCAAGCGCCTGCACAGGCGGTACCGCGCCGAGGGCATCAGCGTGCCGGTACCCCGGCGGGCGATCACGCTGCAGACGGGGGGCGGCAGCGTGGAGATCCCCCACCAGCGGGAGTCTTCGGTCGAGGTGGCCCCCTAGGGGTTTCCTCGCCCCCGCCGCCCCTACCCGTCCCATCCCCAGGGGCGCTGCCCCTTCGACCCCGGGGGTGCGTTGTCGGGTGCGGGTGGGTGGGGGCTTCTCGCGCAGTTCCCCGCGCCCCTGAAAGGCCTACGGCCTTTCGGCCCGAAAAGCACGGGGCGCAGCCCCTGCTTTTCAGGGGCGCGGGGAACTGCGCGACCAGCCCCCACCGGAGGGACGCCTGGGGGTCGAAGGGGCGCAGCCCCTTGTCGAGGATGGGACGGGTAGGGGCGGCGGGGGCGAAAAACACCCGTGGTGAGCCCCCGCACACACCGACCCCTGTCGAGTCCCTCCCCCACACGAGATATCTTGATGTCGAGCAATGTTGCAGACGTGGAGCGGAGCACCCGGTGACTGACTCGACCATCATCTACACGCACACTGACGAGGCGCCCGCCCTGGCGACCCACTCGTTCCTGCCCGTGATCAAGGCGTACGCCTCGCAGGCCGGTGTCTCCGTCGAGACCCGTGACATCTCGCTGGCCGGCCGCATCATCGCCGTCTTCCCGGAGTACCTGGAGGAGGGCCAGCGCATCCCCGACGCCCTCTCCGAGCTGGGCGAGCTGGCCAAGACCCCCGCGGCGAACATCATCAAGCTGCCGAACATCTCGGCGTCGATCCCGCAGCTCAAGGCCGCCGTCGCCGAGCTGCAGAGCCAGGGCTACGCGCTGCCGGACTACCCGGACGACCCGAAGTCCGACGAGGAGCGCGAGATCCGCGCCCGCTACGACAAGATCAAGGGTTCCGCGGTGAACCCGGTCCTGCGTGAGGGCAACTCGGACCGCCGCGCCCCCGCCTCGGTCAAGAACTACGCCAAGACCCACCCGCACCGCATGGGCGCCTGGTCGTCGGAGTCCAAGACGAACGTCGCGACCATGGGCGAGAACGACTTCCGCTCCACCGAGAAGTCCGCGGTGATCGCCGAGGCCGGCTCCCTCAAGATCGAGCTGGTCGGCGACGACGGCTCCACCACCGTGCTGCGCGAGTCCGTACCCGTCCTCGCGGGCGAGGTCGTCGACGCCTCCGTGATGCGCGTCGCCGCGCTGCGCGAGTTCCTGACCGCGCAGGTCGCCCGCGCCAAGGCCGAGGGCGTGCTGTTCTCCGTGCACCTCAAGGCCACGATGATGAAGGTCTCCGACCCGATCGTCTTCGGTCACGTGGTGCGCGCCTTCTTCCCGAAGACCTTCGCGAAGTACGGCGAGACGCTGGCCGCCGCCGGTCTGTCCCCGAACGACGGCCTGGGCGGCATCTACAAGGGCCTGGAGGCCCTGCCGGAGGGCGCCGAGATCAAGGCCTCCTTCGACGCCGAGCTCGCCGAGGGCCCGGCGCTGGCGATGGTCGACTCCGACAAGGGCATCACCAACCTGCACGTGCCGTCCGACGTCATCGTCGACGCCTCGATGCCGGCCATGATCCGCACCTCCGGCCACATGTGGGGCCCGGACGGCCAGGAGGCCGACACCCTCGCGGTGCTCCCGGACTCCTCGTACTCCGGTGTCTACCAGGTCGTCGTCGACGACTGCCGCGCCAACGGCGCCTACGACCCGTCGACCATGGGCTCCGTCCCGAACGTCGGCCTCATGGCGCAGAAGGCCGAGGAGTACGGCTCCCACGACAAGACCTTCGAGATCCCGACCACCGGCACGGTCCGCCTCGTCGACCAGGCCGGCAACGTGGTGCTCGAGCAGACGGTCTCCGCCGGCGACATCTTCCGCGCCTGCCAGACCAAGGACGACCCGATCCGCGACTGGGTCAAGCTGGCCGTCACCCGCGCCCGCGCCACCGGCGACCCGGCGGTGTTCTGGCTGGACGAGACCCGCGCGCACGACGCCAACCTGATCGCCAAGGTCAACGCCTACCTGCCGGAGCACGACACCGAGGGCCTGGACATCCGCATCCTCGCCCCGGTCGAGGCCACCAAGCTGTCGGTGGAGCGCATCCGCCGCGGCGAGAACACCATCTCGGTGACCGGCAACGTGCTGCGTGACTACCTCACCGACCTGTTCCCCATCCTGGAGCTGGGCACCAGCGCCAAGATGCTGTCGGTCGTCCCGCTGATGGCGGGCGGCGGCCTCTTCGAGACGGGCGCCGGCGGCTCCGCCCCGAAGCACGTCCAGCAGCTGGTCAAGGAGGACTACCTGCGCTGGGACTCGCTCGGTGAGTTCTTCGCCCTGGTGCCGTCCCTGGAGCAGTACGCGACGGTCACCGGCAACACCAAGGCCAAGGTCCTCGCCGACACCCTGGACCGCGCCACGGCGACCTTCCTCAACGAGGACAAGTCCCCCTCGCGTCGCGTCGGCGGCATCGACAACCGCGGCAGCCACTTCTACCTGTCCCTGTACTGGGCCCAGGAGTTGGCCGCCCAGACCGACGACGCCGACCTGGCGAAGGCCTTCGCCCCGCTCGCCGAGACCCTCACGACGAACGAGCAGACCATCGTCGACGAGCTGATCGCCGTCCAGGGCAAGCCGGCCGACATCGGCGGCTACTACCAGCCCGACCCGGCCAAGGCCGCCGCGGTCATGCGCCCGTCGGCCACCTGGAACGAGGCGCTGGCGAACTTCGCCTGAGTCCTCGCATCCGCATGACGCCGACCCCGGCCGGGACCACTCCCGGCCGGGGTCGGCCGCTTTCCGCCCGGCTCCACGCTCAGTCGGTGCCGAGCGCCGTGCGCAGGGTGGCGATCGCCTGCCCGATCGCGGCCTCGGCCGCGCGCGTCCCGCGCAGGGCGTCGAGCATCACGAAGTCGTGGATGATGCCCTGGTACCGGACGGCGGTGACCGCCACTCCGGCCTCGCGCAGCTTGTCCGCGTACGCCTCGCCCTCGTCGCGCAGGACGTCGGCCTCGGCGGTGATCACGAGGGCCGGCGGGAGCCCCTGGAGCTGCTCGGTGGTGGCGCGCAGCGGTGAGGCGGTGATCTCGGCGCGGTCCTTCTCGCTGGTCGTGTACTGGTCCCAGAACCACCGCATGGCGTCGCGCCGCAGGAAGTAGCCCTCGGCGAACTCCTGGTAGGAGCCGGTGTCGAAGGCCGCGTCGGTGACCGGGTAGAAGAGCACCTGCTGGACCAGCGGGACATCGCCCCGCTCCTTGGCCATCAGGGTCAGCGCGGCGGTCATGTTGCCGCCGACGGAGTCACCCGCCACGGCGATCCGGCCGGCGTCCAGACCACGGCCGGCGCCCTCGGCGACGACCCAGCGGGCCACCGGCGTAGTTCTGCTCGACGGCGACCGGGTAACGGGCCTCGGGCGAGAGGTCGTACTCGGGGAAGACGACCGCGGCCCGCGCGCCCACGGCCAGCTCACGCACCAGCCGGTCATGGGTGTGGGCGTTGCCGAACACCCAGCCCGCGCCGTGGATGTACAGGATCACCGGCAGCACGCCCTCGGCTCCCGCCGGGCGGACGAGACGGGCCCTGACCTCGCCGGTCGGCCCGCCCGGCACGGTCACCCACTCCTCGTCCACAGCCGGCTTCGCGATGTCGCCCGACTGCACCTCGTCGACGACCTTGCGGCCCTCGACCGGGCCGAGGTCGAAGAGGTACGGCGGGTTCGCGGTCGCCTCCGCGAAGGCCGCGGCGGCGGGTTCGAGGACGGGACGGCGGTGGGTGGTCTCGGTCATGACGATCTCCTCGGAGCGGGGTGCCGCGGGCGGGGGGTCCGCCGGCGTCGTTCGCCGGGTCGGCGGCACACCACGACAGTAGCGTGCGATTAAGTCGTGCACAACTAATCAGCGCACAATTTTCTATCGCCCTATCATTTGGTGCTCGACACAACTCGCGGGTAGAGTGGGAGATCGTCATGCAGAGCACGGGACCGAGGAGCGACACCGTGAGCACAGTCGGCGAGATCGTGACCGCTGCCGGGGCGGAACCGGCACCGGCACCGGGGCACACCCTGCTCCTGGACGACCAGCTCTGCTTCGCCCTGTACGCCGCCTCGCGCGCGGTCACCGCCCGCTACCGACCGCTGCTCGACGAGCTGGGCCTGACCTATCCGCAGTACCTCGTCATGCTGGTGCTCTGGGAGCAGGACTCGATCTCCGTGCGCGACCTGGGCGCGGCGCTCCAGTTGGAGTCCAGCACCCTCTCCCCGCTCCTGAAGCGCCTGGAGGCCGGCGGCCTGCTGCGCCGCGAGCGCCGTACGGACGACGAGCGCTCCGTCGCCATCCGCCTCACCGACTCCGGCGCCCGGCTGGAGGAGCGGGCCCGGACCGTCCCCGTGGACATCGGCGAGGCCATGGGGCTCTCCCCCGAACAGCACACCGTGGCCAAGCAGTTGCTGCGGATGCTGACGGCCAACGTCAGTCGGACGTGACCGGGCGCGGGTTCCCCCGCCTCAGTTCACGGCGTCGAGCCTGATCCGCTGCTCGCGCGTCAGTTCCAGCTCCACCGCGCCCAGGTTCTCCTCCAACTGCGCCACCGACGACACCCCGGCCAACGGAACGATCGGGAACCGGCTCCCCAACTGCCAGGCGAGCACGACCTGGTTGACGGTCGCGCCGGTCTCCCGCGCCACCTCGCCGAGCACCTTCGTCCGGGCGGGGGTGCCCGGGTGGTCGTAGTCCGACGGCAGGGCCTGCGGCCGTACGTAGCCGCCCTTGAGCAGCGGTGAGTAGGCGACCAGGGTGAGGCCGGGTTCGGCCTCCAGATAGCTCAGCAGTTCGGCGGTGGCCGCGCCGAGGGTGCCGTCCGGCCAGAGGTCGCCCGGAACGTCGGTCCGCGGCCGCAGATAGCTGTGGTGGTACTGGAGCACCTCGTAACCGGGCAGGCCGGCCGCGGCGGCGAGGGCCCGCGCCCGTTCCACCCGCCACACGGCGTGGTTGCTCACGCCGAGCAGCCCGACCGTGCCCTCCGCGACGAGGGCCGCGAACCCCTCGACGGTCTCCCGCGCCGACACCGTACGGTCCTCGATGTGCGCGTAGAGCAGATCGAGCCGCTCCACCCCGAGCCGTTCCCGACTGCGCTGCGCCGACTCCCTGATCACCTCGGCCGACAGGCCCTCGGCGTTGTCGACGTAGCCGGTGCCGGGCGCCAGGGGCCGGGCGCCGAGCTTGGTGGCGATGACGATCTCGTCGCCGACGCCCCGGCTGCGCCGCCACCGGCCGAGCAGTTCCTCGCTCTGCCCGCCCTGCCCGCCGTCGATCCAGAAGGCGTAGTTGTCGGAGGTGTCGATGAAGTTCCCACCCGCCTCGACATAGCGGTCGAGTATCTCGAACGACGTCTTCTCGTCCGTCCGCGAGCCGAACAGCATCGCGCCCAGCGCGAGCACACTGACCTCGCGACGGGTCCCGGGGTCACTTCCGATCGTGCGGTACCTCATGCCATTGCCTCCCGTTCCGCCCGGCTCTCGGGCCCGCACAGGAGTCTGCGACTTGAAGCGCACGCGAAGTCAACGCCCTTCGCGGCCACTATTCTTCAGCCGTGACCTCGACCGAACCGGCGCACCGTCCTGAGCTGCGGCTTCCCGACATGCCGCTGCACGATCCGTTCGTGGTCGCCGACGACAGGACCCGCACGTACCACCTCTACACGGGCAACGACCCGAGCGTCTCGGGCGTGGACGGCACCGGCACGATGGTCTACCGCAGCACCGACCTGCGGGAGTGGACCCGCCCCGTGGTGGTCTTCCGGACGGCCGACCAGCCGGGGATCTGGGCGAGCGACGGCGCGTGGGCGCCTGAGGTGCACGCGTGGGACGGCCGGTACTACCTGTTCACCACGCTGCACGACGAGAACAAGCCGCTGCCGGTGCCGCCGGCCGGCCGGTGGGGCACGCCCTTCCGGCTCCCGAACCACATGCGCGGCACGATCACCGCCGTATCCGACTCCCTGCTGGGCCCGTTCACCGTCGTGGACCCCACCCGCCCCACTCCGCCCGAGCACCTCATGACCCTCGACGGCACGCTCTACGTCGACCCGTCCGGGCAGCCCTGGATGGTGTACGCGCACGAGTGGCTGCAGACCGTCGACGGAACCATGGAGGCGATCCGGCTGGCGCCGGACCTCACCCGGACCATCGGGGACCCGGTCCTCCTCTTCAAGGCCTCCGACGCGTCCTGGCTCACCGAGCAGATCCCCGCCGGAGTGCCGCACCAGCTCGCGCCGTACATCACCGACGGCCCCCAGCTGCACCGGACGCCCGACGACTCCCTGCTGATGTTGTGGTCGACGTACGAGAAGAACGTGGCCGGCGACGACGGCACCGTCAGCGGCGGCTATGTGCAGACCTACGCGGTCTCCCGGACGGGCGACCTCACGGGGCCGTGGGACCAACGGCGGCCGCTGGTCCGGGAGGACAGCGGCCACGGCATGTTGTTCCGCACGTTCGACGGACAGCTGATGATGATCGTCCACCGCCCCTTCGAGAACGCCCGGGGCAAGCTCTACGAGATGCGGCTCTTCGGCAGCGAGTTGCGCGTGCTGCGCAGGCGTGCCGATCTCGACGGCGGCGGCTGACCGAGGCGGGCCCCGGTCACCGCGCATGCCCCTTCCCCGGCAAGGGGCATGCGCGGCCCGAAGTTCGCAGTGAACGCCCGTACAGCCCCGGCTGGGGTCAGGCGCAGGACAGGTAGTTGTAGCCGGCGAGCCGCGTGTTGCCGTAGACGTGGGCGAGCCCGCTGTACGTGCAGGCGGCCGGCTTGAAGCGCGTGCGCAAGCTCATGGGAATCCTCTCTTCCAGCCACCGTGCCGGTGCCCGGCGAGCACCACAGACTCTGGCGACTGCGAGGTCGCCCCGGCAAGGAAAACCGCAGGTCACGGGAGAGTGGGATGCCGTCCCTCGTGCTGCCTGCGCCTTTCCCGCTGCTCTGGGACGCCGGTGGGACATCGATGGGGCGTGCACCGAACGCGCACACGATGAACACAAGATGCGCACGAGGCGTAAATGGTCTAGGGTCCCGATTCCGAACGACTGATTACTAGGGGTAACCTGTGACAGCCACCGTCGATCCGGAGCGATTCGCGGCGTTCCTGCGGTCGTTGAAGGAGCGGTCGGGTCTGAGCTACGAGGCACTCGCCCAGCGCACCGGCAGCAGCAGATCGTCTCTGCACCGCTACTGCTCGGGTTCGTACGTGCCCCCGGACTACGGCCCCGTACACCGCTTCGCGCTGATCTGTGGAGCCTCCCCCACCGAGTTACGAGAGCTGCACCGGCTCTGGGCCGTGGCCGACATGAGCCGGATGACCGACGAGGCCGAAGGCGCGGGGGAAGGGAAAGCGGAAGGCAAAGCGGAAGGGAAGACCGCACCGACGGCGGACGCGGAGGCCGAGGCGGACACCGAACTGCCGGCGGCGGGAGCCGCATTGCCGGCGGAGGCGGACACCGTACTCCCGACGGCGGCTGAGGGCGTACCGCCGGCGGGGACGGAAGCCGGGCCGGCGGCGGGGACGGAAGCCGGGCCTGCGGCTGGGACCGAAGCCGCGTCGGCGGCGGTGACCGCGGACCTACCGACAGCGGTGGCGGAAGCCGGGCCCACGGCGGCCGGGACCGGGTCGGCGGTGACCCCCTGGCGTCGGCGTGCGCTGCCGATCCTCGCGGTGTGCTTTCTGCTTCTGGTGGCCGGCGGGACCTGGATGACACTGGCGACCCGTCAGCGGGCCGCCGCCGAGGACGCGGACGACGGCCGGCTTCTGTTCTCCGCCGCGTGCGCGGAGCCGGTCGGCATGGGACAGCACGACACCTGCGTCAAGGAGGTGCAGCGACTGCTCGCCAAGGCCGGCGCGGACATCTCCGTGGACGGCTCCTTCGGACCGCAGACCCTGCGCCGGGTCACCGCGTTCCAGGTGCTGCACGACCTCGATCCGGACGGCGTGGTCGGCACCGAGACGAAGCAGGCGCTCTACGATCCGAAGGCACGGATAAAGAGTTGGTCGCCGAAGAAGGTGCGACAACGCGTCCGCCAGGTGTTCGCCGAGGACCCCGACCACGCGGTGGCGATCGCCGACTGCCAGTCCTTCCTGGACCCCCTCCACATCCTGCCCAACACCAACGGCACCAGGAACTGGGGCGTCTTCCAGATCTCCGACACCCGGCTGCGCGAACTCGGCGGCACCCCGCGCGAGGCGCTGCAACCGGAGTGGAACATCCAGGCGGCCCACCGCCTCTGGAAACGCGCGGGGAACTTCGACGACTGGCCCTACTGCGAGCGCGCGTACAAGGACTCCTCAAAAAAGTCCTCAGCGAAGCCCTCAGAGGAACCCTCGGCGAAGCCCTCCGAGGAACCCTCCTGAACGGAAAAAGCCGTACCGGTTCGCACCGGTACGGCTGTCGACCTGCTGCTCAGCAAGTCGGGACGACAGGATTTGAACCTGCGACCCCTTGACCCCCAGTCAAGTGCGCTACCAAGCTGCGCCACGTCCCGTCGCGCTCGTCACGGAGTCCGTGTGAACGCGCAGGTAAACCCTACCCTACGTGCCCCTGACGTCGAGTTCGGGCAGGCCCAGCGGTGTCCCGGCGAGGTCGGCCCGGACCCGGGCCCGGATGTGGAGGATCAGGGCGGCCAGGTCGGCGCAGTACACGGACGGGTTGCGGAAGCCGCTGCCGGGGGCGTACCGGTGGGCGAAGAGTCCGCCCCCGCACACGGTGACCAGGGGGCAGCGTCCGCAGGTGGGTCCGAGTCCGGCGGCGCCGGACTGCCGCTGACGGACCAGGGGTTCGTCCAGGACGTCGTCGAAGCTGTGGCGGAAGACGTCGAGCCCCGTCTCCGGCGCCCCTTCGTAGGCGACCTTGAGGGAGTCGGACTGCTCGATGGAACCGTCGGTCTCGACGACCGCCAGTGTCGCCGGGGCCAGACCGGCGGACTCGGTGCGCATCGAACCCCCGAGGACGCCGGCCATCAGCTCCTCGAAGAGCCGGATTCCCGTCTCCCGTACGGGCGCGTCGTACCAGCGGTCGAACACGGGCCGCAGCCAGTCGGCGTAGGGGGTCGCCGCCGTGGGGGCCGGGGCGTCCCGGGCGGCCAGGGGCGGGACAGTGGGTATCCGCCCCCGCCGATCGGCGAGTCCCGGGGGCGGGGTCTCCCAGGTGCCGTGCGGCAGGAGGAGGTCGATGCGTGGAGGGTGCGAGGCCAGTAGAGCCTCGTAGGTCTCGACCGGGTCGTTGGCGAGGTCGATCGTGCACAGCAGACCCGCGTACAGGTGCCGGTACTCGGGCGTGCCGAGCCGAGCGAGGCCCTGCGCCACCCGTCCATGGCTCCCCCGGCCCTTGGGGAAGCGCCGGTGCCGGTCATGGCCGGCCCGGGTGCCGTCGAGGCTGACGCTGACGCCGACCCGGTGCCGCCGCAGCACGTCCAGGATGTCCGGGGTGAGCAGCACCCCGTTGGTCTGCACGGAGAGACGGACGGGCACCCCCGCCTCCGCGGGCCCCCGCCCGAACACCCCGAGCAGTTCCCCGAGCCGCCGGGCCCCGAGCAGCAGCGGCTCCCCACCGTGCAGCACGACGCGCACCTCGGACAGCCGATGGGCCACGGCATGCTCGACGACACGCCGCCCCACCTGCTCGGCGACGACCAGGTCCATCACCTGGGGTTTGGCCTGCCAGCTGGTGTCGGCGGAGTGGTAGACGTAGCAGTAGTCACAGTCCAGGTTGCAGCGACTGTGCACTTTGAGGATGAACTGGCGCAGGGACGCCGGAGGCGGCGGAACCGGCGGAGAGGTCACCGCATCGGCGCTTCAAAGTCGATCGACGACTCGAACTCGGCGAAGTGTGTGCTGTCCGGATCGGCGGCCTCGTGTTCCACGCGGCGCAGGACGTGCCCCAGAGCGTTGTCCGCGACGACAAGGTCGGGACCTGCGGGGGCGGTTGACGGAACCATAGGGCTGACACCGTTCTCCCGGGAACCTGAACAGATGAGGGAAGTATGCGGCGGCGGCGATCACGCCGTAACTCCGAACGGAGAATAGCAACGAACAGCCAACAAACGTCAGGAATTACCATAAACCGCTCAGAAGACGTCGGTCGTCCTCGACGAGCCGTCCCGCTCCTGGAGGTGACGCCGTAGGGCCTGGCCGAACGCCGTGTCCTTGCCGGCCTCCGCCTCCAGCAGAGCCGGCGACACTTCGCGGATGTCGACCAGCTCTGTGCTGTTGTGGCTGTTCCGAGGCGCGTCCATGCCTTGCTGCCTCCCTGAGAGCCCATGGGCGCGGAGAAGCCGCCCCGCTCGGATGTATTCCCTGTCCATGCTCTGTCAGTGCTCTTCGCACGTCCACAAGGCAGTTGGAGCCAGTTGGCCCCTGCATACATCGGCTGCGGAGGACAATGAATGGTCGGCCGGTTTCGTACGGGGATTGGGTGGATTTCGCGCCGATTTCGCGCCCTGATCCGGCTAGTCCGGCGGCGTGGGTGTGTCGTGCTACTCCGGTGGCGTGGGTGTGTCGTGGGTGCGGTACATCGCCTGGACGTCCAGTTCGAGTTGGATCGTGGGGCCGACCACCGCGATGCCTCGGGCGAGCATGGAGCGCCAGTTCAGGGTGTAGTCCTCGCGGTGGAGTTCGGACTTGGCGAGGGCGGCGCAGCGGAGTTCCTCGCCGTAGCCGCCGTTGACGGTGCCGAGGTAGGTGGTGTCGAGGGAGACGGAGCGGCTGACGCCGTGCATGGTGAGGCTGCCCTGGAGGATCCACTTGCTGCCGCCGCGGTAGGCGAAGCGCGTGCTGGTGAAGTCGATGTACGGGAAGCGTTCGACGTCGAGGAAGTCGGCGGACCGCAGGTGTGTGTCGCGGGTGTTGTTGCCGGTGTTGATGCTGGACGCGTCGATGCGTACGTGGACGCGCGACTGCGTCATGTCCCGGGCGATCGCGAGGCCGCCCTCGAAGCGTTCGAAACGGCCGTGCACATGGGCCATGCCGACGTGCTTGGCGATGAAGCGGATCGCGGTGTGGGGCGGGTCGAAGAGCCACGTCCCGGGGGGCGGGAGTTCGAGCGCGCGGGCCGTCTGGAGCCACACCCGTTCCCGGGAGACACCGGTGTCCGCGGTGACCTCGACCGTCTCGCGGTGCGGTTCCAGCCCTTCGGCCATGATCAGCATGCTGTAGGTGCCCGGCGGCAGAACGGCCGTGAAGAAACCGTACGGGTCGGTGGCGCCGCGAGCCGCGACGCGGTGGCTGCGCAGCTCCGTCACCGTCACATCGGCCGCGCCCATGGGCTGATTCACGGGGTCCAGCACCTCACGGAGGACGACACCCGCGCCGTCCGGCACCGGGAACATGGCGCCCGCGGCGCCTCCGGGGGCATTCCTGCGTCGCCGCCGGAGCAGTCCGAGGGGCATGGTGTTCACCTTTCGGTTTTCGTCATCGGTTCTCGTCGTCGGTTCAGGTCCACACCGGAGGTCGGTCGCCGGCGTGCGCCGCTCTCAGGATCTCCAGGGCGTCCGCCGTGGTGATCGGGCGCGGGTTGGCGTACGCCTGTGCCGTCACCTGGGCCGCCGCCGTCGCCAAGTCCGATTCGGCCAGGCCGAGTTCCGCCAGGGAGCGGGGGGCGCCGAGGCTGCCCGAGAGGTCCCGGAGGGCCTGTGCCGCGTTGTCGGTGGTGAGCGCTCGGGCGAGCGCCGCCATGGCCTCGGGCGCCGCCGGGGCGTTGTACGCGAGGACGTACGGGAGGACGACCGTGTGGGTCTCGGCGTGCGGCAGCCCGAAGGTGCCCCCGAGGACGTGGCACAGCTTGTGGTGCAGGCCCATCGTGGTCGCGCCGAGCGCGGTGCCGCAGAGCCATGCGCCGTAGAGCGCGCGGCCGCGCGCCTCCAGGTCCCCGGGGTCGGCCGCCACGCCGGGGAGCGCGCCGACCATGGCGCGGGCGCCCTCCTCCGCCGTCAACGACACCAGCGGCGAGGCGTCCGGCGCGTAGAGGGCCTCGGCGGCGTGGGCGACGGCATTGATACCGCTGGTCACGGAGAGGGGCACCGGGAGGGTGAGGGTGAGTTCGGGGTCGTAGACGACGCTGCGCGGCAGGACCGACGGGGCGCGGCCGGTGCGCTTGGTGCCGTGCTCGGTCAGACCCCAGACCGGGGTCATCTCGGAGCCGGAGTAGGTGGACGGCACGGCGATCAGCGGCAGTTCGGTGCGCAGCGCGATCGCCTTGCCCAGTCCGATGGCGGAGCCGCCGCCGACCGCGACACAGCCGTCCGCGTCCGTGGCCCGTGCGAGGCGCACCGCCTCGTCGGCCACCTCCACCGGTACGTGCTGGCGGGCCCCTGCGAACACTCCGGCGCACGCGGAGCCGAGCGCCTCCGCGACAGCCCGCGCGGTCTCGACGCCCCTCGGTCCGCAGACCACCAACAGGCCGCGCAGTCCGAGCCGTTCGGCCTCCCCCGGCACCGCCGTCACCGCCGCGCCGGGGCGCATCACGACCCGCGCGGGCTGCGCCTCGTACACGAACTCCATCGCTCTCACGCCCCCTCCGGGTCGCGCACGCCCGGCGCGTCCGAGGTGTTGAGCACGAGGTCGAAGCGGGCGTGGCGGAACGGGTTCGCGATGCCGAAGCGCCGTGCCAGCGACGGGTCGTCGGTCTCCGTGAAGTCCTGGACGAGGCTCTCCTTCACCGCGAACACCGCGTCCGAGTCGAGGTGCTCGCTGCCGGCGACGAAGATGTGCGTGGTGACCGGGGTGTGTCCCTCGGCCGAGACGATGAAGTGGATGTGGGCCGGGCGGTAGGGGTGCCGGGCCGTGGCCCGCAGGAGGTCGCCGACCGGGCCGTCCGTCGGGATGGGGTACGGGCTCGGCACACAGGTGCGGAACCAGAAGCGGCCCTCGGCGTCCGCCGTGAAGAGTCCACGGCCGTTGCCCGCCGGCTGGACGTCGGGCTGCTGGACGTCGTAGTAGCCCTCGGCGCTCGCCTGCCAGACGTCGAGGAGCGCGCCGGGCAGCGGGGTGCCGTCCCCGGACAGCACGCGTCCGCTGATCACGCACGGTTCGCCGCCGCCGACCAGGTCGATGTCGGCGCCGAGTTCCCGGACCGGGGACTCGGTCATGTGGAACGGGCCGAGGACCGTCGACTCGGTCGCGCCCGGGCGGTCGTCGGTGGTGTCGGTGGTGTCGGTGGTGTCGCTGTTGATCGTCTCGACGAGCATCGAGATGCCGAGGACGTCCGACAGGAGGACGAACTCCTGCCGGGTGTCCGTGCAGGCCTGCCCGGTGGCCGTGAGGAAGTTGATCGCCCGCTCCCACTCCGCCGTGGTGGGCTCGGTCTCGCGGACGAAGGCGTGGAGGTGGCGGGTGAGGGCGGCCAGCAGCTCGCGCAGGCGTGGATCGGCCGTGCCGTCGAGGCTGGCGACGACCGCCTCCGTGATGCGGGTGGTGAATTCGGTGCTCATGTCCGTGGTCATACCACTGCCCGTGTCATGGCTCGCGTCGGTAATGGTCATGTCTCGGTCCCTTCCGGTCAGCCGTGACCGAGGATCCGCCGCACCGCGTCGGTCAGCAGCCGCTCGGCCTCCTCCGGGGACGCGGCCGCCGTCGCGTGGCGGAAGGCGACGTACCCGTCCGGCCGTACGAGGAGCGCTCCCCCGTCGGCGGTCTCGCGGAGCCGTGCCCAGTCGCCGTACGGGTCCTCGTACTCCTGGCCGGGGCCGATGACGGCGGTGGCGATGGGCAGGTCCTGGGCCTCGGCGGCCCGGAGCCAGTGGGCGCCGCCGATGCCGGTGAGCAGGGTGAAGCGGCCCCGGCCGACGGTGTCGAGGGTGGAGAGGGTGCGGGTGCCGGCGGTGATCCAGGCGTGCGGGAGTTTGGCGCCGGGGCGGGACGTCGGCTGGTGGTACAGCTCGGGGTCGCGGTCGAAGCCGGGGTCCGGCGTGCCGTCGGGGACGACCGCCGCCGAACTCGTCGCGGAGTAGCGCTGGTTGAGGTCGACGCCGTGCGCGTTGAACTCGTACACCTTGAACGCGATCGCCTCCCGGAGCCGGGCCCGCTGCTTCTCGGCCGCCTCGGTGTCGTCCTTGCGGGCGGCGATGTTGGCCCACAGCTGTTCGGGGGTCTGCGGGGAGAGGCCGTCGAGCGCCTCGAAGACGGGGGCGGTCTCGCCGATGGACTTGTTGGCGCGGGTGACGATCTGCCTGCCGATCGGGGCGCGTTCGGCGGTGTAGGTGTCGAGCAGCGCGGGGGACGCGGTGCCGTCGAGGACGAGTCTGAGCTTCCAGGCCAGGTTGTAGGCGTCCTGGATGGAGGTGTTGGAGCCGAGGCCGTTGGACGGCGGGTGGCGGTGGGTGGCGTCGCCGGCGCAGAAGACCCGCCCGTTCGAGTAGGTCTCGGCGTACATCTCGTTGACGGTCCAGGCCGACGACGACTTGATGGTCACGGGTATCTCGTCGTCGCCGACCAGCCTGCGGACGATCGACTCGGCGTACTCGGTGGTCAGGTCGGGGGCGCCCGCGGTGACGTCGTAGCCCCAGACGATCAGCCACTCGTTCCAGGGGCGCACGCAGCGCACCAGGCCCGCGCCGATACCGCCGACCGTGGCGCCGGGGGCGAGCACCCAGTAGAGGGTGGACGGGCGGTGCGCGGTGTACTTCGACAGGTCGGCGTCGAAGACGATGTTGATGCTGCCGGCCACGCCCATCTGACCGCCCATCGGCAGCCCGGCGTCCTCGGCGACCTGGGAGCGGCCGCCGTCGGCGCCGATGAGGTACTTGGCGCGGATGGTGTACTCGTCGCCGCGCAGCCGGTCCTCGACGGTGACGGTGACGCCCTCGTCGTCCTGCACGAAGGACTTGTAGACGGTGCTGAAGCGCAGGTTCGTGCCGCGCGCCACGGCCGCGTCGACGAGCACCGGCTCCATGAGGTGCTGCGGCATGTCGCACATGCGGGTGGGGCTGGCGAGTTCGTGCCCGGCCTGGACGAGCGGGTCGTTGCCCCAGGAGCGGATCCGGCCGAGCTCCTCCCCCGCGAGGCTGGTGCAGAAGGTCGTGTCGCCCATCAGCCGCTGCGGGGTGGCCTTCGCGACGACCTCGTCCTCGACACCGAGGTCGCGCAGTACCTCCATGGTGCGCTGGTTGGTGATGTGCGCCCGGGGCGTGTCGGCGAGGCTCGCGTAGCGGGTGACCACGATGTTGGGGACGCCGTACGTACTCAGGGCGAGCGCGGCGGAGGCGCCCGCGGGGCCACTGCCCACGATCAGTACGTCGGTCACGACATCGGGCTCGACGGTGTGCACGGGGGACGCTCCAGGGAATGAGGACAGGCACCGACCGTTCAAGATCATGGAGGGCCGTGCGGGAGCGTGGGTGTCTCAGTATGAGACAGTGCGCGCGGTTTGCTCAGGGGGGTTGTTGCCTCTTCAACCTCGCCGGGTACGGTGAGTGGCGTCGTGACCACCGCAGAGCATCTTCCCGTCGCCCCCGCCCTGGCGTCGCTGCGCAGGGCCCGTCAGTCGTTCCTCGAAGGACGCCAACTGCCGGACGGGGTCCCGGAGGAGATCGTCGCCGCCTGGAGGCGTGCCCGGTTCTTCGGCGTACGACACGACGGCGTACGGCCTGAGGACGAGCGACCCGACCGCGTACGGCCCGAGGGCGAACTCCGCGGTGGCGTACGGCCGGACGAGTCGGACCTGTTGACTGCGGCGCGGCCGGTGCTCGAACGGCTGGCCCCCGCCGTGGGTACCGGGAGAACGGCGCTCCTGCTGACCGACGAGCGGTTGCGGGTGCTGTGGGCGGCCGGGTGCGCGCCGGGCGATCCGTGCCGCGGGGACCTCTCCGAGCAGCTGGTCGGCCACAACAGCGCGGCGCTGGCACTGCGTACCCGCCGCCGCGCCGAGGTGCACGGCCCGGAGCACTTCCTCGACCTGTGGCAGGACGTGTCCGCGGTCAGCGTGCCCGTGCTCGGGCCGGAGACCGGGCGGACGGTCGGCACGGTGACGGTCACCTCCGCGTTGTACGCCGAGTGCGCGCCGCATCCGTGGGCATCGCTCGCCGAGGCGGCCGCCGGTGCCGTGGAAGCGGAACTCCTGGCGCGGTCGCGGCCGGCCGAGCGGGTCCTGCTGGACGCGTACCTGCGGGCCGCGCGGGAGCGGGGGCGGGCGGTGGTCGCCCTCGACGGCCGCAACCGGCTGGTGAGCGAGGCCGCGGGGCGGCTGTTGTCACCGGAGGGGCTGGAGGCGTTGGAGCGGGGCGTGATCGCGCTGCTGCGGGACGTGGAGGGCCGGGCGGCGACGGTCCCGGCGGGGGAACCGGCGCCTGGTGAAGCGCTGGTGGGGACGGGCACGGCTTCGGACGTGGCAAAGACCGCGCCGGGCGAAGCCCTGGTCGAGAGCGGCACGGCCTCTGACGTGCGTGCGACGGCGTGGGGTGCGGTCCCGGTCGGGGCCGGCATGGACGCCGGCGTGTATCGGGTTCGGCTTCCGGACAGCGTTCGGTGTTCCGCGACGGTCGACCCGGTGTCGCACCGTGGCGCGGTGATCGGCGCGGTGGCCGTACTGGAGCCGCTCGGCGCCGACGCCGTCGCGCCGGTCGGGCGGGATGTCGTGGCGCTGGCCGGGCACTCGGTGCCGTGGCGGCACGCGGTCGGTCGCGCCACGGAGCTGGCCAGGTCACCGGAGCCGCTGCTGCTGGTGGGCGAACGCGGCACCGGTAAGACCGCGCTGGCCCACGAACTGGCACCCGAGCTGCTGGTCGTCGACGCGGCGGAGGGTGAACTCGGCTCTGTCGTCGAGGCGTTGAAGGAAGGACACGCCCTTCTCATCCGCCACGCCGAGCGCCTCGCGCAGGCCGACACCGCGACCCTCAACTCACTGCTGGAAACGCATCCGGGCACCCCCCTGTTGGCCACCTACACCCCCGGAGCGCCCCCGGGTCCCTGTCTCCAGCGGCTCCTGGACACCCTGGCCGCCCGCACGGTCAGCCTGCCCGCGTTGCGTGAACGCCCGGAGGACATCAGGGAGTTGCTGACGGCTCTGGCTCCGAAGCCGGCCCCCGGGCAGCCCCCGCTGACCTGGACACTGGACGCCCTGCGCGCCCTGGAACGGCATCCGTGGCCCGGCAACGTCACCGAACTGGTCCATGTCGTCCGGGCGTTGGCGGAACAGCGGCGTGCGTCGGGCCCCGTCCGCCGCGCCGAACTGCCGGACCACCTCCGCGAGGGCCCTGCCACCCGGCGGCTCAGCCCCATGGAACACGCCGAACGCTCCGCCATCCTGGAGGCCCTGCGCCGCAACGGCGGCAACAAGGCCCGCACGGCGGCCTCCCTGGGCATCGCCCGCGCCACGCTGTACCGGAAACTGCGGGGTTATCGGAGCTGAGCGTGGGCACACGGACGCGTGCGTGCAGGGACGCATGCAGGCAGAGGCGCGTGCAGGCAGAGGCGCGTGCCCGCGGGCACGGTGGGTCCCGTCGTGTGGCGATCAACGGGCGGTCGCACGACCATGGGAATGCTGGTTGCCCGTTCGACCCGCTCGGCGGAGGTGGTTGGTCGATGTGCCGGTGGCTCGCCTACTCGGGAACGCCGATCCTGCTCGACACGATTCTCTACAGGCCGACGCACTCCCTGATCGACCAGAGTCTGCACTCGCGGCTGGGCGTGGAGACCACCAACGGTGACGGGTTCGGCGTCGGTTGGTACTCGCCGGATCTGGAGACCCCGGCGGTCTTCCGCGACATCGGTCCGGCCTGGAGCAACCGCAACCTGCGGGAGATCGCCGACCACGTCCGCTCCCCGCTGTTCTTCGCCCACATCCGGGCCTCGACCGGTACGGCGGTGCAGCAGACCAACAGCCATCCGTTCCGGCACGGCCGCTGGATGTGGATGCACAACGGGGCGATCGCCGACTTCCACCTGGTCCGGCGGGATCTCTCCCTGGCCGTCGACCCGGAGCTCTTCGCCTACATCGAGGGGTCCACGGACTCCGAGCTGATGTTCCACCTGGCGCTGACCTTCGGTCTGGAGGAGGACCCTCCGGGTGCCGTCGCGCGGATGGCGGGTCTGGTGGAGCAGGTCGGGCACGAGCACGGGGTGGAGTACCCGCTGCAGATGACGGTGGCCGTCACGGACGGTCAGTCGCTGTGGGCCTTCCGTTACTCCAGCCAGAAGACGTCACGCTCGCTCTTCTACAGCACCCGGGTGGAGACGCTGCGCTCGCTCCACCCCGACCTGGCCTTCCTGCGGGAGGTCTCCGACGAGACCCGACTCATCGTCTCCGAGCCCCTCGGCGATCTGCCCGGCGCCTGGAACGAGGTCCCCGAGAGCAGCTACGGCATGGTCCGGCCCGGCGCGGACCTGCTGCGTTCCTTCACCCCGCAGCCCGTGGCGGGCAGAACTCGGGTGTGACCGGGCCCCCGGGCCCCCTGTCCCCCGTCCGGCCCCGTCTCCGCTGTCAGCCGTAGCGCAGGACGCGCGGTGCGAAGGTGCCCTCGGGGCCGTCGGCGCGGCCGACCGACCACACCGTCCCGGTGCCCGGCACCGGTGCCAGCCGCAGCAGCGAGGAGCCGCCCTCCCCCGCCACCGTCGGTTCGTCGTACCCGGTGAACGTCTGCCCGTCCCAGGCGAGGAGGTCCGGCCCGGAGACCAACGGCGGATTGCTGCCCGGCGGGCCCCACTTCTGGGACCGGGACACCGCCACCCAGCCCAGTGCGCCGGACGTGGTGGCCGTCATCGACGTGATCCCACCGAAGTCGGTGGGCATGGTCACCCGGTTCCACGTCTGTCCGTCGAAGCGGAGCAGCAGCGGCGGAATCGGCCGCCCCACGGGCCCGCCGACGAATCCGGCCGTGCCGCCCGCCCACACCTCCGTCGGCGAGACCGCCAGCACACTGCCGACGGCCGAGCGCGGGAACCCGTCCACGATCGTCTGCTGCCACGCCCGGCCGTCCCAGTGCGACACGGCCGCGCCCGAGGCGGTGGCACCGGCGGCCCAGACGTCGTCGGCCGCCAGGATGTGCAGGCCGTACACCGCTCCCGGCGGCACCGGCAGGTCGCGCCAGCCGCGTCCGTCCCAGCGCAGCAGCACCTGGGCGCCGTCCCGGGAACCGATCAGCCAGGTCTCACCGCCACCGGCGACCGCCTTGGTCAGGACGACACCGCTCGGCGGGCGGCTCTCGCGCCAGGCGGTGCCGTCGTGGCGGAGCAGCCGGGCGCCGCCCGCCGCGTCGCGGCCGACCGCCCAGACCTCGGTCGGTGAGGTCGCGGCGACGGACAGCAGCTCTCCCTGCCAGCCGATCCCGGTCAGCGTGTGGCGCTGCCAGGCGGTTCCGTCCCAGCGCAGGACCAGCGGGAAGCCCGGCGCCTCGCGGCCGACGGCGTCGGCGCCCACCGCCCACGCCCGGTCCGGCCCGAACGCCACGGCCTCGTTCAGCCCGGCCTGGGGGCGCACCTGGGCCGGGACCGGAACGTGTCGCCAGGACAGGGTGTCCGCCGTGGCCGCCGTCATGAGGACCAGGAAGGCCAGGGTGGCGGCGAGAGCGGTGACGAGAAGACGGCGTGCCATGGTCAGCCTCCCAGCCGCTCGCTCATCAGGTTCGGTTGGGAGCCGTAGATCTCGACGGTCCCGAAGGCCAGCAGCCCGGGCCCGGCCTTCGCCAGGGCCCGCGGTCTGACGACGATCGCGTTCGTACGCTCGGGGCCGTAGGAGTAGGTGGTGCGCCGCCCTTCCACCCGCGCGTACTTCGACTGGAAGGCGCGGTCGCTGCGCACGGGCAGCCACAGCGCGCCGTCCGGGCCGCGCACCATGCCCTCGGTGTAGGTGTCGCCCAGCGGTGGGTGGGTGGTGCGCCAGGTGTGCCCGTCGAAGGTCATCAGGTAGGTGGTGACCACGCCGTCGGTGTACTGGCTGCCGCCGAGGGTGACCCGGCCCGACGGTTCGAGCAGGATGGTGTGCACGTTGCTGTTCGGCGGCAGCGGCACGTTCGCGTCGCGCCACGCCGTGCCGTCCCAGCGCAGGACGGTGGTGCCGGTGGTGGTGTCCGCCCAGGCCCAGGCGTCGTCGGCGGTGCGCGCGGTGATCCCCATCAGGTACAGCACACCGTCCGGGGTGGGCTGCTCGGTCCAGCCGGAACCGTCGTGGCGCAGCACCTTCGGTCCGGTGTCGTCCTCGCCGACCACCCAGGTCGCGCCCGGTACGGCGGTGAAGTCCTGGTGGACGCGCAGGGTCTGCGGCAGCGGTACGGCACTCCACGCGCCCGCCGACCGGCGCAGGATCTCCCCCGCCCCGGCGCGTTCGTGGAGGATCCACACCTCGTCGTCGACGAACTGCACCTTGCCGAGCCGGCCCACATCGTCGGCGCCGGGGAAGGTGGTGTCACGGCCCCAGGTCGTGCCGTCCCACCGGTACAGCGTGGGCCGCGGTCCGTCGGCGGCGTGCTCGGACCCGGTCGCCCAGGCCTCGCGCGGCCCGCGGGCGGCGAGATCGGCCACGGCCACCGGTGGGGCGGCCGCCGGCACCGCCAGCGCCGACCAGCTCGGCCTTGCGGCCGGCGGCCCGCCCACGGTGGGTGACGGCGGGGTGGCGGGTGAGGCCAGGGCGGCGGGTGGCGTCCCCGCGGCGCACGTGATCACCAGGCAGACGATGACCGCACGGAGACCGTTCACGAGACCCCCCAGGACGCGGCAGCTCCAGCACGGCGGGTACGCCCGCGCCGGGTGCCGGATCGCACAAACTACTGGGGTTCGCCCCTCCGTGCACAGACCGCATCCGGCCGAACACGGGCCCCTCTGGAGGCCCGCCGTCCCGTCAGGCGGGCGCGGTCGAGTCCTTGCGGGCGAGCAGGTGGACCTCCTGGAACTGCCGTGCGTCGGTGGGCTCCGGCTCGCGCACCAGCCGGGCCACTTCGGCCAGTCCCGCCTCGCGCAACATCGCGGCGAGGTGATCGGGCGACCACCGGTAGGCGGGCGCGACGGCGTGGTCGAAGACCTGCGTGGAGTGGGCCGGGCCGTCGGTCGCCGAGAAGCCGATCAGCAGGTGGCCGCCGGGGGCCAGTACCCGGTGGAACTCGACCAGGACGGCGGGGAGTTCACGAGGTGGAGTGTGGATGACGGACCATCGGGCGAGTACGCCGTCCAGCTCGCCGTCGGGGATGTCCGACGCGGCCATCGAGCCCACGTCGAACCGCAGCCCCGGGTGGGCCTGTCGAGCCAGCTCGATCATCGCGGGAGAGGCGTCGATCCCGAACGCCGCCAGCCCCAACTCGGCCAGATGAGCGGTGACATGGCCGGGCCCGCACCCCAGGTCCGCGACCCGGCCGTCTCCGGTCGCCCTGACCATCTCGGCGAAGGCACTCAACAGCGCGCGGTCCAGGGGACGTTCACGCAGCGAGTCGTGGAACAGCTGCGCGTAGGTGGCGGCAGCGGCGTCGTAGGCCTCGCGGGTGGCGCGGAGAGCATCGTGTTCGACCATGCGCGTGACAGTAGCTCCTGGAGTACGGGCGTAACGGGCGTACGGGCGTAACGGGCGTACGTCACCGTGACCGGAGTGCCGGCGAAGGCCGAGCGGTACCGGGCGACCTTTCACCCCTGCAACCGCCTCCCCCGCTCGACACGGCCCCCGTCGACAGAACGCGCCGTTATGCCCTGTTTCGGGATGGTGTGTCGGACACTGGCAGAGGAAGAAGGGGAGGCCGAGCATGCTGACCGTAGTCCGTGACCAACTGAGCCAGGCCCTGTTCCGCCGTGTCGCTGGGCCCGACGGACCGGCGGTACGGGCCCGTATACACGACACCCCCGGACCGCGCTGGTTCGGGCCCGACCGTCCGATCCGCACGGTGCACGGTGACGCCTCGATGTTCATCGGCGGGTTGAGCGCACTGCTGCTGCAGTCCCTCCACCCGCTCGCCATGGCGGCGGTGGCCGGGCACTCCGGTTACCGCGGCGACCCGTGGGGCCGACTGCAGCGCACCAGCACTTTCCTGGCCATGACCACCTACGGCACCGCCGACGACGCCCAGCGCGCGGTCGATCGCGTCCGTGGCATCCACGAGCGGATCCGGGGGACGACGGACGAGGGGGTGCCCTACCACGCGGCCGATCCGCATCTGCTCGGCTGGGTGCACGCCGCCGAGACGGACAGCTTCCTGCGCGCCCACGAGCGCTACGGAGCCCATCCACTGGACGCCGACGGCTACGACGCCTATGTCGCCGACACCGGACGCGTCGCAGAGGCACTGGGGGTGGCCGACCCGCCGCGTGACCGCCGCGAGCTGTTCGAGCGCCTGTTCGCCTACCGGCCTGAGCTGCGGGCCACGCCCGAGGCCAGGGCCGCCGCCCGCTTCCTGCTGTTCCAGCCTCCCCTGCCCCTCGCGGTACGGCCCTTCTACGGCGCCCTGGCCGTGAACGCCGTCGCACTGCTGCCGCCCTGGGCCCGCGGCATGCTGTGGCTGCCCCGCGTGCCGGTCGTCGAGAACCTCGCCGTACGCCCCACCGGCCAGGCCGTGACGCGGACCATCCGCTGGGCGATGGCCCCGTCCCGCCCCTCCGGGAGCCCCGGGAAGTGAGGCACACGTGACCGACCCCTCCGGCTCCGGCTCCGCGCGGGAGCCGCAACCGCACCACCATCGACCGCGGGCCCGGCCGCACCACCATCGGCTGCGCGCCCGGTGGCACGCCTCGCCCTTCGGACGGCTCTGGCAGCACGGGAAGGAACTGGAACTGCTGCACCGGGCCATGGGGTTCTCCGCGTTCGGCCTCGTGACGCTGGTCCCCCTGTTGATCGTCGTGGCGGCGGCGCTCCCCATCCAGGAACGCGGCTTCGCCCTGTGGGTGATCGACGCGATGAGCCTGTCCGGGCGCCCGGCGGACGCGGTGCTCGAACTGTTCGCCACACCTCGCAGGGTGCTGAGCGCGACCAGCGTCCTCAGTGGGCTGCTCGTCGCGCTGTTCGGCGTCACCTTCGCCGCGAGTGTGCAGAACGGCTACGAGAGGATCTGGGAAGTGCCCGCCGGCCCCTGGCACCATGTGTGGCGCCGCGTCGTGTGGCTCGCCGCGCTCACGGGATACCTGCTGGCCGAGACGCGGAGCGGGGCGCTACTGCGGGACGGCGCGGCACAGTCGGCCGTGCGGATCATGCTCGTCTCGCTGTTCGGGGTGCTGTTCTTCTGGTGGGGCCAGCACTTCCTGCTGGGCGAGCGGGTGCCGTGGGGCGCCCTGCTCCCGGGCGCGGTGGCCACGTTGGCGGGCCTGGGTGGCCTGCGCTGGTTCTCGGACCAGGTGTTCTCACCACTGATCGTGAGCAACGCGATCACCTATGGGGCGGTCGGCACCGTTCTGATCATCCAGTCCTGGCTCATCGGTGTCGGCTTCGTGGTGTTCGGCGGCGCGCTGCTGGGTCGCCATGTGCACGAGACGCGGCGTCGACACGGTTGATCTGGATCATCGTCGGCCCCGCCCGCCGACCCTCCGGGCGGCCCCAGGGGCTCGCCCGAGTCGTCGGCCGTTCAGTCGCAGCAATCGCAGCAGCACTTGCACGGGTTGCAGCAGCCACCGCCACCACCGCCGCAGCCGTCACCCGAACCACCACCGGAACCGCCAGACCCGCCAGACCCGCCCGACCCACCGGACCCACCGGACCCACCGGAGGATCCGCCCGAGTTGCCGCTGCCCTGGCCTCCGAACCAGCCGTCGCCCCCGGAGCCGTTCTGGCCCGAGCCGCCGCGGTTTCCCTCACCGAACTGCCAGGGCTCCCCTTCGTCCGGGCCGGCGTCGTCGTCGCAGGTGCAGCAGCTGAGGCACAGCCCGCACCGGCCGCACAACTGGCGCCAGCGGCCACAGCGCCGGCACTCCCCTTCCCGTGGCCGACCCGACGCCATCGCGGCGGCCTCCGGGGCCACGCCCGCGAGCGCCCCGACGCCACAGGTCGCGCCTGCGGCGGTCTCCGCGGACGGCTCCGTCAGGTTCCGGCGCCCCAGCCAGGGCAGCATGCGCGGGCCCCGTGCCTGGTGGCGGCGCTGGTGGTGGCGGTGCCGCGGGTCGAAGACGCGGTCGACGGCACGCTGCAGCTCGTCGCCCAGAAGGGTCTGGGCCAACCGGCCGTCGACGAACTCGGTGTCGGACAGGGCCAGTCGGATCCCGTGAACGGCGTCGTCGCAGAGCCGGCGCACCTCGGCGCGGTCCGCGCCGGTCACGGCGATCGGGTTCCACGCGCCCGACGCCTCGTCGGCGTCGAGGTCCTCCACCGCGTCCAGCAGGTGCGCCAGGCGACCGAACAGACGGCCTGCCTCCGCCAGCGGTCCGGCGTTGCCCGGGCGGTCGGCGAGCACGGCGGTGTGGGCGAAGGCCGCGGCGGTCGCCGTCTCCGTGGGCTCCGTGACCCTCAGCAGCGAGCCGCCGGGACCGGTCGTCCGCTCGATCTCCGGCTGGCGTTCGACCGCGGCGAGCATGACCTCGGTGTCGAAGCCGAGACGTTCGCCGCCCGCGGCGCCCGCGCGGTCCCAGCCGTGGGCGACGCGGCGTGCCGCCAGCGTCACCGGACGGCGTCCCAACAGGCCGTCGCCGTCGGCCACATGGTCACGTATCTTCGCCGCCGCCAGCACCAACGAGACCGTCGCCGCCAGCCGCGCGCCCTCGCCCTGCGCCACGTTCGCCGACCGCATCCCGCGCAGCGGGCAGGGGCCGGCGTCGCGCCGCCAGTCGCCGGTGCGCTCCGACTGCGCCTCGGTCAGCACCGAGACGATCAGACCGTCGTAGTTGGTGGCCACCCGCGCGAACTGTCCGTACTCGCCGCGCAGCGCCAGGCACAGCCCACACAGGTGCGCCATCCACTCGGTGCGCATGCCCTCGCCCAGACGATGACGGCATGGCCTGATGATCCCGAACACCGAAGTTCCCCCCGTAGACACCGCTACCCGGACACCGCTGGACGGACCGGACGTCAACCACGTATGACGCCAACAATGATCAAGGGGCTGTTTCGGATAACTCCGAAACAGCCCCTGATCCGCGACTCTTTCAAGTCGGGACGACAGGATTTGAACCTGCGACCCCTTGACCCCCAGTCAAGTGCGCTACCAAGCTGCGCCACGTCCCGGTGCGCTGCCCGCGGGGAACCGCGTGATCGCGCACTGAGAACTTTACCGTACGTCGGCCACTGCCCCGCGGCCGGTGAGCGGCGAGGGACAATCGAGGCATGAGCGGGACAGCGGAGGACGGGACGGCGCCGGAGCGGGACCGGGACGAGGAGGGGCGGGCGCGGAGCGCGCGGCCCCGGGACGGGCTGGGGCGCCCGTTGCCGTACGGGGCGCCGGGGGTGGAGCGGCAGCCCGAGGGGGTGGTGCGTGACCCCGAGGAGACGGTCGTCGAGGCGCAGGCGCTGCTGGACGCGGGGAAGCCGTTCCACGCGCACGAGGTCTTCGAGGACGCCTGGAAGTCCGGGCCGGACGAGGAGCGCGCGCTGTGGCGCGGCCTCGCCCAGCTCGCGGTGGGGCTCACGCACTCGGCGCGCGGGAACGTCAAGGGCGGGGCGCGGCTGTTGCGGCGCGGGGCCGGGGCGGTGGAGGAGTGGGGCGCCGGGAGTGGTCGGCCACGACCCTACGGGGTTGATCTGGCGGGAGTGGGAGCGTGGGCGCGGCGCTTGGCCGGTGTCGTGGAGGGGGGTGGGGAGGCGGTTGACGCGGGGGCGTGGGCGCCGCGGTTGCGGGGTGACTAGAGGGGGTGCGAGCGGGGGTTCGTTGTCGGGTGCGGGTCCGGTGGGGCTTCTCGCGCAGGTCCCCGCGCCCCTGAAAAGCAGGGGCTGCGCCCCGTGCTTTTCAGGGTCAGCGGAGCAGTAGTTGTAGGCCGCCGACGATCGTCGCCGCGATCACCAGTTGTTCGAACAGTTTCTGGTTGATGCGGCTCACCGCCCACTTGCCGAGGAACGCGCCCGGAACGACGAACAGGGCGAGCGCGGCGTCCAGTAGTAGTGAGTGCGCGTCGATGAGGCCGAGGCCCACGCTGAAGGGGACCTTGGAGACGTTGACGATGAGGAAGAAGAACGCCGAGGTGCCCAGGAAGCCGAGCTTCCGGAAGCCCGCCGAGAGCAGGTACATGGACATCACGGGGCCGCCGGCGTTGGCGACCATGGTGGTGAAGCCGCCGAGGACGCCGTACGAGCGGGCCTTCGCGCGGCCGGCGCGGGTGGTGATCGCGTCGGGTTCGTCGTCCTTGTCGGCCGTGCGGCGGCGCCAGATCGTCACGGCCGACATCAGCAGCAGGATCGCGCCGATGGAGGTGCGGACGATTCCGTCGTCGGCCCAGACCAGGAACAGCGTGCCGAGGAGCACGCCCGCGCCCACCGCCGGGAAGAGCTTCCAGAGGGTGGGCCAGTGGGCGTGCCTGCGGTAGGTGAGCACCGCGAGGACGTCGCCGACGATGAGGATCGGCAGGAGTACGCCGGTCGAGGCGCGGGCGGGCAGGACGGCGGCGAAGATCGCGAGGCTGACCGTGTTGGCACCGCTCACGGCGGTCTTGGAGAAGCCGACGAGCAGGGCGGCGAAGGCGAGGGCCGCGAACTCGGCCGTGGACAGGTGCCAGAGAGTCATCGTGTTCATGCGGGGTCCGATGCTATGCGCAGCTATCGGCGGCCGACAGGACCGTCTCGCCAGTTGACCCTGCCGCCGGGGCGTCCCGTGCCCTGCCGCCGGGGCGGCGCTTTGGCCCCGGACGGCCCATGGACCATCGTTCGGTGGGCTGGCAAGATCCCCCGGGTACCTTCACCGACGTAGTTGGAGGAGTCATGGCCGACTCGCGCGAGCACAGCTTCGCCGGTACGCGGGGCGGTGTCACCGCGAGGGAATGGCCGTGCGAGGGGGCGCGGTACGTCGTGCTCCTGGTGCACGGCTACGGGGAGCACATCGGCCGGTACGAGCATGTGGCCGACGCGCTGGTGCGGCACGGCGCGGCGGTGTTCGGCCCCGATCACATGGGGCACGGCAGGTCGGCGGGCGAGCGGGTGCTGATCGAGGACTTCGAGGCCGTGGTCACCGATGTGCACGCCGTGGAGGTGCTGGCGCGGGCGGCGTACCCGGGGCTGCCGGTGGTGCTGATCGGTCACTCCATGGGCGGTCTGATCGGGGCGCGGTACGCCCAGCGGTACGGTGCGGGGCTCGCGGCGGTCGTGCTGTCCGGGCCGCTGATCGGGATCTGGGAGCCGCTGCGGGCGCTGCTCGCGCCGCCCGAGGTGCCCGAGGTGCCGCTCGATCCGAAGCTGCTCTCGCGGGACATGGCGGTCGGTGCCACGTACGCGAAGGATCCGCTGGTGTGGCACGGCCCGTTCAAGCGGCCGACGCTGGAGGCCATCGACCGCGCCCTGGAGACGATCTCGAAGGGTGGGACCCTCGGTCCGCTGCCGCTGCTGTGGCTGCACGGCGACGACGACCGGATCGTGCCGCTGCCCGGCAGCCGTACGGGGATCGAGGATCTCCGGGGCACCGAGTGGACCGAGCGCGTCTATCCGGGCGCCCGGCACGAGGTGTTCAACGAGACGAACCGGGACGAAGTACTCACGGACGTCAAGGAGTTCGTGGACGGCGTACTGGGTCGCTGAGCCCGCGTTTTCCGTCGTCCGCCCTGGGCACCCGGCCCCGCATGGAGTGGTTGCGGAGAGCGGCCTGCGTGGGAGAGGACCCCGAACTGTTCTTCCCCGTGGGCACCACAGGACCGGCGCTGGACGACGTCGCCGCCGCCAAACGCGTCTGCGGCCGCTGCCCGGTGCGCCGCGAGTGCCTCATGTGGGCGCTCGGCAACGGGCAGACGGCCGGCGTGTGGGGCGGCATGGGCGAGGAGGAACGCACCGATCTGCTCCGCAGAACCGGGAGCGCCGACGCCGCTCGGCACGAGGCACTCGCCGGAACGAAGCGATGAGGAGTGACGCGTAGATGACGATGGTGAGGAGCACGCTTCCCGAGCCCGCCCGCCGGATCGCGGGCGACGCGCTGCAGGAGAGCCTGGTGGATCTGCTGGGGCTCTCGCTGATCGGTAAGCAGGCCCACTGGAACATCGTGGGACCGAGGTTCCGCTCGATCCACCTCCAGCTCGACGAGGTGGTGTCCACGACACGGTCCTACGCCGATCAGGTCGCCGAACGCGCGGCCGCCATCGGGGTCTCCCCGGACGGCCGGCCGGAGACCGTGGCGGCACGGTTCGACCTGCAGGGGCCGAAGGAGGGCTGGCTGCGGGACACCGAGGTCGTACGGATGCTGGTCGAGGCGCTGGAGGCGGCGATCGGGCGGCTGCGGGAGCGGATCGACGCGACCGAGGAGGCCGACAAGGTCACCCAGGACCTGCTGATCTCACTGACCTACGAGTTGGAGAAGCAGCGCTGGATGTTCGAGGCCGAGAACTGGCCGCGCGAGGACTGACGGCGGCACGGCCCGCGACGTCGGCGCACCGAGCCGGTCCGGCACCGGCCACCCCCGACCTGCCTTGCCGATGACCGGACCGCCGAGGCCCCCGACCGCGCACGGCGGTCGGGGGCCTCGGCGGTCCGGCGTGTCGCACGGTTCGTCAGGTGGCGCGCTTTCCGGCCGCCACGGCCGCGAGCAGCCGGTCGCGTGACTCCTCGACCAGGCGACGGGCCCGGTCGACGTCGGCGAGCAGCCTGCCGTCGCGCTTGTGGATCACGCCGTCGACGATGACCGTCTCCACGTTGGAGACGTCCGCGCTGAGCGTCACGGCGGCGGTCGCGTCGTGCACGGGCGCCATGTTGAGGGCGGTGGCGTCGAGGGCTACGACATCGGCGCGCTTGCCCGGGGTGAGGGAGCCGGTACGGTCCTCCAGGCCGGCCACGTGGGCGCCGTTGAGCGTGGCGATCTCCAGCATCTGACGAGCCGTCAACATGCTGGCGGGGACGGGGAGGTTGGCCTGCCAGCAGTCGGCGTTGACGCGGGCGCGTTCGGCGCCGAAGGCGGCGCGGATCTGGGTGAACATGTCGCCGGGCACGGTGGTGACGACGTCGATGCTCAGGGACGGCCGCAGTCCGTGTTCGATCGCCTGTGACACCGGCGGCCAGCCGTGCCCCATCTGGGTCTCCACCTGGGCGGCGATGGAGACCGTTCCGCCGCTGTCGGCCACCATCCGCCACTCGTCCTCACCCAGGTAGCAGCAGTGGACGTAGGTCGTGTCGGGGCCGAGCAGGCCCATCTGGTGCAGTCGCCTGACCATGCCGAAGCGTCCGGCGAGGCGGCCCATGGCGACGTGCACGGTGATCGGGATGCCCAGCTCGCGGGCGAGGTCCCACTCCTGCTGGACCACGTCGTCGGTGCAGAAGCCGGGGCCCCGGGTGGCCAGGGCCATGGTGAGCAGGCCCCCGTCGGAGGCGAAGTGCTCGGCACGGATCCGGCGTACGTCGTCGCCGGGTACCGCGATCCTGCTGTCGAACCAGTAGTCGGTGAGGGAGGTGTTGGCGCTGCCGTACGCGTACTGGGCCCGGATGCCGGTCTCCTTCAGCGCCTGGATCGCGGCGTCCGGATGCTCGGGCGTGTTGTTGATGTGGGACCAGTCGACGAGGGTGGTGATGCCCGCGTTGAGGCACTCCAGGGTGCCGGCCAGGTTGCCCGCGTACACATCCTCCGGGGTGAAGACGGGCGCGAAGGTGTCGAGGACGTCGACGAAGTAGTCGTCGAGGGTGGCGTCGGGGGCGCAGCCCCGGATCGGGGCCTCCCAGGTGTGGCGGTGGGTGTCGACGAAGCCGGGGACGACGATACGGCCGGTCATGTCGAGCACCTCGGCGTCCACGTCCGCGTCGATCTCCGGCTCGACCGCCGTGATCGTGCCGTCCTCGATGAGGATGTCGCCCCGGGGCAGGTCACCGACGGCCGGATCCATGCTGACGACATGGCCCGAGCGCAGGAGCATCCGTGTGGTCATCGCCATTCCTCCCAGAGATGGGTCCGCATAAGAACTGACGGAATGTCAGTATGCGGTGACCTCACGGATGCTCCACATGACCCGGCCGACGGTGGCCGGTGGCCCGGTCGGTCGGGGGCTACGAGCGGGGCAGTGGGGCCAGGCCCAAGTGGTCGCGGAGGGTTGTGCCCTCGTAGTCCGTGCGGAAGACGCCCTGTTCCTGGAGGAGCGGGACGACCTTGTCGGCGAAGGGGTCGAGGCCGGCGGGGGTGATGTGGGGGACGAGGATGAAACCGTCGGCGGCGTCGGACTGGACGTAGTCGTTGATGGTCCGCGCGACGGTCTCGGGCGAGCCGACGAAGCTCTGGCGGTTGCCGGTCTCGATGACGAGGTCGCGGATGGACCAGCCGTTGGCGGCGGCGAGCTCCCGCCATTCCCGGGCGGTGGCGAGCGGGTCGCGGTACATCCGCACCTGGGCGCGGCCCTTGGAGATGTGCGTGTCCCCGGTGTCCGGGTCGATGTCGGGGAGGGGGCCGTCGGGGTCGTAGGAGGACAGGTCCCGGTTCCAGACGAACTCCAGGTGCTTGATGGCGGTGGCGCCGCTGACCTGGAGCCGGCGTACCTCCCTGGCGAGTTCCGCGGCCTCGGCGTCGGTGTCGCCCAGGACGAAGGTGGCCGCGGGCAGGATCAGCAGTTGGTCGTGGCGGCGGCCGTGGCGGGCGAGGCGGTTCTTGACGTCGCTGTAGAAGGCCCGCCCCGCGTCCAGGCTCGCGTACCGGCTGAAGATGGCGTCGGCGCTCGACGCGGCGAACTCGCGGCCCTCCTCCGAGTCTCCCGCCTGGAAGATCACGGGCCTGCCCTGGGGTGAGCGCGGGACGTTGAACCGGCCCTCGATGTCGAAGTGCAGGCCGGTGTGGACGAAGGCCCCGGCCTTGGCGTCCCGCAGGAAGACGCCCGACTCCTGGTCGGCGACGATCTCGTCCCCGTCCCATGAGTCGAAGAGTTCGGTGGCCGTGGCCAGGAACTCCTTGGCCCGGGAGTAGCGCTCCTCCTGCGGCAGGAATCCGCCCCGGCGGAAGTTCTCGCCGGTGAAGGCGTCCCAGGAGGTGACCACGTTCCAGGCGGCGCGCCCGTCGGAGAGGTGGTCGAGGCTCGCGAACTGGCGGGCCACCTCGTAGGGCTCGTTGAAGGTGGAGTTGATGGTGCCGGTCAGTCCGAGGCGCTCGGTGACGGCGGCGAGCGCGGCGAGGACGGTGAAGGTGTCGGGGCGTCCGACGACGTCCAAGTCGTAGATCTTTCCGCCCTGTTCGCGCAGCCGCAGGCCCTCCGCGAGGAACAGGAAGTCGAACTTGGCGCGTTCGGCGGTGCGGGCGAAGTGCGCGAAGGAGCTGAAATCGATGTGACTGCCTGCCTCGGGGTCGCTCCAGACGGTGGTGTTGTTGACGCCGGGGAAGTGGGCGGCCAGGTGGATCTGCTTCAGGGGCTTCGTGGCGTTCGTGGACTTCTGGGGCTTGCTCATGGGTGGGTCTCCCGTCCGGCTCAGGCCGTCGCGGCGGCGTAGCGGTTGGCGGGGCGGGCCAGGCCCAGCAGGCCCCGCAGGGTGTCGGCCTCGTAGCCGCGTCGGAAGGCGGCTCGGCGTTGGAGTTCGGGAACCAGAGCTCGGGTGATCGCCGGGAGGTCGTGGCCGAGCACGGCGGGGCGCAGCCGGAAGCCGGACAGCCCGGCGCTCGCCAACTCCTGCAACAGGTCCGCCAGTTGGGTCGGACTGCCGGTGAAGATCCGGGCGTCGCTCGTGTACGGCTCGCCCGCGAGCGTGTCGAGGCGTTCCCGGCGGGCCGCCGCCTCGGCCGGGTCGTCGTCGAGGAAGACCACCAGGTCGCCGAAGAGGTGCAGCGGCTCGTCGGCGCGCCCGGCGGACGCCTGCTCCGCGCGGATCTCGGCGACGATCGCGCGCGCCTGGCCGGTGTCGTGCGGGGTGACGTAGCCGATGTCGGCCTGGCGGGCCACCAGCCGGTAGGGGACGGTGTCATGGGCGAGCGCGGTCACGACGGGCTGGCCCTGCGGCGGGCGGGGTGTGATGGAGGGCCCCTTGACGCTGAAGTGGCGGCCCTCGAAGTCGATGTAGTGCAGCTTGTCGCGGTCGATGAACCGGCCGGTGGCTGTGTCCCGGATCTCGGCGTCGTCCTCCCAGCTGTCCCAGAGGCGGCGCACGACCTCGACGTGGTCGGCGGCCTCGTCGAACAGCTCGCTCACCACCTCCCGGGCGTCCGGGCTGTCGTAGGCCGCGATGCGCGGGATCGTCCGGCGGCCGAAGTGGGCCGCCTCATTGGGCCGGGCAGTGATCTGCACCCGCAGGCCGGCGCGGCCGGAGCTCACGTGGTCGAGGGTGGCGATCGCCTTGGAGATGTGGAAGGGCTCGGTGTGGGTGGCCACGACGGTCGGCACGATGCCTATGTGCCGGGTGAGGGGGGCGATCCGGGCCGCGATCAGGACGGCGTCCAGGCGGCCGCGGACCTGGTCGGTGCGTTCGTCGGGGTCGAGGAAGTGCGAGGACTGCGGGCCGAGGCCGTCCTCCAGGGTCACGAAGTCGAGCAGTCCGTGCTCGGCCTCGGCGACGAGGTCGGCCCAGTACCCGGCGGTGAACACCTCCCGGGGGCGGGCGGTCGGCTCTCGCCAGGAGGCGGGGTGCCATCCGGTGCCGTCGAGGGCGACCGCGAGGTGCAGTGCCGGAGTGGGCGCGGTGGAGGAGGACGAGGTGGAGGGGGTGGGGGCTGCTGGGGACACGGGTGGGTGCCTTCCTAGGAAGTTCGTACGGTCCTCGCGGGAGGTGTTCCCGGACTCCGGACCGTGCGGATGGGGGAGCCGCGACGCAGGGTGAAGCCGAGGGACTCGTAGAGCCGGATCGCCGGGAGGTTGTCCGCGGACGCGTGCAGGAAAGGGGTGTCGCCGCGTGCGCGGATGCCCGCGGCGACGGCGCGGACCAGCCGGGTGGCGAGGCCCCGGCCGCGGTGGTCGGGGTCGGTGCAGACCGCGCTGATCTCGGTCCAGCCGGGCGGGTGGAGCCTTTCCCCGGCCATGGCGATCAGCCGTCCGCCGTCCCGGATGCCGAGATAGGTGCCCAGTTCGACGGTCCGCTTCAGAAAGGGGCCCGGTTCGGTGCGGGCGACGAGGTCCAGGATCTCGGGGACGTCGTCGAGCCCGAGCCGCACCGCCTCGGGGGCGGGCTCGGCCCGGAGGCCGGTGTCCACCAGTTGGACACCCTGTCCGCCGCCGAGCACCTCCCAGCCGTCGGGGACCCGGTCGACCGGCTTGACGCGGACGACGGTCCCCGCGCCGACGAGCGTGTGCAGGTCGGCCCAGGCGGCGGGGTCCTCGGGGTCGGCGAGGGCGGCGAAGTCGTAGACGTCGGCGGGGTAGCGGGCGGCGCGGCCGACCCGTTCGGCGAAGGCGGCGTGCGGGCCGTCGAGGGAGGTCCAGACGGCGTTGTCGAGGACCGCTGGGTCCGGTACGAGCGGGGCTCCGCTCCCGTGGAGGTCGGTCTGGTGGGCCACGGGGGCGGAGTCCTCTCCTCAGTCGACGGCATGCGTGCCGGCGGGGTGACGGGTGGTCAGGAGTTGGTGAGCGGCAGGCCGGGCGGGTTGACCTCGGACTTCTCCACGGACTCGTTGGAGAGGTTCCAGGCCTTCAGCCACTCGGCGTACTGGCCGTTCTCGATCAGGTGGTTGATGGCCTCGGCGAGCGGCTCGGCGAGACCGCTGCCCTTCTTCGCGGTCGCGGCGATCAGGCCCTGGAGGGTCTCACCGGCGCCGGAGAACTGGCCCGCGATACGGGTCGCCTGGGGCGTGCCGGCGGTCTTGGCCGCGTGGTAGGCGAGGTTGGGGCTGGGGCCGAAGTAGGCGTCGATCTTGCCGCTGCTCAGCGCCAGGTAGATGCTGTTGCTCTCCTGGAAGTACTTGACGGTGAGGGGCTTCTTGCCCTCCTTCGCCAGCTTCGCCTTCCACTCCAGGAGGATCTTCTCCTGGTTGGTGCCGTTGCCGACGGTGACCGTCCTCCCGGCGAGGTTCTCGTAGTTCCCGTCGAAGTTCCAGGCGCTGTCCTTCTTGGTCTCGAAGGCCAGGTCGTCCTTGCGGTAGGAGGCGAACTCGTACTTCTGCTTGCGCTCCTCGGTGTCGGTGATGTTGGAGAAACCGACGTCGACCTTGCCGCTGTCGATCCCGATGAACAGGTTCTCCCAGGTCGACTGGCGTATCTCGGGTTCGAGGCCGAGCACGGCGGCCACGAGTCTGGCGAGGTCGGGCTCGGAGCCGGTGACGGTCTTCTGGTCGCTGCCGATGAAGCCGAGCGGCGGACTGCCGGACGGCAGCGTGCCCGAGCCGATCACCAGCTTGCCGCTCTTCCTGATCGCGGCGGGCAGCTTGGCGCTGATCGACTTCACCTCGGTGACCTTGATCTCGGTCTCCTCGGCGGCACCGTTGGCCAGTTGTCCCACGGTGACCGTGCCGGCGGCGTCGGTCCTGGTGGCGGCCTCGGTGTCGCCCCCGCAGGCGGTGAGCCCGGTGGCGAGGGTGGCTGCGGCGGTCGCCGCGGTGATACCGCGCAGCAGGCTGCGCCGGGAGAACCGGGTGTGCGTGGGCATCGCTGGGTGTCCTTGTCGTTTCGAGAGGGTGGTGCGGGCGGTGTGGGGGAAGTGCGGGGGGCTCGGGGTCACACGGGGTCAGGACCTTGCTGACACGGGGTCACAGGACCCTGCTGAGGAAGTCCTTGGTCCGTTCGTTCCTGGGCCTGTCCAGGACCTCTGCGGGCGGGCCCTGTTCGACGATCCGGCCGCCGTCGATGAAGACGACCCGGTCGGCGATCTCCCGGGCGAAGCCGATCTCGTGGGTGACGATCACCAGCGTGGTGCCGCTCCTCGCCAGATCCTTGATGACCTCCAGGACCTCGCCGACGAGTTCGGGGTCGAGGGCGGACGTCGGCTCGTCGAAGAGGATGACGCCGGGGCGCAGGGCGAGGGCGCGGGCGATGGCGACACGCTGCTGCTGTCCGCCCGACAACTGCCGTGGGTAGGCGGCCGCCTTGTCGGCCAGGCCGACCCGGTCCAGGAGTTCGCGGGCGAGTGCGTCGGCCTGGGTCCTGCCGAGCTTCCCGGTGGCCACCGGCGCCGCCGCCACGTTCTCCAGCACGGTCAGGTGCGGGAAGAGGTTGAAGTTCTGGAAGACGAAGCCGATCCGGGAGCGCTGGTCGAGGATCGCCCGCTCGCTCAGTTCCTTCAGCCGGTCGCCGTGCCTGCGTACGCCGATCAGTTCGCCGTTGACGCTGACATGGCCGATCTCGGGCTTCTCCAGATGGTTGATGACCCTGAGCAGCGTGGACTTGCCGGAGCCGGACGGGCCGAGGATCACGGTGACCTCGCCGGGCCGTACGGTCAGGTCGACACCGTTCAGCACGCGGTGGGCGCCGTACCACTTGTGCACGTCGTGCACCTCGACGGTGGCGGCCTCGTGGGCGGGCGTTCCCGGCGTCGTGTCGAGCGTCCCGGCGGTCATACGGCGGCCTCCTTGCGGACGCGGGCCCGGAGGTCGGTGATCCCGGCCCGCAGTTTCTGGAGCGGCGTCGGCGGCAGGGTGCGGGTGGCGCCCCGGGCGTAGTACCGCTCGACGTAGAACTGGACGACGGAGACGACGCTGGTGAGGATCAGGTACCAGACGGTGGAGACCATCAGCAGCGGCACGATGTCGCCGGGGTAGGTGGAGCCCATGGCCTGGGCGGTGCCGAAGAGGTCGAGCAGGGAGACGTAGAAGACCAGTGAGGTGCTCTTGATCAGGCCGATCAGCTGGTTGACGTAGTTCGGGGTGATCGAGCGCAGCGCCTGCGGGAAGACGATCCTGCGGAACTGGTAGCGCTTGGGCAGCCCGAGCGCGGACGCCGCCTCGTGCTGGCCCTGGTCGACGGAGAGGATGCCGCCGCGGACGACCTCGGCGGCGTAGGCGGCCTCGTTGAGGCTGAGGCCGATCACGGCGACAGCCATGTCGGTGGCGAGGCGCGACTCGTCGAAGGTGAAGAACGCCGGACCGAAGGGGACGCCCAGGCTGAGCGTCTGGTAGAGGGCGCTGAAGTTGTAGAGGAACAGCAGGACCACGATCAGCGGGATCGAGCGCAGGGCCCAGATGTAGACCCAGCTCACCGAGCGCAGGACCGGGCTGTCGGAGAGTCGGGCCAGGGCCAGGAGGATGCCGCCGAGGAGGCCCAACACCGCGCTGTAGGCGGTGACTTCGAGGGTGATGAGGAGTCCGTCGAGGATGGTCGGCCGCAGGAACCAGTAGGCGAAGCGGTCCCACTGGTAGAAGGGGTTGGAGATCAGTCCGTGGACGAACTGGGCCGCGAGGACCAGCACGACCGCGGTGGCGATCCAGCGGCCGGGTCGGCGCAGCGGCAGCACCCGCTGGGCGGCGAGCCGCGTCGACGGGGTGTCGTCGGCGGGCGGCGGTGCCTCGGTCAGGGACACGGCGGCGCCTGGGGGTTCACTCATCAAGGGCTCCGGAGGAGTGTCGAAACCCCAGGCGACGCAGGCGACTTGACTTCGGCCGTACGGCGAGCGGGCGACGCTCGCCGTGGAAAGTACGGCGAGGGCGACACGCGTCGGACGGGGGCCGGCGGGCGACATCGTCGTCCGCGGGCACCGAAGGCACACGGATGCGCACGGCACCGGGGCTGGCGGAGAGAGGGCGGACCGCTGGTGCGGTGCCTCAGGGGTTCGGGGAACCGTCAGCCTCGACGGGAGCGCGGCGCCGGGCGGGACCCGGCCGCGCGCTAACGTGCGCTACACAGTGCGCTATTGACCCGGAGCAGATCGACGGCGCGGTCGGCGCAGAGCGGCACGCAACCGTGGCGGCGCCATGCGGCGGGCCTCGGGGTCGCGTCCATGTCCGTCACCATCGTCTTCCGGCCCTGGGGGCCTCGTGCTCATCGGGTGGCCGTAAGTAACTCAGGCCCGGCGGGGCGCTGTCAACGTCAGTCCAGCACATGGGACGCCTGTCCGTCTGCCGATACGCCCTGGTCCGGGACGTGGGAGGCCCAGTCCAGGATCTGTACGGCGGCGCCGGCCGCCTCCAGGCCCCGGCAGTGCGCGTGGTGCCGGCGGGCGATGCCGTCGAGGTCGAGATGGGGGCCGAAGGCGGGATGGGCGGTCAGGCGGCGGGCGTACGCCCACAGATGCGGGTGGTCGGCGACGCGGTGCACGGCGGAGGCGTCCAGGTGCCAGCGGTGCACGGTGTCGAGCCGAACCAGGGACACCCACAACTCGACGTCCGCGACAGAGAGTTGGTTCCCGAGAACGTACTTCTGTCCGGCGAGCCGGGCGTCCAGGGAGTGGAGGGTGCGCAACAGGGAGCCGAGTGCGTCGCGGCGTTCCAGGTCGTCGGCGTCGGCCCGTCCGGCGCGCTGGGCCGCGCCGTCCATGCCCTGTTCGCAGAGGCGCGCGACGCCCTCGATCTCGGCCTCCGCACCCTCCGGGTACAGCTCGGGTCGGTCGGCGCCGAAGCGGCGGGCGAGGTCGCGCATGATGTCGGGAGCGTGGGTGCTGACGATGCGTCCGGACCAGTCGTCGCTGAGCACCGGTGCCACGGCCGCGCCGGGGTAGCGGTGGGCGCTCGCCTCGTACAGCGGGCGCAGCGCGGAGTGTTCGCCGTTCGGGCCGTCGGGGACGGCGGGCAGGAGGGTCACGGGACAGGCGTCCGTCAGCCCGAGGAGGCTGTGGACGACGGCGATGCGCAGGGCGCCCGGACAGGAGAGCGACAGATGGAGCCGGTAGCGGCGCGGCACGGCGTAGTGGCCGCTGCGCGCGTCGCAGCCGATCCGGCCCCGGAACGAGGGCAGGGGCCGCGGCGACGGGACGGCGTTCAGGGCGTGGACGGGCATGGCGGACATGTGTCTCCCCGGGGGCTCTGAGGTGTGGTGGCGCGGCGGCGCGACGACGCGAGGGAACGGTGGTGACGCGAGTACACGGGCGCGCGAGCGTGCGGCGTGCCACGCCGGCGGCTCGGATCGGCCCGGTCGGCTCGGTCAGCTCGAAGGGCTTCCGGCGCTGCAGACGCGCAGCAGATCGATGTGCAGGCGGGAGGTCAGCAGAAGGGACTGCCGGCGCGTGCGCGGCACACCAGTGACCACCGGCTCCATGCGCCCCATCATTCCCTACCTGTTCACTAGGAAATACCCCACCAGGAGTGTCGAGCCGCCCACGCCCCGCGTCAAGAGGGTGTCCGGGAATTGGTCGCGTCGTCCGAGGGGTGGACATCCTGTGCTTTCCTCGGGTCCTCGCGGCGGGCGTGCGGGGCGTGCAGATCGAGCTCGTAGGCGACCCGGATCAGCGGGACATGGGTGAACGCCTGCGGGAAGTTGCCCAGTTGGCGGCGGGCGCGGGGGTCGTACTCCTCGGCGAGCAGTCCGACGTCGTTGCGCAGCGCCAGCAGCCGTTCGTACAGGGCGCGCGCCTCGTCCTCCCGGCCGATCGCCAGCAGGGCGTCCGCGAGCCAGAAGGAGCAGGCGAGGAAGGCCCCCTCGCCGCCGGTGAGTCCGTCCGGGGAGTCGGCGGTGCCCGCCGAGTAGCGGGCCACCAGCCCGTCGGTGAGGAGTTCGCGCTGCACGGCCTCGATGGTGCCGATGATCCGCGGGTCGTCCGGCGGCAGGAAACCGGTCTGCGGGATCTGCAGCAGCGCGGCGTCCAGCTCGCGGGAGCCGTACGACTGGGTGAAGGTGTTGCGTTCCGGGTCGTAGGCCCGCTCGCAGACCTCGCGGTGGATACGGTCACGGACCGCGCGCCATCGCTCCACCGGGCCGGGACGGGAGTGCGCCTCCGCCAGCCGGACCGCCCGGTCGAAGGCGACCCAGCACATCACCTTGGAGTGCGTGTAGTGACGGGGGGCGCCGCGCATCTCCCACAACCCCTGGTCGGGCTCGGACCAGGCCCGCTCCAGGTGTTCCAGGAACACGGCCTGGAGCGAGACCAGATGCTTGCGGGGCCGCAGTCCGCAGCCGATCGCCAGATGGATGGCGTCCATCACCTCCCCGGGCACGTCGAGTTGCCGCTGCCCGGCGGCCGCGTTGCCGATCCGCACCGGGCGCGACGCCTCGTAGCCCGGCAGCCAGTCGGCCTCCCACTCGGTCAGCCGCCGCTCCCCCGCGATGCCGTACATGATCTGGACGTCCTCGGGCCGTCCCGCCACCGCCCGCTCCAGCCAGCCCCGCCAGGCGTCCGCCTCGGCCTTGAAACCGCTGCGCAGCAGGGCCTCCAGCGTCATGCCCGCGTCCCGCAGCCAGCAGAAGCGGTAGTCCCAGTTCCGGACGCCACCGATCTCCTCCGGCAGGGAGGTGGTCGGAGCGGCGACGATGCCGCCGGTCGGCTGGTACGTCAGCGCCTTGAGCGTGATCAGGGAACGGGCGACGGCGTCACGGTAGGGCCCGTCGTAGGTGAGTCTGCGCAGCCAGCGGCGCCAGTACGACTCGGTGCTGCGCAGTGCCTCGAAGGCGTCCACCTGGTGCGGTGCGGACAGATGGGAGGGGTGCCAGGTGAGTACGAAGGGGATCTGCTCGCCCGCCCGGACCGGGAACACGGCGGTGTGGGCCGTGCCGTGGGCGACCGGCCGCACGGGGGTGCGCAGCCACACCGACTCGGGCCCGGCGGTGCCCGTCAGCGCGCCGCCGCGCCGGCGCATCCAGGGCAGGACGCGGCCGTAGTCGAAGCGGAGCCGCAGGTCCATCCGCATGTCGACGGTGCCGGAGAGGCCCTCGACGATGCGTACGACGCTGGGGGCGCCGGTCTTGCGGCACGGCATGAAGTCGGTGACCAGGACCTGTCCGGCGGTCGTCTCCCACTCCGTCTCCAGGATCGCCGTGTCGTCCCGGTAGCGGCGGCGGGCGTACGGGCCGTGCTCGTCGGCGGGAGCGATGCGCCAGCGGCCGTTGTCCTCGTCGCCGAGCAGGGCGGCGAAGCAGGCGGGCGAGTCGAAGCGGGGGAGGCAGAGCCAGTCGATGCTGCCGTCCTTGCCCACGAGGGCGGCGGTGAGCAGGTCGCCGATGAGGGCGTAGTCCTCGATGCGGCTGGGCTGTCCTGGCATGGGGTCAGTGTCGGGGGACCGGGGGTGGACGGCATGCGGGGTGGGGCGTTCGAGTTCCCGCCGGGCGGACCCGTGCGCGGGAGGAATGGCGGGGGGCCACCCTGGTACTCGGCCGGGCGGGTGATGGCGGTCGTGCGGGTTACACAGGCCCTGCGGGTACGCGGGTTCTGCGGGTGAGGGGGCTTAGGGGTGGAGGGCGGGGCACGACCGAAGGTTCTTCACCTTGCGGACGGTCGCGGGCAACGCCACGGCAAGGACCGCTCCCTCGCACGGCACGAAGCTGGTGACGTCCCTGTTCCGAGTACCGCGCACCACGTACGGAGTCACAACGGCTCGACCACGACACCGGTGAACGCCCACGGAAAGGACGCGGCCCTTGAACGCCTCCACGAACGCCTCAGAGATCTCCTCGACCGAGCGGATCCGCACCCTCGCGGACATCCTCTCCGGCAGGATCACGGCACGGGAGGCCGCGCACCGCCACGACCTCCCGGTGCGGGTCGTCCGGCAGTGGTTGCGCGAGATCCCGGTGGCCGCGCCGACGAACCCGGCGGACCAAGTCGACCTGGCTTCCGGCGAAGGGACGGGGCCGGCACGAAACGACCAGGCTTCCGGTGAGGAGACGGTACCGGCGCGGACGGACCGGCAGCCGTTGCCTCGATGCCGGGTGGTCGTCGACGAGATGGTGCAGGGGCTCGGGCTCTGATCGCCTTCTCAGCCGCTACGCTCCCCGCCATGAGACTGCGGAACACCCGCCCCCTGGACATCAGTTCGGCTCATGTCATCGTCACCGGCGGGTCGAGCGGCATCGGTCTCGCCACGGCCCGGCTGCTGGCGGCGCGCGGCGCGAGGGTCTCGCTCATCGCACGGGGCGCCGAGCGCCTGGAGGCGGCGGCGGAGGAGATATCGACCGCCGGCACACCGGACCCGGCCCGCACCCGGGCCTCGGTCGCCGCGCGGGCCGCCGACGTCGCCGACCGGACCGCTCTCACCCGCGCCATCGCCGAGCTGGAGGCCGAACAGGCGCAGCCCTGCGACATCCTGATCACGTCGGCCGGGCTCGCCCGCCCCGGCCACTTCCTCGAACTGTCCGACGAAATCTTCCGGCAGATGATCGAAGTCGACTACTTCGGCACGCTCCACGCCGTACGCGCCGTCGCCCCCGGCATGGTGGAGCGCGGACGCGGCAGTGTGGTCGCCGTGTCGTCCGCCGCCGGACTGCTCGGCATCTTCGGCTACAGCGCCTACGGGCCGGCCAAGTTCGCCGTACGCGGCCTGATGGAGTCGGTGCGGGCCGAGCTGACCCCGCGTGGGGTGCATGTCGGCGTCGTGTTCCCGCCGGATGTGGACACCCCGCAGCTCGCCGAGGAGAACCGGTGGAAGCCGGAGGAGACCCGGGTCGTCGGCGGCACGATCCGACCACTCACGGCAGAGAAGGTCGCCGCGGCGATCGTGAGGGGCATCGACCGACAGCGTTTCACCATCTGCCCGGACACGGGCACCCGCGCGCTGGCCCGCTTCGGCAGCGTGCTCACCCCGCTGCTCAACCGTGAGTTCGACCGACGGGTGCGGGCGGTCCAGCGGTCGACGCCGAGCGCCTGAATTCACCGGTGGTTCAGACCGCCGCCGCGACCCGGAAGCCGATGTTCCCGGTCGCGCTGTCGGGGGTGTTGGAGGAGCGGGCGGCGACCCGGTAGCGGTTGCAGTAGGAGGCGTGGCACAGGTGGGAGCCGCCGCGCATCACCCGGGCCGGGCCGTCGGGCGGCCCCGTCGGGTCCGTGCGCGGCCCGGTGCGGTGGAAGTCGGCGCTGAACCGGTCGGCACACCACTCCCACACATTGCCGATGGTGTTGTAGAGGCCGAATCCGTTGGGCGCGAACGCGTCGACGGGAGCCGTCGAACGATGGCCGTCGGCCGCGGTGTTGTCGGTCGGAAAGGTGCCGCGCCAGATGTTGCAGGTGTGCCGACCCTCGGGGGCGAGGTCGTCACCCCACGGGTAGCGCCGCTGCTCCAGACCGCCGCGGGCCGCGTACTCCCACTCGGCCTCGGTGGGCAGCCGGGTGCCCGACCAGGCGCAGTAGGCCTGCGCGTCGTTCCACGAGACGTGAACTACCGGGTGGTCGGGGATCGCCTCGGCCGAGGAGCCGGGCCCCGCGGGCCGCCGCCAGTCGGCACCCCGGACGCCGCGCCACCACGGGGTGCCGGGGACGCTCGGGGAGACGGCGCGCAGTTCATCGGTGAGGAAGCCCTCGAAGACGAACGAGAAGTCGAAACGCTCGGACTCGGTCACATGCCCGGTCGCCTCCACGAAGGCCGCGAACCGCTCGTTGGTGACGGTCGTGGCGGCGATACGGAACGGGCTCACCTGGACCTCCCGGACCGGGCCCTCTCCGTCCGCCGGGTAACCGACCTCGTCCTCGGACCCCATCAGGAAGGTCCCGCCGGGCAACGCCAGCAACCGTTCGCGGCTCGCTCCCGCCGACCGCCGGGTTCCGGCCGGCGGTACGGCGAGCGGCACGGCCACCGGCTCCCGGCCGGGGGCGCAGCAGGGCTTGTCATGGGACATCGCACTGTCCTCGGGGACGAAGGGGAGGGTTCTCGACCGGTGGGGCGTGGAGTCGTGCGGCGTGGAGTCGTGCGGCGCGGTGGGACGTGATGCCGTCCCCTGCTGATCCTGAAGAGTAGTAGCCCGTAGCAGCAGCTGAGGATCGGCGCTGAGAATGAGAGTTGACAAGGCCTCTGACCTGCGCACTATCAGTTCGAAGGCGTCGTAGCGGTTCTTGTCGACGACCACCTCGCCCGCGACCGGAGCGAGCCGGTGGCGAGCTCGGTGAGCTGGGTGAGCTGGGTGAGCTCCATGTTGTCGATAAGCCGGAGACCGAGGGCGACCAGGCCCACCGTATGCACCGGCCAGGCCAGGTCCGGGTCCCAGCCGGACGGCTGCATGTCCTGCACGCCGCCGTTGCCCAGCACGGTGACGTCGCGCTCGCGCAGGAACGGCAGGCTGTCCATCACGTCGCGGGAGTGGTTGTCGGCCGAGCTCGTGAGCGTCAGCGGGCTTCGCTGAACCGGGACGCACGCATGAGATCGAGTTGGTCGGCGCCGCGGGTTCCCGGGGCCGCTGTGTAAGTGACGATGCGCAGGTCGGCTCCCGGCAAGGTCAGCACGTCGCAGTCCAGGGTGACGTCGCCAAGCTCGGGATGGCTGATCGTCTTCAGGTCACCCGTCAGCTGCTCCATGCCCGCCACGGCCCACAGCTCACCGAAGAGCGGCGAGGCCTTGCGCAACCCGTCCACGAGCGCGGCCAGCTCCGGGTCGGCCGGATAGCGGGCGACCGCTTCGCGCAGGTCCGCGACGATCGCCGTCTCGAACGCGTACTCTCCGGCCGCCGATGAGACGGGGTACAGGTGCCAGCGCCCCTCTCCCATGCCGAAGAGAGCGCGGGCGAGGTTGCGTTCGGCGGGCGCCAGGCCGGACGGGTCGCCGTGCAGAGCCGTCCACATGGCGTTCCACCACAGCAGGCTCCAGTCGGCGGCGAACACGCCGATCGGGAGGTCACCGAGGCGGGCGACCAGGCGGCGGACGCTCGGCGGCACGTGCGTGCCGACGGTACGGTCACGTGGGGCGAGCAGGCCGGCAGCGCGGAAGCACTGGTCGCGTTCGGCCGGGGTGAGCCGCAGCGCGCGGGCGATGGCCGAGACCACCTGCGCGGAGGGATGGGTGGCCCGGCCCTGCTCCAGGCGCAGCACGTACTCGACGGAGAGGCCGGCGAGTTCGGCGAGTTCCTCGCGGCGCAGGCCAGGGGCGCGGCGGCGGGCCGACCGGGCGTAGCCGGCATCGGCCGGGTCCAGGCGGTCGCGCCAGCCGCGCAGTAAGGCGCCGAAGCTCATATCGCTCACTACGCCATGATGCCACCGGGCGTTTCCTGCACCACGGTCACCATCCTGGTGAGTGCAGCGCGCATGTAGCGGGCCCAGAGCGGCTTGAACGGCCCAGCGACGATCCAGCGGCGGCCTGGCAGCGGCCGGAAGTCGTACGTCCACCGGATCGACGTGCCGGTCCCCTCGGGCAGGAACGACCACTCGCCGCGCACCCCGGAGACCAGCTTGGCCAACACGTTGGTGAAGCCACTCAGTTCATAGGCGAACCCGTGCCCCTCCGCGATCTCGGTAAGCCGCTCGTCGGCCTTGGAGCCGTCGGTGAACCAGGTCTGGCGCGACGTCCCCGGCCGGTTCCAGGTGCCGGTCTGGTCACGCACTTCCGCGACGCCGGGGAACGGTCCCCACGGCTTGAACACCTGGGCGAGGTCGATCGGCACGATGACCTGGTAGGTGTGCGCGGGGCTGGACGTTGTACGGGCGAAGACGGTGATCGGGACACTCGTTTTTGTCATGCCACGAGCATCGCGGCCAGCGCCGGCCGGAGGCAGACACCTGTCAGTACATACCCTCGCGGTCTCCTCGTGTTCGCCGTGTCAACGGCGCAGTGTCCGTGGTGTCGTCGCCGGAGCGCGGGACCGCGAGCGTGCCGAGGGCGAGCGGACCAGCACGGACAACTGGCGCAACGTTTCGCCGACGTGGCCACATCCCACATGGCCCTCGCCCGTTCCTTCGTCCCCCGCTTGTCCGACTGGTCCGCAGGCATCGTCAGCAGGGGGTCGACGACCTCATCCTCGGGCCGGAGCAGCAGCAGCAGCTAGCCCGCGGCGTGTAAGGAGTATTCCGCCCCACAGCGCCATGTGACATAGTACTGGCGTGACCGAGCGACTGACCTGCGACGTCGTGGTTGTCGGAGCGGGAATGCTGGGCGCGGCCTGCGCCCTGTACGCGGCCCGGGCGGGTCTGGACGTCGCCGTGGTGGACCGTGGCCCGGTGGCCGGCGGCACCACCGGGGCCGGGGAGGGCAACATCCTGGTCTCCGACAAGGAGCCCGGCCCCGAGCTCGAACTCGCCCTGCTGTCCGTCCGCTTGTGGGCGGAGCTGGCCGCCGAGCCGGGCCTGGGAACGGCGTTCGAGTACGAGCCCAAGGGTGGGGTCGTCGTGGCGTCCGCGCCGGAAGGTCTCGCCGCGCTGGAGCGGTTCGCCGCCGGGCAACGTGCCGCCGGCGTCGAGGCGATCACCGTCCCGGCCGGTCAACTCACCGCTCTGGAACCGCACTTGGCGCCCGGCCTCGCGGGCGGCATCCACTACCCCCAGGACGCCCAGGTCATGCCCACCCTGGCCGCCGCCCACCTCGTACGGGCCTCCGGGGCCCGGCTGTTCACCGGCCGGACCGTGACGGAGGTGCTGCGCACCCGGGCCGGTGCCGTACGTGGCGTACGGACCGACCGGGGCGACGTCCACGCCCCGGCGGTGGTGAACGCCGCCGGGACCTGGGGCGGTCACCTGGCCGCGCTCGCGGGAGTCGGCCTCCCGGTCCTCCCCCGGCGCGGCTTCGTGCTCGTCACGGAGCCGCTGCCGCCGATGGTGCGACACAAGGTGTACGCCGCCGACTACGTGGCCGACGTGGCCAGCGACTCGGCGGCGCTCCAGACCTCCCCCGTGGTCGAGGGCACGGCCGCAGGACCTGTGCTGATCGGCGCGAGCCGCGAACGGGTCGGCTTCGACCGGTCGTTCTCGCTTCCCGTCGTCCGGGCGCTGGCGGCGGGCGCGACCCGGTTGTTCCCGTTCCTCGAGGAGGTGCGCGCGATGCGGACGTACGTCGGCTTCCGGCCGTACATGCCGGACCATCTGCCCGCGATCGGGCCGGACCCTCGGGTGCCGGGCCTGTTCCACGCCTGCGGGCACGAGGGCGCCGGGATCGGGCTCGCCACCGGTACCGGACAGCTGATCGCCCAGGCGCTCGCCGGCGGGACGCCCGCTCTGGATCTCGCGCCGTTCCGCCCGGACCGGTTCGCGGAGTGCGAAGGGGACGCGGCATGAACCCGCTGGAGCTGGCGCGGGCGGAGCCGGGGCCCGCCTTCACCGTCACTCTCGACGGGCGTGAGCTGGAGGCGCTGCCGGGCCAGACGGTCGCGGCCACGCTCTGGGCCGCCGGGGTGACGTCCTGGCGCACCACCCGCGGTGCGGGGCGACCACGCGGGATCTTCTGCGGCATCGGTGTCTGCTTCGACTGCCTGGTCACCGTCAACGACCGCCCCAATCAACGGGCTTGTCTGGTTCCGGTCCGACCGGGCGACGCGATCCGCACCCAGGAGGGCACGGGCCATGAGAACTGAACCCGGGCCGCCCCGTCTGACGATCGTCGGCGCGGGCCCCGCGGGGCTCGCCGCCGCCCTGGCGGCGGCCCGACGAGGCGTACGGGTCACCGTGGTCGATGCCGCGCGGGCAGCGGGCGGCCAGTTCTACCGGCAGCCCTCGGCCGGGCTCGGCGCGCGGCGTCCGCAGGCCCTGCACCATCAGTGGCGCACCTGGCGGCGGCTGCGCGACGGCCTCGCACACGAGGTCGCCGCCGGACGCGTCACCCACCTCCCCGACCACCATGTGTGGTGCGTGGAGCGGCACTTGGACGGCCCCGCGCACTTCATCGTGCACGCGCTGCTCGGGCCCGACCGGGAGAAGCCCGTCGAGGTGCGCGCGGACGCCGTCCTGCTCGCGACCGGCGGCTACGAGAAGGTGCTGCCCTTCCCCGGCTGGACCCTGCCGGGCGTGGTCACCGCCGGGGGCGCGCAAGCCATGCTGAAGGGCACGCTCGCGGTGTCGGGCCGTACGGCGGTCGTCGCCGGGACCGGCCCGCTGCTGCTGCCGGTGGCGACCGGGCTCGCGGCGGCGGGCGTCAAGGTCGCCGCGCTGGTGGAGTCCGCGCACCCCGGGGCCCTGGTGCGGCGGGCCGGGGCATTGACCCGCCGGGCGGACAAGCTCGCCGAAGGGGCCTGGTACGGGGCGGAGTTGCTGCGCCACCGGGTGCGGCCCCTCGTACGCCACACCGTCGTCGAGGCGCACGGCGAGGATCGGTTGGAGGCCGTGACCGTCGCCGCGCTCGACGCGGAGGGCCGGGTCCGGGCCGGGACCGGGCGGCGTATCCCCTGCGACACGCTCGCCGTCGGGCAGGGCCTGCTGCCGCACACCGATCTCGCCGAGGCGCTCGGCTGCCGGATCGAGTCCACCGGGGCGCGCGTGTGGGTGGACGAGGAGCAGCGCACCGATGTACCGGGCGTCTGGGCGGCGGGCGAGACCACCGGGGTCGGCGGCGCGGCCCTCTCCCTGGCCGAGGGCCACATCGCCGGCCGGTCCGTCGCCGCCCGTCTGCGCGGCCGGGTGCCGGACCCGGGCGAATGGGCGGGGGCGGCCAAGTCCCGTGCGGAACTACGGCAGTTCTTCGGTGTCCTCGACGCCGTGTACGTCCCACCGGCGCACTGGACCGAGCAGGTCACGGACGACACGGTCGTCTGCCGGTGCGAGGAGGTCACCGCCGGAGCCGTCCGTGAGGCCGTCGGGGAGCTGGGCGCCGGAAACCTCCGGACCGTGAAGCTGCTCACCCGTGCCGGGATGGGCTGGTGCCAGGGCCGGATGTGCGGGCCGGCGGTCGCGGGGATCGCCGGATGCGACCAGGCCGTGGCGCGGCGGCCGTTCGCCCAGCCGGTCCCCCTCGGCGTGCTGGCGCGGGCGGGCGGGACCGGAGAGGACTCCGACACCGACGCCCCACCCTGAGCCTCGGCGCCACAGCACAGCACTCCAAACACCCCCAGTGATATGTCACACCTCATGGAGAGGGCGTCCCACACATGGCCACCACCGAGAACCGTCCCTGGCGCGGCGTCCTCGTCGCCACCGCGCTCCCCCTGCGCGATGATCTCTCCGTCGACCACGACGCGTACGCCGAGCACTGCGCCTGGCTCGTCGAGAACGGCTGTGACGGTGTCGTACCGAACGGCTCGCTCGGCGAGTACCAGGTGCTGACACCCGAGGAGCGCGCCGCGGTCGTCGAGACCGCCGTCGCCGCGATCGGTGGCGCGCGGGTGATGCCGGGGGTCGCGGCCTACGGTTCGGCCGAGTCCCGGCGCTGGGCCGAGCAGGCGCGGGACGCGGGCTGTGCGGCGGTGATGCTGCTGCCGCCGAACGCGTACCGCGCCGACGAGCGGTCCGTGCTCGCGCACTACGCCGAGGTGGCGAAGGCGGGCGTGCCGGTCGTCGCGTACAACAACCCGATCGACACCAAGGTCGACCTCGTCCCCGAACTGCTCGCCAAGCTGCACGGCGAGGGACACATCCGGGCCGTGAAGGAGTTCTCCGGTGATGTCCGCCGGGCCTACCAGCTCGCCGAACTCGCCCCGGAACTGGACCTGTTGATCGGCGCTGACGACGTCCTGCTGGAACTGGCGCTGGCGGGCGCCAAGGGCTGGGTGGCGGGCTATCCGAACGCGCTGCCCGCCGCGACGGTGGAGCTCTACCACGCGGCGGTGGACGGCGACCTCACCACCGCCAAGAACCTCTACGCGCAACTGCACCCGCTGCTGCGCTGGGACTCCAAGGTGGAGTTCGTGCAGGCGATCAAGTTGTCGATGGACATCGTGGGTCGGCACGGAGGACGCTGCCGTCCGCCGCGTGTGGACCTGCTGCCGGAGCAGGAGGCCGTGATCCGCGCGGCCACCGAGAAGGCCGTCGCGGCGGGGCTCGCGTAACCCACAGCAGAGAGGTAGGGCCGGTCATGCGCAGCAAGCTCGTCCTGCACGCCGTCGACTCGCACACCGAGGGCATGCCCACCCGGGTGATCACCGGCGGGATCGGCACGATCCCCGGCGCGACCATGAACGAACGCCGGCTGTGGTTCCGTGAACACCGCGACGACATCAAGCAGTTGCTGATGAACGAGCCGCGCGGGCACGCGGCGATGAGCGGCGCGATCCTCCAGCCGCCGAGCCGCCCCGACTGCGACTGGGGCGTGGTCTACATCGAGGTCTCCGGCTATCTGCCCATGTGCGGCCACGGCACGATCGGGGTGGCGACCGTCCTCGTGGAGACCGGCATGGTCGAGGTGGTCGAACCGGTCACCACCATCCGCCTCGACACCCCGGCGGGCCTCGTCGTGGCCGAGGTGGCGGTGGAGGACGGCGCGGCGAAGGCGGTCACCCTGCGGAACGTGCCGTCGTTCTCCGTCGGCCTCGACCGCAAGGCCACGCTCGCCGACGGCCGGACCGTGACCTACGACCTCGCCTACGGCGGCAACTTCTACGCGATCCTGCCGCTGGAGCAGTTCGGACTGCCCTTCGACCGTGACCGCAAGGACGACATTCTGCGGGCGGGCCTCGACCTGATGGAGGCCATCAACGCCGAGGGGGGACCCGTGCATCCGGAGGACCCGTCGATCCACGGCGTCCACCACGTCCACCTCTACGCCCCCGGCGCCACCGCCCGGCACTCGCGGCACGCGATGGCCATCCACCCCGGCTGGTTCGACCGCTCCCCCTGCGGCACGGGCACCAGCGCGCGCATGGCCCAGCTCCACGCGCGCGGTGAACTCCCGCTGCACACCAAGTTCGTGAACGAGTCCTTCATCGGCACCCACTTCACCGGCAGACTGCTCGGCGAGACCGAGGTGGCCGGTGTCCCGGCCGTGCTCCCCAGCTTCACCGGCCGCGCCTGGATCACCGGCACCGCCCAGTACCTGCTCGACCCGTCCGACCCGTTCCCTTCCGGGTTCGTCCTCTAGGAGTGGCCCGATGGCCCTGTCAGCCCCTGCCGCCGGCCCCGCCCTGCCCGTGCTCGGCGGCAAGAAGAGCAGCTACCGCGAGCGGGTCGCCGACGCGTTGCGGGCCGCGCTGATCGCCGGTGAGCTGCGGCCGGGCGAGGTGTACTCCGCGCCCGCGCTCGCCGGCCGCTTCGGTGTCTCGGCGACGCCGGTGCGCGAGGCCATGCTGGATCTGGCCAAGGAGGGACTGGTCGACACCGTGCCCAACAAGGGGTTCCGGGTCACCGCCGTCACCGAGCGGCAGCTCGACGAGTACACCCATGTCCGCTCGCTCATCGAGATCCCGACCACGGTCGGCCTGGCCCGGTCCGCCGACCCGGTCTCCCTGGAGGCGCTGCGGCCCGCCGCCCGGGAGATCGTCGCCGCCGCGGCCGCCGGTGACCTCATCGCGTACGTCGAGGCCGACACCCGCTTCCATCTCGGTCTGCTCGCCCTCGCGGGCAATACGCACCTCGTGGAGGTCGTCGGTGACCTGCGCAAACGCGCCCGTCTCTACGGTCTGACCGCGCTCGTCGAGTCGGGCCGGCTGCTGGCCTCGGCACAGGAGCACCTGGAACTCCTGGACGCGCTGCTCGCTCGCGACGAGGAGGCCGTACGCGCGGTGATGACCCGCCACCTCGGTCATGTGCGCGGAATGTGGGCCGCGCACGACTGATCGTCCACGCCGCGCATGCGGACGGAGCGACGGGGGCATCTCTGACAGGTGTGATCGGAGCGACGCGCGCTCCGCCTGACGTTGAAAGTATGATCGGCCAATGTCTGACATGACCGAAACCACGCCCGGCTGGCTGCCGTCCGACGAGCTCGAGTCGGCGCGCGCCCGGATGCCGATCCTGTACGTCGAGGCGGTGCCCGTGCGCGTCGACGACAGCGGCGAAGTCACCAGCATCGGGCTGCTGCTGCGCATCGGCCCGGACGGGACGGTCAGCCGCAATCTGGTCTCCGGCCGCGTGATGCACCACGAGCGGGTGCGCGACGCGCTTCTGCGGCACCTGGAGAAGGACCTCGGGCCGGTGGCGCTGCCCCGCGTCCCGTCCGCGCTCCAGCCGTTCACCGTCGCGGAGTACTTCCCGACCCAGGGCATCACCCCGTTCCACGACCCGCGTCAGCACGCGGTGTCCCTCGCCTACATCGTCCCCGTGGCCGGCGACTGCCGTCCCCGCCAGGACGCGCTCGACCTGGTGTGGTTCAGCCCCCAGGAGGCGGCGTCGGCCTCCGTGCAGAGCGAGATGCCGGGCGGCCAGGGAGTCCTGCTGAAGCAGGCCCTGGCGCATGTGGGCTGTCTGTCCTAGCGCGGCGGAACGGAGCCGGCCGGGCTCAGGCTTTCCGGGCGAGGTACCTGTCGTGCGCGTTCCCGCTGAGCCTCGCCGCCGCGGGGGCCGCCAGCTCGGTCGCCGTGGCGCGGGCCACGGCCGCGCGGCCCGCTTCCCCGAGGGCGTCGGCGAGGCGGGCCTGCCCGAGCCAGTTGTAGGGGCTGTGGGGGCTCAGACCGGCGCGTTCGCCGAGCAGGCGACGGGCCAGGTCGTCCCGGCGTGCGCGGAGGGCCGCCTCCAGCAGGGTCCGCTGGACCGCGTCCCGCTGGGCGTGGCTGCCACCGAAGGTGTGCAGCCGGCGGCGGATCGGCCACAGCAGGTCCACCACCGTCGCGTAGTCCGCACGGGCGAACGCCACCAGCGCCTCGCACACGGGCAGCCCGATCTCGGCGGTCATCACGCGGTTGGTGTGGGGCCGCCCGCCTGCCCGGGCCGCCCGCAGCCAGCGCCGCCGGTCGGCGACGAACTCGTCCGCCGTCTCCAGCCGCCCCGCTCCCGCGAAGGCCATGACGGCGTGCACGTCGTTGAAGGCGTAGAACGGCGGGTCCGCGCGTGCGGCCCACGCGTCGGCCAGGGCCCGCCAACGGGCCTCCTGTTCCGAGCCGTCCAGGAGGAACCGCCACAACAGTGAGGCGGCGTCGAGGAGTTCCATGACGAACCCGGACGACTCCTCGTGGTGCAGTACGGCGTCGTAGATCCGCAGGGCCGTGGCGGTGTCGCCCGCCTCCAGCGCGTAGAGGGCGTAGTGCCACCAGCTGTGCACGGTCAGCAGGCTGCCGCTCGCCCAGTCGTCGAGGCGCGCGTCGAGGAAGTCGAGCCCCTCGGCGAACCGGCCCTGCATCTCGTGCACATGGACGACGGCGTGGATGGCCCAGATGTCACCGGGGTTCCGCTCGACGGCGGCGCGGGCCACCTCCTGGGCCCGGTCGTAGTGACCCGACTCCTCCAGGCCGAACGCGTACATGCCCAGCAGCGGCCCCCGGTGGGGATCGTCCGCGTCCCACGCCGGCAGGGCTCCGCCGATGCGGTCCCGCAGCCGTGTGGCGTCCCCGGTGAAGAAGTCGAGCTGATGGCCCACCGCCAGGGCGAGCGGATCACGAGGGCACTCCACGACCAGATCCTCCAAAATCCGGCCGGCCCGCCCCAGATCGCCGCCGAGCCAGGCCTCCGCCGCCGCCAGGTGCATGCGCTCCCGCCGGGGCAGCGCCGCGTGGTCCAGCCCTGCGCTGAAGGCCAGGAATCCACGGCCCGCCTCCTCGGCGTCCCGCGACTCGGTACCCAGCACCCCCAGATACGCCGCGAACGCCTGGGCCAGCGGCGACCGCGGACACGCGGCCACGGCGTCCGCGACGGCGGTCGGGAACTCCGGCCGGAAGAACAACAGCCCCTCCACGGCCCGGTCCAGGTGCGCCGCTCCCTCGGCGGTGCACTCGTACAGGCCGTTGCCGTACCGGTCGGTCACCATGGCAGCTCATCTCCGGCGCGTGTCGGGTGTCGTCGGTCGGCCCCCGGGCGTCGGCCATGACGCCGCGGACCGGCCCGAGTCCCATCCAACCGACCGCCGCACCGCCGAGTCCACCGATCACCCCCGACGCGCCCCTCCGCTCACCACCGCGCGCAGCAGCCACGTCCTGCGCGCCGACGCCTCCCTCGCCGATCGGGGTCCGGTACGTTTCCAGCAGTGCGCCGACCTCGACGACGGGGCCACGGACCGGTGACCTGGCCCCCTGCTCTGTTCTGCTCCGCTCCGGAAGGACAGCCATGCATCCGAGACACTCGACTCCGTCCGACGCCTCCGGCTCCTCCAACTCCTCAAGCTTTTCAAGCTCCTCCGACTCCCCTGACTCCATCGGCGCATTACGCAGGCGCACCCTGCTGGGGGCCCTCGGCGCCGTCGCCGTGACCGGAGCCCTCTCCCACCCGGCCACGGCCGCCGGCTCCGCGACCACCGGCTCCGCCCGGTCTGCCACGTCCGCGTCCGCCGCCTACGTCCTGCGGTCCCGGCAGGCCTGGGGTGCGGACGAGAGCCTGCGCTTCGGTCCGGACGGCAGGGAGACCTGGCCTGCCGACTACCACCCGGTGCAGACCCTGTCCGTGCACCACACCGGCAGCGCGAACGGCGAGGCGGACCCCGCGGCCCGGGTCCGCACGATCTACCGCGACCAGACGGTCGGCCAGGGCTGGGGCGACATCGGCTACCACTATCTGATCGACGCGGCCGGACTGGTCTACGAGGGACGCTGGTCCGGCAGCGACGGGGACCCCGCACACGACGCGGCGGGACGGCTGGTCACCGCCGCTCACATCGTCACGTACAACACGGGGAACGTCGGGATCGCCCTGTTGGGTACGTTCACCACCAGCGCGCCCACGTCCGCCGCGCGCGGCGCGCTCGTCCAACTGCTGGCGGAACTCGCCACACGGCACGCCATCGACCCCCTTCAGGAGAACGTGGCCTACGTCAACCCGGTCAACGGCGCCGTCTGGAACGGCCCCGCCATCTCCGGCCACCGCGACTGGGCGGCCACCGCCTGTCCCGGCGGCGTACTGCACTCCCAACTACCGGCGATCCGCGCGGACGTGGCGGCCCTGACGGGGTGACGCGGCCGGCCTGCTCGCACGACCGCGTCGGCTCGACCGGGGACACGGCGGCCGCGCCCCGCACGCCACCGGTACGCCGTCGGTACGCCACCGGCGCAACGGCCCCGGACAGCGGTCGAAGAGACGCTCACCGCACGGTGATCACCGCCTTTCCCCGGGCGTGGCCCCGCTCCACGTGGCGTACCCCCTCGGCCGTGTCCGCCAGGGGGTAGGTCCGGTCGACGACCGGGGTGAGTGCGCCGGTCCCGATGAGCGTGGTGACGGCGAGCAGGTCGTCGTGGGTCGGTCCGGACGGGGGCGAGGGCAGGATGGGGCGGAGCCGCTGACGGGTGAACAGGTCGGCCGCGCCCAGTCGCGCCATGGAGCCCATCGCCCCGAACACCCGGCCGGGCGAGCCACCGCCGTTGGCCACCAGGGCCCCCGCCGGCGTGAGCGCCCGGCGCAGTCGCCCCAGCGGGTGGTTGCCCACGTTGTCCAGGATCACGTCGTACCGCGTGGGCCCGCCGGTGAAGTCCTCGCGGGCGTAGTCGACGGCGTGCGCGGCGCCCAGTGAGCGCACGAGATCGACGTTGCGCGCGCTGCACACGCCGGTCACCTCGGCCCCCAGGGCCACGGCGATCTGTACGGCAAAGGTGCCGACGCCCCCGCCCGCCCCATTGACCAGCACCCGCTGCCCGGACCGCACCCGCCCGACGGTCCGGATGCCGCGCAGGGCGGTCACCGCTCCCAACGGCACGGCCGCGGCCTGCTCGAACGTGAGGTGCGCCGGCTTGCGCACCAGCAGATCCGCGGTGGTGCACGCGAATTCGGCGAAGGAGCCCGGGCAGAAGCCCATGACCTCGTCACCGGGCCGGAGCCCCCGCACCGCGGCGCCGACCGCCTCGACCTCGCCCGCCGCGTCGATCCCGGCCACCCGGGCCTTCGGCCGGGTCAGCCCCACGACCCCCGACAGCCGCGCCACGTACGGGTCGCCGCGCATCATGTGCCAGTCGTACGGGTTGAGCGCGGCGGCGCGGATCCGTACCAGCACTTCGTCGGCTCCGATCTCCGGGCGGTCGATGTCCGCCAGCCGCAGGATGTCCGGCGGCCCGAACCGCTCCTGAACGATCGCCTTCATCGGTCTCCCCCTTGCCTCACGACGGCCGGGTGCACCTGGTGTACGGCGTACACCCCCTCGAAGGCAAGCTAGGTGTACGCCGTACACCCGTCAAGGGGTTCAGGCGATCGTCGACGGATCAGGGCGCGCCGAGGAGCCTCTCCAGGCCGTCCAGTGTCAGGTCCAGGGCGAACTCGAACTCGAACTGGTCGTCGCAGCCGGAGCCCACGACCGAATCACGGTCGTGGGCGACCGCCATGGCCAGTGCGGTGATGTGGGGGTAGCGCGCGGCCATCTCCTCGGGCGACAGGGCGTCCGGGTCGGGCTCACGGCCGGAGGAGTCCTCGAACAGTTCCTGGGAGAAGCCCAGCAGACGGCTTCCCATGACATGCATCGCGTGATGCGTCAGGTCGAGCGAGAAGCCCCCGGCCCGGAAGATCCCGATCATCGAGTCCAGGTACTCCATGACCACGGGCGTCGGGGTGGTCCGTGACTTGATGCGCGACTCGATGACCTCGGGGGCCCACGGGTGGCGCAGGAGCATACGCCGGGCCGAGAGGACCCGTCCGCGGACGGCGGCCTTCCAGCCGACGCCGACGACCGGGGGGTCGATCTCGCCGACGAGGACGTCGATCATGCCGTCCAGCAACTCGTTCTTGTTCGCCACGTGCTTGTAGAGCGCCATGGGCACGACGCCGAGCGCCTGCGCGATCTTGCGCATGCTCAGCGCGTCGACTCCGCCCTCGTCGGCCAGGGCGACGGCGGTATCCAGAACACGCCCTCTGCTCAAGGGTGTTCGCGGCTGCCCGGCGGGACCCGCCTGCGTACTCGTCTCCACGATCCCCTCTCGTACGGGCGAGGTCGCCACCCGAAGCGGGCCGGCCGGCCGCCCGTCGCCGACGGTACAGCGTGCCGCGATGCCGCCCGAAGTCGCACCGGAACGCACCCCACATGACATCAGCGGATGATCGCACCAGTGGATCCGGTGGCCGAATCTGCTCACTCTCCGGCGGGATTACCACCGACGCTTATCGGACGACTTCACCCATTTCCGATTCCTTCCGAGAACCTCTCGCATCGAGCGGTGAACACCCTTAGTATCTGAATGAACACTGTCGGTGACTGTTCGGCGGCGGTCGCAGGGGGGGGCGGCATGCGCGGGCAGTGATCGAGGACGCCGGTCCCGTCGTGACCGCACCTCACTTCCAGCCCTCGCGCACAGCCGCACACTCCGACAGCTCCCACCGACCCGGACCACTGTGCCCTCGCTCTTCCGCTTCGGCTGCCCCGGCTCCGCCCGCACGGATCCGGGAGCGCGGCCACCGTCCCCATGCCCGTGCGACTGAGCCACCCGAGCCGCACGCGCGACGCAGCGTCTCAAGGACTCGCCCATGACGGACTCATGCATCGGTACCTTCTCGGAACCCTCGGGCTCCTCGGACCCTTCGCTCCCCCCTCTCCCCCGCTCTCGCCCACCGCACCCGGCCTCCTCACCCACGGGCCCTCCGCTCGCCGACGCCGTCGACACCGCGCGCGAGAAGATCGCGATCATCGGAATCGGCTGCCGGCTGCCCGGCGGGGCGTGCGACCACCGGGCGTTCTGGCAGAACCTGGTCGACGGCAAGGACTGCATCACGGCCACCCCGCCCAGCCGTTACGACGTGGCCACCCTGAGCAGCCGGGACCGGGGCAAGCCCGGCCGGCTGGTCGGCGGCCGGGGCGGATACATCGACGGCTTCGACGAGTTCGACCCGGCCTTCTTCGGCATCAGCGGCCGCGAGGCCGACCACATGGACCCGCAGCAGCGGAAACTGCTGGAGGTGTCCTGGGAGGCGCTGGAGGACGGCGGGCAGAAACCGGCCGAGCTGGCGGGCCGTGAAGTCGGCGTCTACATCGGCGCGTTCACCCTGGACTACAAGATCGTCCAGTTCTCCGACCTCTCCTTCGAGACCCTGGCCCCGCACACCGCCACCGGCACGATGATGACGATGGTGTCGAACCGCATCTCGCACTGCTTCGACTTCCGCGGCCCCAGCGTCTCCCTCGACACCGCCTGCTCCTCCTCCCTGGTCGCCGTCCACCTGGCCGCGCAGGGCCTGCTGCGCGGCGAGACCGACCTCGCGCTGGCCGGCGGCACCCTGCTGCACATCGCGCCGCAGTACACGATCGCCGAGACCAAGGGCGGTTTCCTCTCCCCACGGGGGCGCTCCCGCACCTTCGACGCGGCCGCCGACGGCTACGTGCGCGCCGAGGGCGTCGCGGTCGTCGCCCTCAAGCGGCTCTCCGACGCCGTCCGGGACGGCGACCCGATCCACGCCGTCGTCATCGGCAGCGGCGTCAACCAGGACGGCCGCACCAACGGCATCACCGTGCCCAACCCGGACGCCCAGGTCGCCCTGATCGAACGGGTCTGCGCCCAGGCCGGGATCGTCCCCGGCGACCTCCAGTACGTCGAGGCGCACGGCACCTCCACCCCGGTCGGCGACCCGATCGAGGCGAACGCGCTGGCCCGTGCCCTGGCGGTCGGGCGGCGGGCCGGGGACAAGTGCTACGTCGGCTCGGTCAAGACCAACATCGGGCACACCGAGTCGGCGGCGGGTCTGGCCGGGCTGATCAAGTCGGCGCTGGCGCTGAAACACCGGCTGATCCCACCGCACATCAACCTGGAGCGGCTCAACCCCGCGATAGACGCGGCCACGCTCCCGTACGAGATCCCCACCGAGCCCACACCCTGGCCCGCGCACCAGGGACCGGCCAGGGCCGGGGTCAACTCCTTCGGCTTCGGCGGCACCAACGCGCACGTCCTGCTGGAGGCGGCGCCCGCCAGGGAGCCGGAGGCGGAGTCGCACCCGCGGTCACGGCAGCACTCGCAGGGCTCGCTGGAGTCCCGGTGCGCCGAAGAGCCCGTCTGGACCGTGCTTCCGCTCAGTGCCCGGGAAGCCGCCGCTCTGCCGGAGTTGGCCGCCGGCATCCAGGCCGAGCTGGCCGGGGTGCGGGGCGGTACCCCGGCCCGGCCTGCCGACCTCGGCCACACCCTGGCCCATCGCCGCCAGCACCACGGCGCCCGGCTCTCGGTCGTCTACGACTCCCGCGACACCGCCGCCCGCACCTCGCTGGACGAAGCGTTCACCGCGTACCTGCGGGGAGAACCACACCCCCGCGTCCTGACCGACCACCGCCTGGAACCCGGACACCGGCGGCTGTGCTGGGTCTTCACCGGCATGGGCCCGCAGTGGTGGGCGATGGGCCGCCGGATCTTCGCCACCGAGCCGGTCTACCGTGAGGCCGTCGAGCGGTGCGCCGAGCACATCGGCGAGCTGACCGGCTGGTCGCTGACCCGGGAACTCGCCGCCGACGAGGCGGACTCCCGGATGGCCGAGACCTGGCTCGCCCAGCCCGCCAACTTCGCCGTCCAGGTCGGGCTGGCCGCGCTCTGGCGCAGTCGCGGGGTGCGGCCGGACGCGGTCGTCGGACACTCGACCGGTGAGGTCGCCGCCTTCCACGAGGCCGGTGTCTACGACCTGGCCGACGCGGTCAAGGTGGTCGTCCACCGCAGCCGCCTCCAGCAACGGCTGGCCGGTACCGGCGGCATGCTGGCCGTCGCGCTCACCGAGGCCGAGGCCCGCCGGAGGCTGTGCCCCTACGGCGACACGGTGTCGGTGGCCGCGGTCAACAGCCCCGGCTCGCTCACCCTCGCCGGGGACACGGCGGCTCTCGCCGAGCTGGCCGCCACGCTCACCGCCGAGCAGGTCTTCACCCGCCCGCTGTCCGTGGAAGTGCCGTACCACAGCGCCAAGATGGAGCTGATCAAGGGCGAGCTGCTGGAGTCGCTCGCCGATCTCAAGGCCCGTCCGGCCGTGGTGCCGCTGTATCTCACGGGCCGCGAGGGCACCGCCCACGGCACCGAACTGGACGCCGGCTACTGGTGGCACAACGTCCGGGACACCGTCCGCTTCCGCCAGGCGGTCGAACGGCTCACCGACGACGGCTACCGCCTCTTCGTGGAGATCGGCCCGCACCCGGTGCTCGGCCGGTCGATCGTCGAGACGGTCGAGACGCGGGCCGCCGGGACGGCAGGTGACGCTCGAGGCGGGGATACGACGTCCCCCGAGGTGCGCACACTGCCCTCGATCCGGCGTCACGAAGACGAACAGGGCACGTTCACCGCGTCGTTGGCCGCCCTGCACAACCTCGGGGTCGAGATCGACTGGTCGGTGCTGCAGCCGACCGGGCGCGTGGTCCCGCTGCCGCGTCACCCGTTCCGCCGGGACCGGCACTGGGTCGAGCCCCGACCCGTCGCCCAGGTCAGGCGGGGCCGGCTGGACCACCCGCTGCTCGGTCGTCGGCTGCCCGGCGCCGAACCGGCCTGGGAGGCCCGGCTGGACGCCGAGGCACTGCCGTATCTGGAGGACCACCGGATCCAGGGCACCGTGGTCTTCCCCGCCGCCGGGTTCCTGGAGATGGCCGTCCAGGCGGTGCGAACACTGACCGGCGGCACCGACGCCGCCCTCGCGGATGTCGAGCTGCGCAAGGCGCTCTTTCTGCCCGACGGCGAGAGTCGCGCCGTCCACCTCACCCTCTCCACCGAGCAGGGCGGCTTCACCGTGGCCACCCCCGCCGGGGACGGGACGGAGCGGGCCGTGCATGTCGTCGGCACGGTCCGGCCCGGACAACGCCGTCGCCTCGTACGGACGTTGGACGCCGCGGCGATCCGTGGGCGGGCCGTTCGCCGACTGACGGGGCCGGACTGCTACGCGGAACTGGCCGCGCTCGGTTACCACTACGGCCCGGCGTTCCAGGGCATCGAGGAGGTCTGGGTCGGCCCAGGCGAGGCGCTGGCCCGGGTCCGCCCGACGGCGGCGGCCGTGGGCCGGGGCACGGACCATCAGGTGCACCCGGTGGTGATGGACGCCTTCTTCCAGACCCTGCTGACACCCCAGCTGTCGACGACGGCGCAGGTCGGCGCGGGCATCCGGCTGCCGGTCGCCATCGAGGAGGTCCGGCTGGACGCGGTCGGCGACCGGTCGCTCTGGGTGCACGCGACCGTCGTCCGGGACACCGGCACCGAACTCCTCGGCGACCTCGCGGTGTACGACGAGGAGGGCGTGTCGCTCGGCGGGATCACCGGCTTCCGGGCCGCCGACGTCGAGCAGGCCGCCACCGCCGTCGGACCGGCGACCATCGACGGCTGGCTCGCCGAGCCGGTCTGGACGGAGCTGCCGGACGCCCCCGTGACCACCGACGGCGCCGAGTCGGCCGCCGGGGACCAGGGCAACTGGCTGCTGTTGGCCGACCGCCGGGGCGTCGCCGCCGCGCTGGCCGAGCGGATCGCCGCCCGTGGGGGCAGTTGTGCGCTGGTCGTGCCGGGCAGCGGCTACCGGCCCGCCGAGGACGGTCGCCCGGCCACCGTCGAGCCCGGCTCCCCCTACGACCTCGCCCGGCTCCTGGCCGACCGACGCGCCCACGGCCTGCCCGACCCCACCACCGTCGTCCACCTCTGGAACCTCGACCACCCGACCCTGACACCCACCGCCCACCCCCAGACCGACGCCCGCCCCGCCCACCCGGACACCGGCCCCCTGGAGAGCCCCAGCACCGTCGCCTACAGTCTCGTCCCTCTCGCCGCCCTCCTGTCGGCCGAACTGCCCGGCTGTCGGCTGCACATCGTCACCCGGTCCGCGCAGGCCACGATCGTCGGCGAGCACGTCGAACCACTGGGCGCCCCCGCCTGGGGCATCGGCCGGGTGCTGCGGCACCAGGAACTGCCGGGGCACCCCGGAAAGCTGGTCGACCTCGGGCCGGACGGGGAGGCCGGAGCCGAGGCGACCGCGCTGCTGCGCGAGTTCGCGGTCGCCGACGAGGCCGAGATCGCGCTACGCCCCGGCCGCAGGCTCAGCTGCCGGCTGCGCCCCGCCGAGGGACTGAGCCTGCCCCTGCCGCCCAGCCTCCGCCCGGACGCCGCGTATCTGGTGACCGGTGCCTTCGGTGCGCTCGGCAGGCTGCTCTGCCGCACCCTCGTACGGCGCGGCGCCCGTCGGCTGATCCTGGTCGGCCGGGGCCCCCTGCCGCCGCGTGAGCGGTGGCGCGACCTCGACCCGGACGGGCCGCAGGCACAGCGCGTCGCCTTCCTGCGCGAGTTGGAGGCGCTCGGTGCCGAACCGGTCCCGGTGACACTGGACATCACCGACGAGTCCGCGCTGGCCGCCTGGCTGGCCGACCACCGGCGCCTCGATCGGCCGCCGATCCGGGGGGTCTTCCATCTGGCCGGGCAGGTCCGCGACACCCTGGTGGCCGACCTCGACCGGGAGACGTTCGACGCGGTGTACGAGCCCAAGGTGCTCGGCGCCCTGGCCCTGCACCGGCAGCTGGCCGGCGAACCGCTCGACCACTTCGTGCTGTTCGCCTCGATCGCCTCGCTGCTGACCACCGCCGGACAGACCAACTACGCCGCGGGGAACGCCTTCCTGGACGCGCTGGCCCACCACCGCCGGGCGCTCGGTCTGCCCGCGCTGAGCCTCGACTGGGGCCCCTGGGCCACCGGCATGATCGAGGAGCTCGGGCTGATCGACCACTACCGGAACAGCCGGGGCATGAGCTCGTTGGCCCCGCGCACCGGAATGGCCGTGCTGGAACGCGTACTCGGGCAGGACCGGGCCCAGTTGCTGGTCGCCACCGTGGTGGACTGGCCGGTCTTCCTCGCCTGGTACCCGGCCCCGCCACCGCTGGTCGCCGAACTGGCGGCCGCCGCCCGGGAGTCCGCGCCCGCGACCGAGCGGACCGGCCCGTTGGAGGAGCTGCGGGCGGCCGGTGAGGCGGAGCGCCCCGCGCTGCTCACCGAGTGGTTCACCGCGCTGGTCGCCGGGGTGCTCCGGGTACCCGCCGAGCAGATCGCGGCGGACAGCGGGCTCGGCGGCCTCGGCCTGGACTCACTCCTCGCGATGGAGCTGCGGGCCCGCCTCTCCACCGAACTCGGCGCCACCCTCCCGTTGGTGGCGCTGCTCAGCGACGCACCCGTGGCCGAGCTGGTCGCCCAACTGCACGCCGTGCTGGTCGAGTTGCTCGACGAGGAGCCAGCCGGCGCGGACAGCGCCGGCATCGAGCGGTACGAGGACGAGACGGCGTATCCGCTGACGCAGAACCAGAAGGCGCTCTGGTTCCTCAAGCAGCTCGACCCGGACGGCTTCGCCTACAACATCGGCGGTGCGGTCGAGGTCCGGGTGGAGCTGGAACCCGAGCTGATGGCGGTCGCCTTCCGGACCCTGGTCGAGCGGCACCCCGGTCTCCGTGCGAACTTCGTGCTCGACGGCGGCCGGGCGGTGCAGCGGATCTCCGCCTCGGTCGAGCCCGACTTCGGGGTCCTCGACGTCGAGCACCTGGACTGGGACGAGATCCACGCGATGATCGTCCGCGAGTACCGCCGGCCGTACGACCTGGAGCGCGACCCGCTGGTGCGGTTCCGGCTGTTCCGGCGCGGCCCGGCCCGGTGGGTCATCATGAAAGCGGTCCACCACATCGTGTCGGACGCCATCTCCACCTTCACCTTCATCGAGGAACTCCTCGCGGTCTACGAGGGGTTGCGGCGGGGCAGGGCGCCCGAGCTGCCGCCGGTCGCCGCGCGCTACCTGGACTTCCTCAACCATCAGACCGAGTTCCTGGCCGGCCGCGAGGCGTCGCGGATGCTCGACTACTGGCGCGCGCACCTGCCGGCCGAGGTCCCGACCCTCAACCTGCCCGTCGACAAGCCGCGCCCGGCGGTGCAGACCCACAACGGCGCCTCCGAGTTCTTCGTCCTGGACGAGGAACTCAGCGCCCGCGTGCACGCCCTGGCCCGCGAGCACAACGTCACCGTCTTCATGGTGCTGCTCAGCGCCTACTACCTGCTGCTGCACGCCTACTCGGGGCAGGACGACATCATCGTCGGCAGTCCGGTGACCGGCCGCACGGACGAGAGGTTCGCCGGCGTCTACGGCTACTTCGTCAATCCGCTGCCGCTGCACGTGTCGCTGGCCGGTGAGCCGACCGTGGCCGAGTTGCTGGAGCGGGTGCGCACCACCGTGCTGGGCGGGCTGGATCACCAGGAGTACCCGTTCGTGCTGCTGGTGGAGAAGCTGGGGCTGCAGCACGACCCGAGCCGCTCGGCGGTGTTCCAGGCGATGTTCATCCTGCTCCACCACAAGGTCGCCACCGAGAAGTACGGCTACCGCCTGGAGTACATCGAACTCCCCGAGGAGGAAGGGCAGTTCGACATCACCCTGTCCGCGTACGAGGACGAGGCGGAACACCGGTTCCACTGTGTCCTGAAGTACAACACCGACCTGTTCGAACCGGAGACGATGACCCGGCTGGCCGGGCACTACGTCAACCTGCTGGAGGGGCTGACCAGGGCCGTCCCGGAGCGCGCGGCGACCGGGCTGGAGCTGCTCGGCCGCGAGGAACGGGCGCTGGTCCTCGGCAGCTGGAGCGGGGCGGGCCGCCGGGTGCCGTACGGGGCTCCGGTGCACGAGCTGATCCTGCGCGCGGCGGCGGCCGACCCCGAGGCGCTCGCGGTGGTGATGCCGGACGGCTCGAGTGGGACCGTCCGCCTCGCCTACGGCGCACTGGCCGAGCGCTCGGCGCGGGCCGCTGCCCGGCTGCGGGCACTGGGCGCCGGGCCCGGCACCGTGGTGGCCCTCTGCATGGGGAAGTCGCCCGAGCTGATCGTCGCCCTGCTCGCCGCGCTCCGCACCGGCGCCGCCTATCTGCCCCTCGACCCGGCCGACCCGCCCGACCGGCTGTCCCACCTGGTCCGCAACGCCGGAGCCGAACTCGTCGTCGGCGACGACCGGGACCGGCTCGGAGCACTGCCGGCCCGGTTGGTGACCGTGGCCGAACTCCACGCGTCCCCTTCCCCCACGAGCACGGACGAGGCGGACGAGTTCGCCGACGTCCCGGCGGGTCCGGACGACCCGGCCTACGTCATCCACACCTCCGGTTCCTCCGGCCGGCCCAAGGCCGTGCGGGTCTCCCACGGCAACCTGGCCTCGGCGTACCAGGCCTGGCGGGCGGAGTACCGGCTCGACACGGAGGCGCGGGTCCACCTGCAGATGGCGGCCCCCTCCTTCGACGTCTTCACCGGTGACGTCGTACGCGCCCTCTGCTCGGGCGGCTGCCTGGTGCTGGTCGGCCGGGACGTCCTGTTCGACACCGCGCGGCTGCACGAGGTGATGCGCGCCGAGCGGGTGGACACGGCGGAGTTCGTCCCGGCGGTGGTTCGCCTCCTGGTCGAGCACTGCGAACGCTCCGGCCTGCGGCTGGACTTCATGCGGCTGCTGGTGGTCGGCTCGGACCTCTGGAAGGTCGAGGAGTACCAGCGGCTGCGCGCGCTGTGCGGGCCGGGAACCAGGCTCGTCAACTCCTACGGGCTCACCGAAGCCACCGTCGACAGCGCGTACTTCGAGGGTCCGGTGGAGGGGCTGGAGCCCGGCGGGACGGTCCCGATCGGACGGCCGTTCCCCAACAGCGCCTGCTATCTGCTCGATCGGCACGGCCGTCCCGTACCGCCCGGTGTGACCGGCGAATTGTGGATCGGAGGCTCCGGGGTCGCACTCGGCTATGCGGGCGACGAGGAACGGACCGCCCGCCGGTTCACCACCCTGCCGCTGGGCGGCGCCGACGGCACCGAGCCCGTCCGGCTCTACCGCACGGGCGACCTGGCCCGCTGGGACACGGACGGCTGTCTGCATCTGCTCGGCCGGGCCGACGCTCAGATCAAGGTGCGCGGACACCGGATCGAGCCGGGCGAGATCGAGAGCCGGCTCGCCGAGTGGCCCGAGTTGAAGAACGCGGTGGTCACCGTCCGTGCCGATCGCAGCGGCGAGAAGGTGCTCTGCGCCTACTGCGTGCCGGCCCCCGGCCGGACCCTCGACCGGCGCGCGCTCCGTCGCCGCCTGGCCGGCACCCTGCCGACCTTCATGATCCCGACCCACATCACCGAACTGCCCGCGCTGCCCCTCACCGCCAACGGCAAGGTGGACCTGGCCGCGCTGCCCGCCCCGGCGGCCCAGGCGGAGGACCGGGACGCCGAACCACCCACCACCCTCTACGAGATCCGGATGGCCGCGCACTGGCAGGCGCTGCTGGGCATCGAGAAACCCGGTCTGCAGCACGACTTCTTCGAGTCGGGCGGCTCCTCGATCAAGTTGATCGAGCTGATCCACGGCCTGCAGAGCGAGTTCAACATCGCCGTCCCGGTCAGCCGGCTGTTCGAGGTCACCACCCTGCACGGGATGGCGCGGACCGTCGAGCACATCATCACGGGCCGGATCGAGGGCGGTCGGCCCTACCTCTGGTTCAACAGGGAGCAGCCGAGCACCCTCTTCTGCTTCCCGCCGGCCGGCGGCCACGGTCTGGTGTACCGGCAGTTCGCGGCGCACCTGCCGCAGTACCGGCTGGTCGCGTTCAACTACGTGACGGGGGACGACAAGGTCGACCGGTACGCGGACCTCGTGGAGTCGCTCCATCCGGAGGGGCCCTGCGCCCTGCTGGGCTACTCGCTCGGCGGCAACCTCGCCTTCGAGACGGCCAAGGAACTGGAGCGGCGCGGGCGGACGGTGACCCATGTGGTGATCGTGGACTCGCACCGGATCACGGAACCCTTCGACCTCGCCGACGAGCACATCGAGGTGTTCGAGCGCGAGCTCGCGGAACATCTGCGGCGGCACACCGGTTCGGCCGTGGTCGCCGAGGAGACCCGCGCACACGCCCGTGACTATCTGCGGTTCTGCGGCCGTACGCCCAACCTCGGGGCGGTCGCCGCCACGATCGGCGTGATCTCCGACGCCGAGAAGGCGGCGCTGCACGAGGCAGGGCACGACGGTGCCTGGCACGGCAGTTCGACCACCCGGACGACCGTCGTCCAGGGCCTCGGCACCCACGCCGAGATGCTCGACCACGAGTTCGTCGCCCACAACGCCGGGCTCGCCCGGTCGATCCTCGACGCGGGAGCAACCCATGCGCCCTGAGACCGCCCTGCCCTACCCCTTCGAACCCCGTGGCCTCGAACTCCACCCCGCCTACGCCGAGTTGCGCGCCCGGCCGCTGGCCAGGATCAGGATGCCGTACGGCGACGGTGCCTGGCTGGTCACCCGGTACGAGGACGTACGGACGGTGCTGGCCGACCCCCGGTTCAGCCTGGCCGCGGCGATGGGCCGGGACCAGCCCCGGATGCGTCCGGTGGCCCGTACCGGCGCCGGTCTGTTCTCCACCGAGCCGCCCGAGCACACCCGGCTCCGGTCGCTGGTGGCCCGGGAGTTCGGCGCCCGCCGGATCGAGCGGCTGCGGGCCCGGGCCGTCGAGCTGGCCGACGAACTGCTCGACGGGATCGTCGCAGCGGGCCAACCGGCCGATCTGGTCGAGGACTTCGCGATCCCGATGCCGACCACCATCATCTGCCAGGTGCTCGGCCTGCCCGCCGAGGACCACCGGATGCTCTGGGCCTGGGCCGAGACCGTGCTCTCCGCCGTCACGCCCGGCGAGGTGCTCGCCACCGAGGGCCAGGCGTTCATGGACTACATGACGGATGTGCTGGAGCTGCGGAGCCGCGAGCCCGGCGACGACCTGCTGACCACGCTGGTGCGGGCCTGCCGGGAGCGGAAGCTGATCGCCGAGGAGGAGTTGCTCTCCATCGCCTGCGACCTGCTGATCGCAGGCTTCGTCTCCACGACCAACCAGATCGGCAACTTCTTCCATCAACTCCTCTTCAATCCACCGGAGTTGGCCCGGCTGCGGGAGCGGCCGGAGCTGATTCCCAGGGCGGTCGAGGAGCTGATGCGGTACGTGCCGCTGCTCACCGGCTTCAGCCTGCCCCGGTACGCGACCGCCGATGTCGAGCTGGGCGGGGTCACCGTCCGCGCCGGCGAGGCGGTGATGATCGCCACGGCGGCCGCCAACCGCGATCCGGAGGTATTCCCGGAGCCGGAGCGCCTCGTCCTGGACCGCCCGGCCAATCCGCACATCGGCTTCGGCCACGGCGTGCACTACTGCGTCGGCGCCCACCTGGCCCGGCTGGAGCTCCAGGTAGCGATCGAACGGGTCCTGGCCCGGCTCCCCGGCCTGCGGCCGGCCGTCCCCGAGCACGCCCTGCGCTGGAAGGAGGACGCGATGGTGAACGGCCTCCAGTCACTTCCGGTCGCCTGGTGAGCGGGCGCCCGGACCACCACCCGTACGACCGGCCAGGACCACGAGAGACGGGAAGGGCGAGGCAATTGGCACGCCGACGCGAAACCATGATCATCATCGGCGGGGGTCTCGGCGGTCTGTCCACCGGGTGCTACGCCCGGATGAACGGCTACCGGACCCGGATCTTCGAGATGCACGAGATCCCCGGCGGCTCGTGCACCGGCTGGGAGCGCAGCGACTTCACCTTCGACTGGTGCGTCAGCTGGCTGCTCGGCAACGGACCGGGCAACGAGATGTACCAGATCTGGCTCGAACTGGGCGCGCTCCAGGGCAAGGAGATGCGGCACTTCGACGTGTTCAACATCGTCCGGGGCCGGGACGGCCGGGCGGTGCGGTTCTACTCCGACCCCGACCGGCTGGAGGCCCACCTCCTCGCCCTCTCGCCGAGGGACAGCGCGCCGATCCGTGAGTTCTGCGCGGGCGTCCGGACCTTCCGCAAGGCGCTCGCGGTCTACCCGTTCCTCAAACCCGTCGGGCTGATGAGCCGCAGGGAACGATGGCGGATGATGGCCTCGTTCGCCCCGTACTTCGCCACCATCCGCAGGTCGATCACCGTACTGATGACCGACTACGCGCAGCGGTTCCGCGATCCGCTGCTGCGCGAGGCGTTCAACTTCATCCTCTACGAGAAGCATCCGGCTTTCCCGGTGCTGCCGTTCTACTTCCAGCTGGCCTCGCACGCCAACCGGGCGGCCGGGGTGCCCGAGGGAGGCTCGCTGGGTCTCGCCCGGTCGGTCGAGGAGCGCTATCGGGGGCTCGGCGGCGAGATCACCTACAACGCCAAGGTCGAGGAGATCCTGGTGGAGCGGGACCGCGCGGTCGGCGTACGGCTCAGCGACGGCCGGGAGCATCGCGCGGACATCGTGGTCTCGGCGGCCGACGGTCACACCACGGTGATGAAGCTGCTCAAGGGCCAGTACCTGAACGACACCTACCGCAGGCTCTACACCTCGCTCATCGACCAGCCCGGCCAGCTCTCCCCCGGCTACGTCTCCCTGTTCCTGGGGTTGCGCAGGCCGTTCCCGGAGGGCGACCCCTGCACCACCTACCTGCTGACGGAGCGTCAGGCGAGCGAGCTGACCGGGATCCGCTGCCCGTCCATGAACGTGCAGTTCCGCACCCGGCACTACCCGGAGCTGGCACCGCGCGAGTCCACCGTGGTCTTCGCGACGTACTTCTCGGACATCGCGCCCTGGCGGGCGCTGCACCGGGGCCCGGAGCAGTCCTCCCGGGTACGGCGCGGTCAGGAGCTGCACACGCTGCCGGTCAGGCACGGCAAGGAGTATCTGACCGCCAAACGCCGGGTCCGGGCCGGCATCGTCTCCTTCCTCGACGAGCGATTCCCCGGCTTCGCGGACGCGGTGGCCGTCGCCGACGTCTCGACCCCGCTCACCCAGGTCCGCTACACCGGCGTCTACGACGGCACCTTCCCCGGCTGGAACCCGTTCGTGGAGGGCGCGGAGACCCTGGAGGGCGAGATCAGGCGGAGCGGCCCGGTGCTGCCGGGGCTGTCGAACTTCTACCTCTCCGGGGTCTGGGCGACGATCGGCGGCCTGATCCGCGCGGCGGCGGCCGGGCGGCACGTCATGCAGTTCGTCTGCCGGGACGACGGCCTGGACTTCACCGCCGAGATCGACCGGAGCGCGCCACCGCCGACCCACCTGGTCATTCCCGTGGAAGACGCGGCGGCCGTCGAGACAGGAGCCCGGACATGAGGATCGAGAAGTGGGTCGTCCGTGAGCACCTGGGCGGGGTGCCCGACGTCGACCGGATCTACGAGAAGGTGGTCGAGGAGGTCGAGATCGCCCTCCGCCCGGACGAGATGCTGCTGCGCACCCGGTACGTCTCGGTCGACCCGTACCAGAACGGGCTCGCGCTGGAGACGCCGCTCGGCCACCACATGGGCGGGGACTCGATCATGGAGGTGCTGGAGGCGGGTCCGGAGGCCCGGTTCCGGGTGGGCGACCTTGTGCAGGGCTTCGGCGGCTGGCGCAGCCACGTCGTCCACGACGGTGCCGAGGAGGTGTGGCGCACCGGTGTCTTCCCGATGGTCCTCCCGGCCTATCGCCGGCTCGACCCGGACGCGTACGACGAACTGCTGCCCCTGTCCACCGCGCTCGGCGTCATGGGCGCGCCCGGGATGACCGCCTGGGGCACGTTCACCAGGTTCCTGGCCGTGCGCCCCGGCGACACCGTGGTGATCAGCGGGGCGTCCGGCTCGGTCGGCTCCCTGGTGGGCCAGTTGGCGGCACGAGCGGGAGCCGGGCGGGTGGTGGGCACGACCTCCTCCCCGGGCAAGGCCGCGTACCTGCGCGAGCTCGGGTTCGACGAGGTGGTGCTCTACGACCGGGCCGACGACGCGGAGAAGGTGCGGCAGGCGCTGCTGCTCGCCGCCCCCGACGGGGTCGACCGCTACTTCGACAACCTCGGCGGGACGATCACCGACGCCGTGTTCACCATGCTCACCGTGGACAGCCGGGTGGCCGTCTGCTGGCAGTGGGCCACCACGGTGAACGGCGAACTGACCGGACCGCGGCTGCTGCCGTACATCATGTTCCCGCGCACCACGATCCGGGGGATCTTCGCCCAGGAGTGGTTCACGGAACCGCTGTTGTCAGCCATGCACCGGGAGCTGGGCGGCCTGGTCCGCGGCGGTGCGATCCGCTGTCACCAGACCGTCCACCACGGCTTCGACGCCATCCCGCACGCGTACCGGACCCTCTACCTGGACCGGGAGGGAACCCGGGGCAAGGTCCTGGTCGAACTCTGACGGACCGAGGCCGCGGGCAGTTCCACGGTGACGCGGATCCCGCCGGTGGGGCGCGGCGCGACGGTGAGGGTGCCGTCGTGTGCGTGGGCGATGGTCTTGACGATGGCCAGCCCGAGGCCGACGCCGGCGTGGTCGGTGTGGACGCGTTCGGTGCCGCGCCGGAACGGTTCGGCGAGGGTCGAGGCCAGCTCGGCGGTCAGCTTCTCGCCGGTGTTCTCGACGGTGAGCACCACGGCTTCCGGGTGGGCGCCGGCCCGCACGCCGGTGTCCACCCGCACCGCGCCCTGTTCGGGCAGGTTGTGGACGATCGCGTTGTGCACGAGGTTCGTGGTCAGCTGCAGCAGGAGCGTCGGTGATCCGCTGGTGGGCGCGAGGTCACCCCCGGTCTCGATGGTGACGCCGTGCTTCTCCGCGAGGGGGAGGAGGGTCTCGGTGGCTTCTTCGGCCAGGAGGGACAGGTCGACGCGCTCTCGGGTGAAGGACCGCTGCTCGGCGCGGCTGACCAGGAGCAGTGCCTCGGTGAGGTCGATGGCTCGGGCGTTGACGGTGTGCAGGCGTTCGATGAGTTCGCCGGTGTCGTGGTCCGGATCGGCGCGGGCCACGTCGAGGAGTGCCTTCGAGATCGCCAGGGGGGTGCGCAGCTCGTGGGAGGCGTTGGCCGCGAACCTCCGCTGTTCGGCGACGTGCGCCTCGAGCCCGGCGAGCATCGCGTCGAAGGCGTCGGCGAGTTCACGGAACTCGTCCTCGCGGCCCGGCAGCCGGATCCGGTGGGAGAGCGATCCGTCGGTGGCCATGCGGGTGGCGTGGGTGATGCGGGTCAGGGGCGCGAGCATACGGCCGGCGAGGACCCACCCGCCCAGGAGCCCGAGGAGCAGCAGGAACACCAGGACCGCGGCCGCCTTCGGGGCGAAGACGTCCAGGAGGGCGGACCGGACGGGAAAGACGCCGTGCCCGGGCTTGTCGTCGGGGGTGATGAGCATCGCCCGGTCGGGGACGTACCGCAGCAGGAACACCCACACCGCCGCGAGCAGCAGGACACCGGCCAGCATCAGGAACCCGGCGTAACTGAGGGTGAGTCGGACGCGGACGCTCAGCCCTGGGGCCCTATCCACGCCCGTCTCCCTCGCGTCGGGCCTCCGGTCGGGTGTCGACGCGGTAGCCGACGCCGGGCACGGTGGCGATGATCCAGGGTTCGCCGAGCCGCTTGCGCAGGGCCGAGACGGTGATGCGCACGGCGTTGGTGAACGGGTCGGCGTTCTCGTCCCAGGCGCGTTCCAGGAGTTCCTCGGCGCTGACCACACCGCCTTCGGCGGCGACGAGGACGTCGAGGACGGCGAACTGTTTCCTGGTCAGCGCGATGTGGCGGCCGTCACGGTAGACCTCTCTGCGGAAAGCGTCCAGGCGCAGCCCCGCGATCTCCCGCACGGGCGGCCTGCTGTGGGCGCGCCTGCGGTCGAGTGCTCGCAGACGGAGCGCGAGTTCGCGGAGTTCGAACGGCTTCGTGAGGTAGTCGTCGGCGCCGAGTGCGAACCCGGAGACCTTGTCGTCGAGCCGGTCGGCCGCGGTGAGCATGAGGATGGGCATGCCGCTGCCGGAGGCGACGACGCGTTCGGCGATCTCGTCGCCGGACGGTCCGGGGACGTCGCGGTCGAGGACGGCGATGTCGTAGGTGTGGACGCTCAGCAGTTCCAGAGCGGTGTGGCCGTCGCCCGCGATGTCGGCCGCGATCGCCTCCAGACGCAGACCGTCGCGAATGGCCTCCGCCAGGTACGGTTCGTCCTCCACCACCAAGACACGCATGCAACCGAGGCTACGGCCAGGCGCATATCGTCGGCGTATCGAGAACGGCACATCGCCGGCGTATCGAGAACCGCGTATCGCCGGCGTATCGAGAACCGCATACGCGCCCGCAACACCGCGCCGCCTTGACTGGCCGCATGACTCGAACAGTGACCGGTGGTGAGCGGGAACGGGCGACGGCGCGGGTGGGCACGGCGGAGACCGGGCGAGGTGAGGCCGGCCGCCCGGACACCCCCTCCGCCTGGCGGGCGAACCTCCGCCGGGCGACCCGCTTCGGCTCCCGGCCCGAGCACTGGAAGCGCGGCCCGGTCCTCACGGCACTCGCGCTGCTGCTGGGCCTGGTCATGCTGCTGCACGCGGAGATCCCGAACCGGATCGGGAACGTCGGCAGCCTGGTGGAGACCCTCCTGCCGTGGTTCGGCCTGTTCGTCCCGGTGCTGCTGGCCGCGTCGCTCCGGCGCCGCTCGGCCTCGGCGCTGGTCGCGCTGCTGCTGCCGGTCACGGTGTGGCTGAACCTGTTCGGCGGGCTGCTCGGCGACAGGTCCCGGCCGGGCGGCGACCTCACCGTGGTCAGCCACAACGTCGGCGCCGACAACCCCGACCCGGTCGGCACCGCCCGCGCCCTGGCCGCCTCCGGCGCGCAGGTGCTGGCCCTGGAGGAGCTGACCCACGAGGCCAGGGGCACGTACGAGAAGGAGCTGGCGAAGGCGTACCCGCACCACACCGTGCTGGGGACGGTCGGTCTGTGGAGCAAGCTGCCCCTGTCGGACACCCGGCCGGTCGACATCGCGCAGGATGTCGGGCCGCTGGCGGACACCAAACCCTTCGACGTCAAGCTGGCCTACAACCGGGCGCTGCGCACCACGGTGGCCACGGACCGGGGGCCGCTCGCCGTGTACGTCGCCCACCTGGGATCCGTACGGCTGAACCCCAGGGCGGGCTTCTGGACGGAGTCACGGGACAGGAACGCGCGGGCGCTCGGCGAGGCCGTCGCCGCCGAGCGGATCGAACGGGTGGTGCTGCTCGGCGACCTGAACGGCACGACGGACGACCGCGCCTTCGACAAGATCACCTCACGGCTGCACTCGGCGCACACCGAGGCCGGGAACGGCTTCGGCTTCACCTGGCCTGCGACCTTCCCGGTGGCCCGGATCGACCAGATCCTCCTGCGCGGCGTACACCCCCGGAGCGCCTGGCTCCTCCCGCCCACCGCCAGCGACCACCTGCCGGTGGCGGCCACGATCAGCTGGTGAAGTGGCCGCCACGATCAGCTGGTGAACGAGGAACGCGACCGTACGGACCCGGCCCGCAACCGGGTCCGCGGGTCCTAGAAGTGCCGCAGGCGCAGTTGGAACTGGCAGCCGCCGGCGCGGCCGTCGGCGTCGATCTTCACCGTGACCGGGGTGCCGACGAAGCCCGAGCGGTACTGCCCGGCGGGCAGAGCGTCCGGGCACTGGCCCGCGTCGCCGTCGGGGTAGAACTGGACGTCGAGGACGATGTTGCCCGTCACGGTGAAGGTGAGGTCGCACCAGCCCGGCCGACCGTCGGTGTCGAGCCTGACCGCCTGCCCGAACACCTGGATCGGCAGGATCGGCATCGCGTAGGTGCCCTGGTAGTTGCCGCACTGGCCGGCGTCACCGCCGCTGCTGGGCCGCAGGGAGTAGCTGACGGAGGCGCCCGCCAGAGTCCTGTCCGGGTCGTAGACGCCGAACGCCAACTGGCAGCCGCCGGCGCGGCTGTCGGTGTCGAAGCGGATGGCCTGCGTCCAGTCCGGCGAGGCGGTCCACTGCTCGCCCGTCCTCCCACCGCACTGGCCCGCGTCGCCGTCGGCGTTGAACTGGATGCCGAGCTGCGGGGCGGCGGCGCGCGGGGCCTCTTCCGTCGCGTACGCCGCCGTACCGGACAGGCCTGCGACCATGAACGCGCCGGCGGCAAGGGCACCGGCCAGTGATCTCAGACGTCCGGCCATGCGTAATCCGCTCATACGACAGTCTCCTCGACCTTCGTGGGCGCGACGGCTGGTCCCACCGCGCCGCTGTCGTGTACCGACCGGCCGGCACCCCCGGCCGGCCCAGACCGCAGTATCAGGGGCCGACACCCTGGCCGCATCGCCATGAACACGCCAAACCCCGTCGCACTCCAAGAATGACCGAAGGCCGGTTTCGGATGCCTCCGAAACCGGCCCTGATCTGCGACTGTCTCCAGTCGGGACGACAGGATTTGAACCTGCGACCCCTTGACCCCCAGTCAAGTGCGCTACCAAGCTGCGCCACGTCCCGATGCCCGTCTGACCTGGGGTTTCCCCTGGCTGAACGTGCACGGAAACAATACCGCACTCGGGCCGGTGGTCGCGCACGCGTTTCTCGGCGCGAGGGCCGAGGAGGGGGACGCGAGGGTCGAGGAGGGGCGCCCGAGGGGGCCCTCCGACGTCACCGCTTGACCTGAAGTTCGGTCGAGGTTGCAGGCTCTTCCGCATGACGACGACGACGTACGGGTGCACGGACCTGCCCGAGCTGATGGAGCTGATGACGGGCGCGGAGAAGCACGGACCGGCGGCCACCTCGACGCTGGACGTGCTGTGGGTGCTCTACGACCGGGTGCTGCGGGTGGAGCCGGAGCGGCTGGAGGACCCCGAGCGGGACCGATTCCTGCTGTCGAAGGGCCACGGGCCGATGGCGTACTACGCGGTCCTCGCGGCGAAGGGCTTCCTGCCGGTCGAGTGGCTGCCCGGCTTCGGCTCGTACGACTCGCCGCTCGGCCACCACCCGGACCGGGTACTGGTGCCGGGCGCGGAGATCGGCAGCGGCTCGCTCGGGCACGGCCTGCCGATCGCGGTCGGGACGGCGCTCGGGCTGCGGGCCCAGGGCCGGGTCGACCCGGCGGTGTGGGTGCTGGTCGGGGACGCGGAGCTGGACGAGGGCAGCAACCACGAGGCGATCGCGTACGCCGGTCCCGCCGGGCTCGACCGGCTGCACACCGTCGTGATCGACAACTCCTCCGCCAGCCACGCACGGCCGGGCGGGATCGCCGCGCGGTTCGAGGTGGCGGGCTGGTCCGCCGAGACCGTGGACGGACGCGACCACGACGCGCTGCACGCCGCCTTCACCGCGCCGCACCCGGGACGGCCCCGGGTCGTGGTGGCCCGGGTCGAGCCGAAGAACGCCTGAACCCCGCCCCCGGAAACCACGCAACCACCCTGAAAGGACGAGGACTTCATGGACACCATGCGTGACCGTTTCGCGCCCGTCGTCACCGGCATGCTCGACGAGGATCCCCGGATCGCGGTGGTCCTCGCCGAGATCGGCCGGGACGGCTTCGTGGAAGCTACGCGCCGCCATCCGGACCGGGTGATCAACATCGGCATCCGGGAGCAACTGCTGATCGGCGCGGGTGCGGGCCTGGCGCTGGCCGGGATGCGGCCCGTGCTGCACACCTTCGCGAGCTTCCTCGTCGAACGGCCCTTCGAGCAGGTGAAGCTGGATCTGGGGCATCAGGACGTGGGCGCGGTGCTGGTCAGCGCCGCCGCGTCCTACGACTGGCCCGCGGGCGGCTTCACCCACATGGCACCCGGCGACGTGGCCGTCCTGGACACGCTCGACGGGTGGACGGTGCACGTGCCGGGGCATCCCGACGAGGCCGAGACGCTGCTCCGGCACGCGGTCGGCGCGGGCGAGGGCAAGGACGACAAGGTGTACGTACGGCTGTCCGCGCACTCCAACGAGCAGGCACTCCCGGTGGACGGAGAGCGGTTCCTCACCGTGCGGGAGGGGCGCCGCGGGGTCGTCGTCGCCGTCGGGCCCCTGCTCGACGCCGTCCTCTCGGCCACGGAGGGGCTCGATGCGACCGTGCTGTACGCATCGACCGTGCGCCCGTTCGACTCGGCCGCGTTGCGCCGGGCCACCGGCTCGGCCGGCACGGACGTGGTCCTCGTCGAGCCCTACCTGGCGGGCACGTCGACGGCTGCCGCCAACGACGCACTCTCCGATGTGCCGCACCGGGTGCTCGGGCTGGGCGTGGGGCGGCGCGAGCTGCGGCGCTACGGACAGTTGGAGGAGCACGTGGCCGCGCACGGGTTGGACGCGGCCTCGCTGCGGGAACGGATCACGGGGTTCCTGCGGTAGCGGTACACCCGGGGGGCGTCTCAGTCGGCGGCCGGGAGCCCCAACTCGGGGTAGGCGTCGAGGAGTTTGGTCGGTGCCGCCTGGCGCCACGAGTCGGCGAGGACGTCGCGCAGCTCGGCCTCGTCCTCCAGGGCGGACAGCCGCACCCGCACCCAGGCGAACCCCGCCTCGTGGTCGGCGATCCAGAACTTGCCGGGCTCGGCGAGGACCAGTTCGTCGCGCTCCACCTTGGGGCAGCGCACGGCCATGGACGTCTCGTCCTCCGGCAGCGTCGCGAACATCTTCCCCGCCACCCGGAAGGTGGGCATGCTCCAGGCGACCTTCTCCGTACTGTCAGGCAGGGACAGGGCCACACGTCGTACGTCTTCTGCGTCGGGCATGCAACGCACGGTAGCGCTGACCACTGACAACCACCGCCGAGAGGTGACACCGGTACCGACACCGGTACCGACAACCTCGGCGCCGGAGTCGGCGGAACCGGCGCCGGGGCACGCCCCGCGCCTCAGCCGGCCATCTCAGCCGACCATCTCAGTCGGTCACCTCAGTCGGTCACCTCAGCCGGACGCGTACTTCTCACCCCGCCGCCTCCCCCAGCGCCTCCAGCACCTGTCGGATCAGCGGATGCCCCTCCGCGCCACGGCGTACGGCGGCGAAGACGCGGCGCGTGGGGGCCACTCCGTCGACGGGGCGTACGACGACGCCCGTGAGGTCCGTGCCGCGCAGCGCCGAGCGGGGTACCAGGGCGACGCCCGCGTCGGCGGCGGCGAGGGCGACCACGGCGCGGAAGTCGTCGGAGGAGTGTTCGAGGCGTGGTTGGAAGCCGGCGTTCTCGCAGGCCAGGACGACGACGTCATGACAGGGGTTGCCGGGATAGGGGCCGATCCAGGGGTCCTTGGCCAGTTCGGCGAGCGGTACCTCGGCCGCGTCGGCGAGGCGGTGGCTGACGGGCACGACCGCGTCGAACGGCTCGGCGTACAGCGCGACATGGGTGAGCCGGGGGTCGTCGGCGGCCGGCGCGCCCCGGTATTCGACGGCCACGGCGATGTCGACCTGCCGGTCCAGCACCATCGGCAGGCTCGCGTCGCCCTCGGCGTCCTGGACGCGGAGGCGGATGCCGGGCGCGGACACGGCGAGGCGGGCCAGCGCGGGTGCCACGACCTGGGCGATCCCGGTGGCGAAGGAGGCGACCGTGACGGTGCCGGCCTCGCCCGAGCTGTACGCGGCCAGTTCCGCCGCCGCCTGTTCCAGCTGGGCGAGGACCGCGTGGGTGTGGCCGAGCAGGATCTCGCCGGCCGGGGTCAGCCGTACGCCCTTCGCGCCCCGCTCGACCAGACGGTGGCCCGTCTCCTGTTCCAGGGCGGTGAGCTGCTGGGACACGGCGGAGGGGGTGAGGTACAGCGCGGCGGCAGCCGCCGTCACCGTGCGGTGGTCGGCCACCGCACGAAGGATGTGGAGCCGCCGCGCTTCGATCATGGGATCGATTCTCTCAAATGCCCGCTTTCCCCCTGAACCGGTCCGCCCGGACGACCGCCCCGGGCTCCGGCTCAGGCCTCCAGCTCGGCCCGTGCCGCCACGAACGCGTCCACCGCCCGGTGCACGTCCGCCGTCGAGTGCGCGGCGGAGAGCTGGACGCGGATGCGGGCCCGGCCCTGCGGGACGACCGGGTAGGAGAAGCCGATCACATAGACGCCGCGTTCCAGGAGCAGCTCGGCCAGGCGGCCCGCCTTCGCCGCGTCGCCGATCATGACCGGGGCGATGGGGTGGTCGCCGGGGAGGAGGTCGAAGCCCTCCTCGGTCATGCGGCGGCGGAACAGCGCCGTGTTCTCGGCGAGGCGGACGCGCAGATCGTCGGCCGACTCCAGCAGGTCGAGCACCTTCAGGGAGGCCGCCGCGATCACCGGGGCGAGGGTGTTGGAGAAGAGGTACGGGCGGGAGCGCTGGCGCAGCAGGGCGACGATCTCGGCGCGGGCGGCGACGTAGCCGCCGGAGGCACCGCCGAGTGCCTTGCCGAGGGTGCCGGTGATGATGTCGACGCGGTCCATGACGCCGTGCAGCTCGGGGGTGCCGCGGCCGCCGGGGCCAGTGAAGCCGACGGCGTGGGAGTCGTCGACCATGACCATGGCGTCGTGGCGGTCGGCGAGGTCGCAGATCTCGCGGAGGGGCGCCACATAGCCGTCCATGGAGAAGACGCCGTCGGTGACGATCAGCTTGCGGCGGGCGCCGCCCTCGGCGGCCTCCTTCAACTGCCGTTCCAGGTCGGCGAGATCGCGGTTGGCGTAGCGGAAGCGGCGGGCCTTGGAGAGCCGGATGCCGTCGATGATCGAGGCGTGGTTGAGGGCGTCGGAGATCACCGCGTCCTCGGGACCGAGCAGGGTCTCGAAGACACCGCCGTTGGCGTCGAAGCACGAGGAGTAGAGGATCGTGTCCTCCTGGCCGAGGAACGCCGACAGCCGCGCCTCCAGTTGCTTGTGCACCTCCTGCGTACCGCAGATGAAGCGGACGGAGGCCATGCCGTAGCCCCAGCGGTCGAGGGCCTCGTGGGCGGCGGCGATCACCTCGGGGTGGTCGGCGAGGCCGAGGTAGTTGTTGGCGCAGAAGTTGAGGACCTCACCGGGCCGGCCGCCGGCGGTGACCGCGACGGTCGCCGACTGCGGACTGCCGATGACCCGCTCCGGCTTGTGCAGCCCGGCGGCACGGATCTCGTCGAGGGTGGTGCGCAGATCGTCGCGCACGGAGTCGAACATCGGGAACTCCTAGGAGAGGCAGGTGGGTTACGCGGCCCAGTCGAGGATGACCTTGCCGCCGTTGCCGCTCGCCGCGTCCGCGAACGCCGCCTCGTGGTCGCGGTAGCCGTAGCGGCCGGTGATGACGGGGGCGAGGTCGAGGCCGCCCTCCAGGAGCACCGTCATCGCGTACCAGGTCTCGAACATCTCGCGGCCGTAGATCCCCTTGATGGTGATCATGGACGTGACGACGCGGGACCAGTCGACGGCGAATTCCTCGGACGGCAGGCCGAGCATGGCGATCCGGCCGCCGTGGGTCATGTTGGCGATCATGTCGCGCATCGCGGCGGGGTTGCCGGACATCTCCAGGCCTATGTCGAAGCCCTCGCGCAGGCCGAGAGTCCGCTGCCCGTCGGCGATGGTCGACTCCCGCACGTCGAGCGCGAGACTGACGCCGATCTTGCGGGCGAGTTCCAGCCGGTCCTCGCTGACGTCGGTGACCACGACGTGCCGGGCGCCGGCGTGCCGGGCGACGGCGGCGGCCATCAGACCGATGGGGCCGGCCCCGGTGATCAGGACGTCCTCGCCGACCAGCGGGAAGGACAGCGCGGTGTGGACGGCGTTGCCGAACGGGTCGAAGATCGCGGCCACGTCGAGGTCGACGGGGACCCGGTGCACCCAGACGTTGGTCGCGGGCAGGGCCACGTACTCGGCGAAGGCACCGTCGCGGCCGACGCCGAGGCCGACGGTGGCCCGGCACAGGTGGCGGCGGCCGGCGAGGCAGTTGCGGCACTTGCCGCACACGAGGTGGCCCTCGCCGCTGACCCGGTCGCCGACCGCGATGTCGGTGACGGCACGGCCGGTCTCCACGACCTCGCCGACGAACTCGTGGCCGGCCACGAGCGGGGTGCGGATGGTCTGCCGGGCCCAGCCGTCCCAGGCCCGGATGTGCAGGTCGGTACCGCAGATCCCGGTCCGCAGGACCTTGATCAGTACGTCGCCGGGGCCGATCTCGGGCTCCGGGACGTCGACGAGCCACAGCCCGGGCTCCGCCTTCTCCTTGACCAGCGCCTTCACGCTACGGCTCCTGTGGGGTGCGCCCCCGGCTCAGGACATGACGAACGGACCCGTACCGGGGAGAGGGGTGGGATCGCCGATCAATCTGCCGCACCTCGGCGCCCCGGGTCCATCGAGGTTTTCTTAACCTCCGCCGCAGCTTTCCTTCACACCCGCACCCACACCCGCGCCCACAAACGCACCGCGCCCGGCGCCAGGAAGCACGATCCGGATCTCCGACGGGTGGCCTCCCCTCGGCGATCCGCCATGAAGTGCCCTCCCTCGGGCGTCACGGGAACGCCTCCCGTCCTCCGATGCGGGCGGCGAGTTCCGCGGCCATCGACTTGATGGTCTCCAGGCCCGCCCTGCCCCAGGGACGCGGCTGTACGTCCATGACGCAGACCGTGCCGAGGGCGATGCCCGTGCGGTCGAGGAGGGGCGCGCCGAGGTAGGAACGGATGCCGTGGTCGTCGACGACGGGGTTGCCGGCGAACTTCGGGTACTCGCGCACGTCTTCGAGGACGAGCCCTTTGCGGCGGACCACCACGTACGGGCAGAACCCGTGGTCACGGGCGAGGCGGCGATCGACGCCGAGCAGCGTGGTGTCGGCCGTGGGCTGTGCCGACACATGCAGTCCGGCGAAGAACTGCCGTTCCTCGTCGATGAAGTTGACCGTCGCGTACGGCACCGCGGCGACCTCCGCGAGCCGGTCCGCGAAGGCGTCGAAGGCGGGTTCGGCGTACTCGCCGAGCCCCAGCGACCGCAGCCGCGCCACGCGTTCGGGGGCGTCCCGGTCCTCGGGGGTGAGCAGCAGCCGGCCGACCGGACGCGGCGGGTCGTACGTCACGTGTGGGCTCCGTGGCTCGGCAGCTGGGCCGGGGTGTGGGCAAGGAGGTGCCGTACGAGGGTGAGCAGGGTCTGCACGCCCGAGCTGGAGATACGGGCGTCGCAGCAGACGACGGGGATGTCCGGGTCGAGGTCGAGGGCCGCACGCACCTCATCGGCGTCGTAGCGGTAGGAGCCGTCGAACTCGTTGATGGCGACGATGAAGCCGAGGCCGCGCTGCTCGAAGAAGTCGACGGCGGCGAAACAGTCCTCCAGGCGGCGCGTGTCGGCGAGGATGACCGCGCCGAGGGCGCCTTCGGAGAGTTCGTCCCACATGAACCAGAACCGCTGCTGTCCGGGGGTGCCGAACAGGTAGAGCAGATGGCGCGGGTCGAGGGTGATACGGCCGAAGTCCATCGCGACGGTCGTCTCGACCTTGTTCTCGATGCCGTCGAGATTGTCGGTGGCGGCGCTCACGGTGGTGAGCAGTTCCTCCGTGCTCAGCGGCGCGATCTCGCTCACCGCGCCGACGAAGGTCGTCTTGCCGACCCCGAACCCTCCCGCCACCAGGATCTTGAGTGCGGTGGGGAAGGGGTCAGAGCTGTCGTCGTAGTCCATCGAGCACTGCCTCCAGAAGAGACCGGTCTGTCGGGTTGTGGTGGAAAACCGGGGGCTTGGTGGTGAGGGCTCCGCAGTCGACGAGGTCGGACAGCAGCACCTTGGTGACCGTTGCCGGCAACTTGAGGTGTGCGGCGATCTCGGCGACCGAGACGGGTGCCCGGCACAGGTCGAGTGCGGTCGCGTGCTCGGGGCCCAGATAGCCGAGGGGGGTCGCCCCGGTGGCCATCACCTGTGAGAGGAGATCGAGCGCGGTGGTCGGCCGGGTCCGGCCGTTGATGACGGTGTAGGGGCGCACCAGGCGCCCGGCGGCGTCGTCGTACAGGGGTCCGTCGCCGGCCGCGGGCACGGTCAAGGCCTCATCGCGGAGGGTTCGACGGCTTGCCGGGGCTGGGTGACCAGGTACGGGCGGACGCTCTTGACCAGCATCGCCATCTCGTAGCCGAGGACGGCGGCGTCGGCCTCGCGCCCGGCGAGCACGGCGAGGCAGGTGCCGGAGCCGGCGGTGGAGACGAACAGCAGGGTCGAGGCGAGTTCGACGACGACCTGGCGGACGTCGCCGCCGTCGCCGAAGCGGACGCCCGCGCTGCGTCCCAGGGAGTACAGGCCGGAGGCCAGGGCGGCCATGTGGTCGGCGCTGTCCGGGTCGAGGCCGTGTACCGACTTCACCAGCCCGTCGCAGGAGAGCAGCACCGCGCTCGTGGTGTGCGGTACGCGCTGGACGAGGCCGCTCATCAGCCAGTCGAGGTCGGATACATGGCCGGTCGGCGCTTCGCTCGCCATGGTGGATCGACTCCTTGGGGTGCGTTGGTCTGCGGGAGCGCAGGGGGTGGGGGCCTTGGTGGGGGTGGGGAGGGGCGTGGTCATCCGGCCGGTGTGCTCCCGTCCTGCCGGGGCGTGAGGTCGTGGGCCGCGTCGAGGGCCGACGGGGGTACGGCTATGGGGGCGCCGCCCCTGGGGTGTCCGCCCAGGGGTTGTGCGGCGTCCTTGTGGGGTGCGTCCATGTGGGCCAGCTCCATGTGGAGTGCGTCGGCGCCGTCGGCGCCGCTGTGGGGTGCCGGGCGCGGGTAGCCCGTGTGCGGGCCCGTGCGCGGCTGTCCCGTGTCGATGCGGGACGCGGCGTCGGGGGCGGGGGGCGCGAAGTCGGCCGGGGAAGCGAGATCCGCGGAGGACGGGCGGTCCGCGCGGGACCCGAAGTCAGCCGTGGACCTGAGCTCCGCGCGGGACGTGAAGTCCGCCGGGGACGCGAGGTCCGCGCGGGGTGTGAGGTCCGTCGGGGCCGTGTCCAGGGTGGAGGTGTCCCAGTCGGAGCTCTCCATCTGGCGTGCCTCGGCGAGTCCGATGCCGCGCTGGAAGGCGGCCATCAGCCCGGGGTCGTGCCCGACGTAGTGGTCGGGGTCCTGGCGGGGCGTGGGCGCGGGGCCGCCGCGGAGCTGGGGCACGATGTGCTGCTGGGCGCGGCGGCGGGGCAGCTGCGGCTTGCCCATGGTGCCGCGGACGGCGCCGCCGACCCGGGGGGTCGGGGGTGTCCCGGCGTTGTCCGCGACGGTCCGCCGGTCGTCGGGGCGGATGCCGGGCACGGCCTCGGCCGGGTTGGGCCGCTCCTCCCGGGCGCCGCGCACCGGCAGGGGACTCGGGCCGGTGCCGCCCCTGCCCGAGCCCTGCTGGCCGCTGCCCCGGCCGGGACCCTGCTGCCGGGGCACGGTGGCGCGCGGGGAGTTCGGGGTGCCGCGGTGGCCGGGCTCGGGGCGCGTGGGCTGCGCGGGGGCCGGACGGCCGGGCCGGTCGTCCGGGTGCGCGGCGCGGGCGGATCCGCCGGTGGTCGGGCGGTCGGTGGAACCGGGCGCGGACGCCCTCGGGGGCGTGGCGGTCGGCGTGTGGTGCGGCCCGGCGGCCCGGCGTGCGCCGGTGTGCTGCTCGGGGACGGCGTGGGTCTGCGGCAGGTCGCCGGGCTCGCCGCCGAGGAGGCCCTGGGGGACGACGAACGCGGCCTGGACCCCGCCGTAGATGTTGCTCTGGAGACGGACCTGGATGCCGTGGCGGCGGGCCAGTTGAGAGACGACGAAGAGGCCGATGCGGCCGTCCTGGAGGAGGCTGGCGACGTTGACCTGGTCGGGGTCGGCGAGCAGGGCGTTCATCTTGTTCTGCTCGGTGACGGGCATGCCGAGGCCGCGGTCCTCGACCTCGACGGCGAGCCCGGAGGTGACGAGGTTGGCGCGGAGCAGGACCTGGGTGTGCGGGGCGGAGAACACCGTGGCGTTCTCGACGAGTTCGGCGAGGAGGTGGATGACGTCGGCGACGGCGTGTCCGCGCAGGGTGCCGTCGACCGGGGGCACCAGCTTGACCCGGGAGTACTGCTCGACCTCGGCGATCGCGGAGCGCAGCACCTCGGTCATGGAGACGGGGTTGCTCCACTGGCGGCGGGAGACGGCGCCGCCGAGCACGGCGAGGTTCTCGGCGTGGCGGCGGATGCGGGTGGCGAGGTGGTCGACGTGGAAGAGGCCCTTGAGCAGGTCCGGGTCCTCGATCTCGTTCTCCAGGTCGTCGAGGATCGAGATCTCGCGCTGGACGAGGGACTGGAGTCGGCGGGCCAGGTTGACGAAGACTTCGAGCTTCTGTTCGCTGCCGGCGTGGCTGGAGAGCTGGGAGGCCTGGACGACGGCGGTGACGGCGCTGTCGTGGGCGCGGGCGAGGTCGGCGGCGAGCGGCTCGAAGTCGTCTGCGCCGGCGGTGGTTCTGACACGGGGCCCGCGCGCGGGCGGCTGGTCTCCGCGCCGGAGCGCGTCGACCAGGGAGCGCAGGTCGTCCTCGCTCTTGCTGCTGGCCTGACGCAGGCTGCCCAGCCGTTCGCGCACGGACTTGGCGGTGCGCCCGGCGGCCACGGCACCGATCGCGATGCCGGCGAGGGCCACGGCGGCGGCTCCGGCGAGGACGGCCCACAGGGTGAGGCTGGGCCGGGCGCCGCCGGCGCGGAAGGTGAAGAGGACGGCCGCGCAGGCGCTGAGGGCGACCGCGGTGGGGGGCAGGACCGCGAGGCGCACCAGCTGTGGCCGTATGTGGATCTCGGGCAGCGAGGGGACGGCGGCGCGGGCGGCCGATCGCCCGTGCCGCCCGCCCTCACGGCGGTCTGCGCGGGCGGCCGGTGCGCGAAGGTGAGACATCAGCGTCCTCGTACTGGTCCGTCTGGGGTGTGGGGGGTGCCGCGTCTGGGCGACTTGGGCGTGCGCCATCGCGTGTCGGTCGCGAGAGTCGAAGAATTCGGCACAGCGTCGCCCGACGGCAACTCACAGTAGTCGCCAACGCGTCATGTGCGGTGCGCAGTTGACAAAGACTGCCGTAATGCTTCCCGCTCTGGTATGAGGCTTCGTGCGACAGTCCGATAATTCTTCGGACGCTTGTTCTTAACGGATTCCTTTTGCGCCCGAATTTCGATCAGAGTTGCGCAGAACGGGTCGGAAAAAGACGTCGAGGGCCGGGGAGCACTGCGCTCCCCGGCCCTCGACGTCCATCGAAAAATCACCCTGTCGGGAGAATTCCCGACCGGATTCTCAGCCTTCCGCCACCAGGTCCAGCCGCTCCCCCACCGGGGGCCAGGCGGCCCAGCCGCCGACCGGCTGCTGCGAGACCGCGCGCCACCACGGATCCACCGGCGGGGTGTTCTTCGGCTCGAACGGCTCCCCCGGCCGCGGCGCGGCCATCGTGACCCCCGCACCGTGAGTGGCCCACATCATGCGCTCGCCCGGCTCCGCCCAGGCGTGCATCGCCAGGTTGAACGTCGCCCAGTGGATCGGCATCATCACCCCGCCGGGCTCGCCGCCCTGGAGGTCGAGGTGGGTCTGCAGCCCCTCGTCGGGCGTCATGTGGATGTCGGGCCAGAACTCCGAATAGGCACCCACCTGGATCATGGTGAGGTCGAACGGGCCGTGCGCGGCGCCGATGTCCTTGAACCCCTTGAAGTACCCCGTGTCGCCGCTGTGGTAGATCCGGTGCTCGTCACCGGCGACGACCCAGGAGGCCCAGAGCGTGTGCTGGGTGTTGCGCAGGCCCCGGCCGCAGAAGTGCCGGGCGGGGGTCGCGGTCAGGGTGAGGCCGCCGACCTTGGTGGCCTCGTGCCAGTCCAGCTCGCGGATCCGGTCCGCGGAGACACCCCAGTGCTCCAGATGGGCGCCGACGCCGAGGGGCACCGCGAAGAGCGTGTCCGTGCTCGCCAGCTCCTTGATCGAGGGCATGTCGAGGTGGTCGTAGTGGTCGTGCGAGATGACGACGACGTCGACCGGACCGAGCGCGGCCAGCGGCAGCGGCACGGGATGCAGCCGCTTGGGCCCGGCGAAGGCGAACGGGGAGCAGCGCTCGCCCCAGACCGGGTCGAAGAGCACCCGGTGGCCGTCGATCTCGGCGAGCACACTGGAATGTCCCATCCAGGTGGTCCGCAGCCCGCTCGCCGGGGGCCGGGCCAGGTCGGCGAGGGTCGTGGAGTGCACGGGGATCAGGCCCGCCGGGGCCCGCCGGACCCGCTCGTCCTTGCGGAAGTAGCTCTTCGCCATCTCCACGGCGGCGCCCCCGGAGGGGCGGACCTGGGCGCCCTCGGGGTTCACGAAGACCCCGTTCGCGAAATGCGGGGATCTGCGGATCCGCTCCAATCGGGCACCGCTCGGATCCGCGCCGAAGGCGGCGGGCCGCGCTGCGCGCAGCGCCGAGCTCAGAGAACGGGATCCGGAACCGGACACGGCACCTCCAGGTGGATTCGCTCAGGCATCCCATTATGGTCCGCCCCTCCGACAACGCCGGGTCCGACTGCCCCCCGCGCGATGCAATACTGACCAACTATTCAGTAGATCCTTTTGTTCCCAGGGAGCCCTATGACCTTCGCCCCTTTCATGTCGCTCACCTGGACCGACCACCTCACGGGCCGCCGGGGCTTTCTCGTCGTGGACCGGCTGGTGCGCGGCGTCTGCAGCGGCGGCCTGCGGATGCGTCCCGGCTGCACGCTGGACGAGGTCGCCGGGCTCGCGCGCGGCATGACCATGAAGGAGGCCCTGCACTACGCCCCCGAGGGGCGGTACGTCCCGCTCGGCGGCGCCAAGGGCGGCATCGACTGCGACCCCCGGGCCCCGGAGGCTTACGGCGTCCTGGTGCGCTACCTGCGTGCGATGCGCCCGTACATCGAGAGCTTCTGGACCACCGGCGAGGACCTCGGTCTCGCCCAGGACCTGGTGGACCGCGCGGCCGCCGAGGCGGGCCTGGTGTCGACGATCCAGGCGGTCTACCCCCTCCTGGACGACGAGGGATCGGCCCGCCGACGCCTCGCGGACGCCTTCGCCGTCGAGGTGGACGGCATCGGCCTCGACGAACTGGTCGGCGGCTGCGGTGTCGCCGAGTCCGTGCTCACCGCCCTGGACCGGGCCGGTACGCCGTACGCCGGGACCCGGGTCGCCGTGCAGGGTCTGGGCACCATGGGCGGCGCCACCGCCCGCTTCCTCGCCCGCGCCGGCCTCACGGTCGTCGCCGTCGCCGACATCAAGGGCACCGTCACCAACCCGGCGGGGCTGGACGTCGAGGCCCTGCTCGCCGCGCGCGACGCGCACGGCACGATCGACCGCGCCGCGCTGCGGCCCACCGACCACGAGAGTCCTGCCGACGCCTGGCTGGCCACCGAGGCGGACGTACTCGTCCCCGCGGCCGTCTCCTACGCGATCGACACCACCAACCACCGCCTCGTCACCGCCCGGCTGATCGTCGAGGCGGCCAACATGCCGGTGCTCCCGGAGGCCGAGGAAATGCTCACCTCGCGGGGCGTGACCGTCCTGCCGGACGTCGTCGTCAACTCCGGCACGAACGCCTGGTGGTGGTGGACCCTGTTCGGTGACATCGGCCCCACCGCCGACGAGGCGTTCACCCACACCCGCCGCTCCATGCGCGCCCTCGTCGACCTGATGCTCACCCGGGCCGCGACCGACGGCACCACGCCCCGCGCCGCCGCGCACGCCATCGCCGCCGACCGCCTCCCGACGATCACGGACCGCTTCGGCTGGCACCGCTGACGGGCCGGCCCGCCGCCGGGTGGCTCGAAGCCTGCGGCGCCCTGCGGGGGCCTGGGTAGGGTTGCCGGGTGGGCAGGGTGCGGTTGAGCGTGGCCGAGCGGCGGGCGGAGCTGCTCCGGGCCGCCATCGAGCAGATCGAGGAGCGGGGCGTCGCGGCGGTACGGATCGCCGACGTGGCCGCCGTCCTCGGTGTGAGCAACGCCTTGGTGCTCTACCACTTCTCCACCAAGGAGCGGCTGGTGGCCGAGGCCTTCCGCCATGCCGCCGAGGACGACCTGGCCCATCTCCGCAAGCTCCTGGGCCGCCGCACCACGGCCCTGCGCCGTCTCCGGTCGGCCGTCCGCTGGTACGCCCCCACCGGCCAGGCCAAGGGCTGGCGCCTGTGGATCGAGGGCTGGGCCGTGTCCCTCCGCGACCCCGCCCTGCGTGAGGTCACCCGCGATCTGGACCGGCAGTGGAAGGCCGCCCTCACCGAGGTCATCGAAGCCGGCGTGGCCGCCGGGGAGTTCCACTGCGCGGACCCCACGGCGACGGCCCTGCGCCTCACCGCCCTCCTGGACGGCCTGGCCGTGCAGCTCACGGCCTACGACGGAGCCGTCTCCCGTACCCGCGCCCAGGAGTGGGCCGACCGGGCTCTGGCCCATGAACTGGGCCTGGACCCCGCCTCATTGACGACGGCAACTCGCTGAAAACAGCGGTTCCCCGCGCCCGAAAGGCGCGCGGGGAACCGCGCGAGCAACCACGACATACGGAACGCCGCCCACGGAGCGGCGTTCCCACGGCGAGAAGGCGCCCTTTCTCCGCCCTCAGGCCACGGTCTCGATACGCAGCCTGATGTCGTCCGGCGACAGTTGCCCCTTCGCCGACACATGGTCCCCGGAGGACTCCCCCCGCAGCCGCCGCCCGATCCACGGCACCAGGTACTCCCGCGCCCACTGGATGTTGTCCCGCCGCATCTCCAGCGTCCCGCGCGGCGGCAACGGCGGCCACGGCTGGTCGGGATCGGCCGGAACGTCGACCCCCAGCACCTGCCCGGCCCGCAGCGCGACCCGCGTGTGCCCCTCCGGGGACAGATGGAGCCGGTCCAGGTCCCAGGCACGCCGGTCCTGCACCGTCTTCAGCGACCACAGGTCCAGTACGGGACAGCCGTACCGGTCGGCGATGGCCCGCACATGCAGGTTGTATGTGGCGATCTTGCCCCGCAGGTGCTTCAGCACCGGCACGTCACGGGTGTCGAACCCGGTGGTCACCATGACCGTGCCGACGGCCGAGGTGAGCCGGACCACCGCCCGCTCGAACCGCTCCGCGACCTCGTCGGGATCGGTGCCCGGCCGGATGATGTCGTTGCCGCCCGCGCAGAAGGAGATCAGATCGGGGGCGAGCTCCAGCGCCCTCGGTACCTGGTCCTCCACGATCTGGTCGAGGAGCTTCCCCCGCACGGCCAGGTTGGTGTACTCGAAGTCGCCCTCGGGCAACCGGTCCGCGAGAAGTACCGCGAACCGGTCGGCCCAGCCGACGAACCGCCCGTCGGGCCCGGGGTCGCCGACGCCCTCGGTGAAGCTGTCCCCCAGCGCCACGTACGACCCGATCATTGCTCTGCTGCCATTCGAATCGTCTGCCACATCGGCACATGATTCACCTTCGCCTGTGACCTACGCGACCGTAATAAGGGCTTGACGGGCGGTGAGATAGACCACGTGTCAAGTGTTGGTCAACCCGGAATACACCAGGTCGGTTCAGTGGAGACCCCACACACGGAAGTCCTCGATCCGGAAGTGGCTCCAGGTGGTCCGGAAGGCGAAATGCCCACCCGTGTACGGCTCGGGGTCGCGGTAGTCGAACACGAGCCGCCCGTTGTTCCACCACTGGACCTTCGACCCGTCCGAGACGACGCGCACACGATGCGGCTCGTTCGCGACGAGCAACGGCTCGGTGTAGTCGTAGATCAGCGGCCGCACCCCCGCCTCCCCCACGTAGCGCCGCAGCCGCGTCGTCGTATTGGTGTTGGCCCCGTATCCGACGTAGTACGTCTTCAGGTGGTCGTACTCGGCGAGCGCGCCCCCGCGCGGGGTGGCGAAGAGGTCGTCGGGCGAGCGCACGTCGACGGCGTTCCAGATTCAGGTGGTCGTACTCGGCGAGCGCGCCCCCGCGCGGGGTGGCGAAGAGGTCGTCGGGCGAGCGCACGTCGACGGCGTTCCAGAAGTTGTTCAGGTCGGACACCCGGTCGTTGACCCCGCCCGCGGAGACCGGCGTGGCCGTGTACTCGACGACGTACGGCCCTTCCAGCCGACGCCTGAACCAGAGGGTGGCCCCGGCCGGTACGTCGACCTCCAGCACACCGCGCGAGGCCGTGACCGTGCCGCCCCGCTCCAACTCCACGGCCCACTGCCGGAGTCCGCGGCGGAAGCCGTCGGCGGCGATCAGCCGGCCGCGGCGTCGGGACGTGGCGGCGGACGCGCTCCCGGCCGGGGCGACGGCCGCGAGGGCGGCACCGGCGGCGAGCGCTCCGAAAGCTCTACGGGTGGTCATACGACGCTCCTTCTGTCCTTCTCTCGATGGGTGGCGTTCGGGGAGGTTCAACGGGACCGGACCGCGATCGCGGGCCTCGGCACCCGGCGGGTCTCGGTGCCGAGGTAGTAGTCCGTGTACGTCGACTGGAGGTAGCCCCGGACGGTCCATCCCAGCCGGTACGCGGGGTTGTGGGCGAGCGTGTAGAGACGGGTTCCGGTCGGCTCGGTGGTGGTGTGGAGGCGGAGGGCGGTGTGGTCGGCGGTCTCGGCGAGGATCTCCTCGCGCCAGTCGCCGAGGATGTCGCCGTAGAAGGGGGTCGCGTTGCGCGCTCCGGAGACGACGCCGGCCGGATCGAAGATCCTCGTACTGGTCTCGGTCGCCGGGTCCCAGTCGGAGACGTGGGTGAAGTCCAGCAGCTCCGAGCCCTTGTCGCCGTCCCACCAGATACGGAAGTTGACGCTGGGCGTGGTCGTGGCGATCTTGCCGTCCCGGACGTTGCGGACGCCGGCCCCGGGAGCCGTGACGTCGGCGGTGGACGTCCAGTACTCGTAGCCGCGATGGCCCGGGTCGATGTCGCCGGTGCTGCCCCGGCCGACGTCGATGTCGGTGTCGTTCTCCCAGTCGGCCGGGTGTTGCCCGGTCACCAGGCGCTCGCCGGTGTCGGCGTCGTAGTAGTACCAGGGGAAGTTCGGGACGACGCCGAGCTCCGCCTGCTGGATGGCGAATCCCTCCAGTCCGGGGCGGCCGGGGTCGAGGTCGGCGATGTGGAAGCGGTCACCGTGGCCGGCACCGTCGACGACGTACCGGAGGGTGCCGTCGCCGTTCAGCACGTAGTTGCCGTCGGCGATCTCGTCCTTGCCGTCGCGGTCGACGTCGACGGTGCGGATCTGGTGGAAGCTGGTCGCGCCGCTGTCGGCGGGCACCACGTACTTCCAGCGGCGGGTCAGATCCGTGCCGTCGAAGTCCCAGGTCTGGAAGAGGACGCGGAAGGCGCCGCGCCGGGCGCCGACGCGGGTGACGAGCTTGGTGACGAGGCTCGGGTGGACCCCGTCGAGGTAGGCGATGCCGAAGTGACCGCCGGACGGGCCGTCGGCGGCGAAGTCGTCGGGCACGGGCTGCCGGTCGCGCTCGGTGCCGGTCGCGCCGTCGACGACGGAGACGAACTGCCGGGCGGGCGAGTCGGCGGTGACCTGCGCGCCGTCCGCGAAGGTCGTGCCGGCGGCCGTGTGCGTCAGCACCTCGGCGCGGCCGTCGCCGTCCAGGTCGAACACGGTCACGTTGTCGTCGTTGCGGTAGCCGCCGATCGGCGTGGATCCGCTGATCGCGGCGGGCGCCGGGTCGTTGGCGCCGTTCCCGCCGACCTGGGTGTACGAGCCGGGTCCGAGGTCGACGCGCCACAGCCGCTCGCCGGTCAGCGTGTACGCCTCCAGCAGGTCGGGCCGGTCCCTGGTCTGCGAGAGCCGGCTCACCACCAGCTCGTACCGCCCGTCCCCGTCGAGGTCGCCGGGCCAGGCGTGCTGCACGGTGTAGCCCTCCGCCGCGGCGAGCGGGATCTCGGCGTGCCCCTGACCGAGTACCAGCCCCGAACTCGGCTTTCCCTCCCGCCCGTCGACGACGGCCCGCACGCTGTACGCGCCCGTGCCGGGGCTGGTGTCCCGGTAGGTCGTCGAGCGGGTGATCGGCGCCCGGTTCAGCCGCCTGCCGCCCTTGTAGACGTTGAAGCCGATCGCGTCGCCGTGGCGCGCGTACTCCGTGCCGAGCAGCCGCCAGCTGAGGAAGGTCCCGCCGTCGGACGGTATGGCGACCAGACCCCGGTCCAGGTTCTCCACGACTCGGCGTGGTCTCTCCGCGGCATGGCCGCCGGGTGCGGAGAAGAGACCGGCGAACAGGGCGGCGGCGGTCAGGAAGACGGTTCTTCGACGTCGGGCAGTACGCACCGACACTCCTTCACAGAGACAGAAAGCGCTTACGCGGATCACTGTCCCCTCCCCTCGCGGCACTGTCGAGGTTTCGATCGGCCATGCCACACGACCGCAACACGGTGATCATGAAACGCCGAAGGCCGGCCCCTGATCACAGGGACCGGCCTTCGGCATTCGGGCGCCGGGTGCAGGTGACGTCAGCCGCCGGGGGGCGGTGCCGTCAGCCGCCGGGGCTCGAAGGGTGTCGTCAGACGCCGACGCCCTTCGAGCGGAGGTAGGCCAGCGGGTCGATGTCCGCGCCGTAGTTGGGGCTGGTGCGGATCTCGAAGTGGAGGTGCGGTCCGGTGACGTTGCCGGTCGCGCCCGAGAGGCCGATCTGCTGGCCGCCGCTCACGGACTGACCCGCGGAGACGGAGATCGAGGACAGGTGGGCGTACTGGGCGTAGTAGCCGTCGGCGAGCTTGATGACGACCTGGTTGCCGTACGCGCCGCCCCAGCCGGCGGAGACGACGGTGCCCGCGCCCACGGCCTTGAGGCTGGTCCCGGTCGGGGCCACGAAGTCGACGCCCGTGTGGTAGCCGCTGGACCACATGCTGCCGGCGGTCTTGTACGCGGTACCGACGGTCCCGCTCAGGATGGGCCGGCTGAAGCCGGAGGCGTTGGACGACGAGGACTGGCCGCTCGCCGTGGAGGTCGACACCTTGGTGTCCTTCGACTCCTGCTTCGCGGAACCGGAGGGCTTCGACGGCTGGGACGGCGCGGCCGACTCGGCGGGCTTCGAGGACTGCGACAGCTGCGGCTTGGACGAGGAGCGCGACGTCTCGCTCGACGCGGCCCGCTCACCTATCGACAGCTTCAGCCCCGGGTGGATGAGCGAGGGGTCGGAGCCGATCGCCTCCCGGTTGTCCGAGTACAGCTGCTTCCAGCCGCCCTCGACGTCCTGTTCGTCCGCGATCTTCGCGAGGTAGTCGCCGACCTTCACCGAGTAGGTCTTGGTCGCCGCCTTCTTGGTGGCGGTCTTCTCCGCCTGCGCGGCCTTCTCGGCCTGCTCGATCCGCGCGCCGACCTCGGCCGCGGCCTTCTCGGCGGCGATCGTCGTCGGCTTCTCGGAGACACCGGAGACGGTGGCGCTCGGGGTCGCGGCGTGGGCGCCGGCGGCTCCGATCAGCGGCAGCGCGAGCGCCGCGCCACCGGTGCCGGCGGCGGCGATCGAGCGGGTGAAGCGCTGGGGCTTCGGACGGCGGTGCTTACCCTTCGCGGGCATGACGAATTCCTCTCCGGCGCCTGCGAGGTGAGCTGTCGGGTGCGGACTGGAGATGTCCGGCCGTGTTTGCGCACGGCTTTACCCCTAGCCGTTCCGGAGACCGGAACAGGCGGTGATTCCTGTGGGTCCCCCGCTCCTGCCGTGGATCGGGTCGGTACGCGGCTCCGGTCGGCGGCAGGATTGGGCGTCCGTCCGGATTGACGCCGAACGTAAGCGACTTGTGCCCACAGAGACAACCATTGGGACTTCCTGTGCGTCTTCCGCACTGATCCTTACATCAATTCACCATCACGCTCCGTAATAGACCGGTCTAGGGCGCATTCCAACCTCCCTGGAAATCCGCACGAATTACGTGGACATGACGGCAACGGAATGTCACGAATATGACGCTGCTCACGCGCCTACGGCCCAGTAGGCTTTATTCCAGGTCTTGTTGGATTTACAGCTCTATTTCGGACAGAAGGCTCAAGTGCGGCGGAGTCGGATAATCGTCGCATCGAAGTCGCCGCGCAGCCCGGTCGGCAATCCGTGATGCGCCAGCACGGCACCCCGGTGCATTTCGCCCGTTTCGCGGCACTCGTAGGTCCCCGTCGGGTCCAGCCCGCGCAGTCGCAGCGGGGCGAGCGGCTCGCCGTAGTGCTGGGCCTGGAGCCAGGCGAGGACGACGACCTCGTCACCGTGGACGTACTGCACGGCGCTCAGCCCGCCCGTCGGCGGCCGCAGCCGGTACAGGTCGCCGCGCTGCACGACCGGCCGGATCTCCTTGTACAGCTCCACCCACTCCCGGGCCTCGGCCAGCTCCTCCTCGCTCCACTCGGTGAGGTCGCCGCCCACGCCGAGCACACCCGCCATGGCGCTGACGAACCGGAACCGCAGCGAGCTGACCCGCCCGTTGAGCTGGTTGTTCGGGCTGTCGGTGACCCAGGCGGCCATGGCCCGCGCCGGGTGGATCTGGCTGAAGCCGTGCTGGATGGCGAGCCGGTCGAGCGGGTCGGTGTTGTCGGAGGTCCACACCTGGTCCGTCCGCGCCATGACCCCGAGGTCGATCCGGCCGCCGCCGCCCGAGCACGACTCGAACGCGACCCCCGGGTGCGCGGCCCTGAGCCGGTCCAGCAGGGCGTAGAAGGCGTGCACGTGCTCGACCCACAGCTTCTGCGGATAGGGCTCACCGGGCCAGCCCGCGTCCGTGAAGCAGCGGTTGAAGTCCCACTTCACATAGTCGATCGGCGCGCTGGACAGGAGCGTGTCGAGCCGCTCCCAGAGGTATTCCTGGACGTCCTCACGCGCGAGATTGAGCACGAGCTGATTGCGCAGTTCCGTCCGCTTTCGACCCGGTTGGAACTGGGCCCATTCAGGGTGCGCCCGGTACAGCTCACTGTCCGGATTGACCATTTCCGGCTCGACCCAGATGCCGAACTGCATCCCGAGCGAGTGCACACGCTCGGCGAGCGGCCGCAGCCCCTTCGGGAAGCGGTCCGGATTGGGCGTCCAGTCGCCGAGGCCGGCCCGGTCGCTGGTGCGCGCCCCGAACCAGCCGTCGTCCACCACGAACAGCTCGACCCCGATGGCGGCCGCCCGGCGCGCGAGGGCCTCCTGCTGTTCCTCGGAGATGTCGAACTCGGTTGCCTCCCAGGAGTTGAAGAGCACCGGCCGGTCCTGGTCCGCGTCCGGGATGACATACGTCCGCTGGTAGGCGTGCCAGGCGCGACTCGCCCCGCCGAAGCCGCCGTCGCTCCACAGGCCGGCGAAGACGGGTGTGGTGAAGGTCCCGCCCGTCTCCAGCCGCAGCAGTCCGGACTCGTCGTATCCGGCGCCGCCGGTGATCTGCACACGCGCGTCCGGGAGTTGGGCCACCGCGATCCGCCAGGAACCCGACCAGCCGAGGGCACAGCCGTAGACCTCGCCGCGCTCCTCGGTGGCGTCGGTGTCGAGGGCGACCCAGGGCAGGTGCTGGTGCCCGGTGTGGCCGCGGCGGCTGCCGATGACCTTCTCGCCGTAGGTGAGGTCGGCGCGCACGAGCCGGGACTCCGCCGCCCACCGCCCGTGCAGCTGGGAGAGGCGCCAGGTCTCCTCCGCGCGCGGCAGCGTCCAGGTCGCCGAGTCGGCCCGCAGCAGCTCCACCGTCGGCCCCTCGTTGGCGAGGGTCACCCAGCGCTCGACCACGTCGTCGCGCATCCGGTAGTGCAGGGTGATCCCGAGTCCGTCGTCGGTGAACCGCAGCCGCAGCTCGTCGCCGTCGGCCTCGTACGCCTGGAAGGTCCACTCGGTGCCCCGCCGCTCGTCCGTGCGCACGGCCAGGGCCGGACGGGTGAAGCGGGGTCCGCCCTCGACGGGGTACTCCTCGTGTCCGTCGACCGGAGCCTCGAACGGCCAGTACGGCAGCTGCTGCCGTGCCGCCAGTTCCTCGGCGTCCGCGAGGGCGATCCGGGGACCCCAGTGCAGGTGCAGCAGCTCGTCGTTCTCGGTGAGCCGCAGGGCATAGCTGCTCCTGGGCCCGGTGAGAAGCCAGGTCCGGCCGTCTGCGCCGATTTCCAACATCAAGCCCCCACAGATTCGAACAGGTGCGATCGGGCTTCAACATCATCGCAGGTCGCCGCAGGCGCTCGACGGCGCCTGTGGACAACCTCCGCCGCGTCCGCCGAGCGGCCTGTGGACAACCGTTCCGGGCTCCCGTACCCGGCGGTGGACAACTCATTGGCGTACGCACGCATGTCGTATCGTCGAGGGCGCGCCTCGATGTCGAGTGCGTGCCCGTCGGCGCTCGGCGCGGACGGGCGGATGGGAGGGAGCCCCAGTGACGCAGCAGATCCCGTCGACCGAGCCCGAGCTGACCGGGGTGCGTAATTTCCGCGATGTGGGGGGTCTGCCGACCGTGGACGGCCGCCGGGTGCGTCACGGGGTGCTGTTCCGCAGCGGTCACCTGGCGCACGCGACCGACGAGGACGCCGCGTTCCTCGCCTCCCTGGGCCTGCACACGATCTTCGACTTCCGTAACGCGGCCGACCACAAGCTGGAGGGCCCGGACGTCGAGCTGCCCGGCGTCCTCAATGTGAACCTGCCGCTGAGCGACCCGGCGGACGGCGCCGAGTTCTGGAAGCTGGTCCGCGACGGCGACCTGGACCAGCTGCGCGCGCTGCTGGACGACGGCAAGGGGGCCGGCCGGATGATCGCCTCCTACCGCCGGATCATCAAGGACCGCACGGCCGAGCACTCCCGGGTGCTGCACGCCCTGGCCGAGGACAGTGTGCCCGCGCTGATGCACTGCGCGGCGGGCAAGGACCGTGCGGGCCTCTCCGTCGCCATCACCCTGCTCACCCTGGGTGTGGAGCGCGAGGCCATCGTCGCCGACTACCTGGAGTCGAACGCCAAGCACCGCCGCTACAAGGTGCACCGCAGCAGCCGCGCGGCGAACGCCTACTCCCCGGAGGTCATGGAGCTGCTGAGCCCGCTCTTCGACGCCCGCGCCGAGTACCTGCAGGCGGCCTTCGACACCATCGAGCAGACCTGGGGGGATGTGGACACCTACCTGGAGCAGGGCCTGAAGATCACCCCTGAAACCCGGGAGCACCTGCGCGAGCGCCTGCTGGACTAGGCAGGGCGGCCCGTCCCGGCCCCGTGGTCACTGGTTGGCGCCCACCTCGAACAGCAGATAGATGAAGGCCGCGAAGACGTGGCCGACCGCGATGTAGATGATGAGCCGCACCCACAGGGCGCGGGGGAACTTGTCTTCCAGGTCGGTCATGGAGTCTCTCCGGGGCTGGTCGGCCCGAGGCACAGCGTGGCCGTCGGGCTCTGCAGAAGGGTGTGGACGAACAGGAGGTCGGCGCCGTCGGGGTCGGCGGCGGCGATGCGGTGCGGGGTCAGCGAGTCGAAGTGCGCGCTGACCCCGGGTGCCAGCAGATGCGCGGTGTCCCCGAGGCGCAGCCGCAGCCGCCCCTTGAGGACGTAGAGCCACTCCTCGCCGGGATGCACCCGCACCATGTCGCCCTGCGAGCCGTGCGGCACATGGACGCGCAGCGCTTGCATCCCGCGCCCGGACGCACCCGCCTGCCAGTACGTCCAGCCACCGGCCCGGGTGGGCTCCATGTCGGGCGCTCGCAGCACGGCGTCCCGTTCGGCGACGGTCTCGCCCAGCAGTTCGGAGACGGTCGTACCGTAGACGCGGGCCAGCGCGAGCAGCATCGGCAGCGAGGGCTGGCGCTGTCCGGTCTCCAGCCGGGAGAGATGGGCGGGCGACAGTCCGGCGGCGCGGGCGGCCACCTCCAGGGTGAGGGCGGCCCTGCGGCGCAGGCCCCGCAGCTGCGGGGCGACGGCGGGCAGTTCCGTGTCGACCGGGGGCTCGGGAGGGTGCGTACCCTCGGAGGGGCTCATGCCCTCCATTCAGCCGGAGCTTTGCCTCTGCGGCAAATTTCTTGCCTCAGAGGCAAAAGCCGATCGAGAGCCGCACCCTCAGCCCCCGGCCCGGGATCAGCGGCCCGCGACCGCCTGCTTCACCAGTGTCTTCCCGAAGTCCCACATCAGTCCGCCCCCGCTGTGCGCGTCGTCCATCACCTCGGTGAAGGCCGCGACGAACCGGTCCACCTCGCGTTCCCCGATGATCAGCGGCGGGATCAGCTTGATCACCTCCAGGTGGTCGCCGGAGACCTGGGTGAGGATGCGGTGGCGCCGCAGCAGCGGGACGACGACCATCTGGGCGAAGAGTCCCTTGCGGGCCGCCTGGAGCATGGTCCAGCGGCTGCGCAGCGCCAGCGACCTGGGCCTGCCGAACTCGATGCCGATCATCAGGCCCCGGCCGCGTACGTCGCTCAGCAGTTCGTACCTCTCGACGAGCGCCGTGAGCCGGCTCTTCAGCAGCTCCCCCGTGGCCCGGGCATGGGCCACGATCTGCTCGTTCTCCATGACCGAGAGGACGGCGAGCCCGGCGGCCATGGCCTGGGCGTTGGAGCCGAAGCTCGCCGAGTGGACGAGGACCCGGTCCATCGACGAGTAGACCTTCTTGAAGATCCAATCCTTGCCTAGGGTCGCGCCGACCGGGACATAACCGCCGGAGAGCGCCTTGGCCACGCAGACGAGGTCCGGTTCGACGCCGTCCTCGTGCTGGTAGGCGTAGAAGTCCCCGGTGCGGCCGAGCCCGGTCTGCACCTCGTCGACGATCAGCAGCGCCCCGTGCCGGTGCAGCAGCTCCTGCGCGGCGAGCAGATAGCCGGGCGGGGCCTCGTGCACGCCCTTGCCCTGGATGGGTTCGACGACGAGGGCGGCGACGTCCCCCTTCTTCACCTCCTTGGCCAGCGCGTCGAGATCACCGAGCGGTACGGCCGTGTCGGGGAGCAGCGGCGCGAAGCCGTCCCGGAAGCCGTCCTCGCCGTTCACGGAGAGCGAGCCGGTGGTGAGTCCGTGGAAGGCGTGGTCGCAGTAGAGGACGCGGGGTCTGCCCGTGGCGTATCGGGCGAACTTCAGCGCGGTCTCGACGGCCTCCGTGCCGCTGTTGCCGAAGAACACCCGGTCCAGGTGCGGGCTGTGGGTGAGCAGTCGCTCGGCGAGCAGGCCGGGCAACGGCGGGCAGTCGAAGCGGGTCAGGTCGGCGAGCCCCGCGTCGAGCACGTCGTGCAGGGCCTTGCGGACCACGGGGTGGTGGCGGCCGAGCCCCATCACCCCGAACCCGGCGAGCATGTCCAGGTGGTCGGCGCCGTCCGCGTCCCAGAAGTACGCGCCCTCGGCCCGCTCGTAGACCTTGTCGAAGCCGATGGTGTGCAGCATGCGCGGGAGCTGGTGGTTGAGGTACCGGGCGTGCAGTTCGTAGCGCTCGGCGCCGCGCTCGGCGAGGAGTGCGCCGAGGTCGAACTCCTCGGTGCCCGCCGCTGGTTCCAGGGTGGTCATTCCGGTTTCTCCTTGGCGGGCTCGGCCTCCGACAGGTCCCCCCTGGCGAACGCGTCCCGGGCGGCGAGCGACGCGCTGATCCGCCCGGCGATCTCGACCGGCGTCAGCCCTATGTCCGCCAGCACCTCCGCGCGTTTGGCGTGGGCGAGGAACTGCTCCGGGATGCCGAACCGCCGTACGGGGACATCGACCTCGGCGTCTCCCAGGGCGAGGGCGACGGCCGAACCGACGCCGGCGGCCCGGCTGTTGTCCTCCACGACCGCCACCAGCCGGTGTTCGTCGGCGAGCCACGGCAGTGCCGGATCGACCGGCTTGACCCAGCGGGGGTCGACGACGGTGCAGCCTATGCCCCGGGTCCGGAGCAGCTCGGCGGTCCGCAGGCACACCGTCGCCATCACGCCGACGGCGACGAGCAGCACCTGCGGTCGGTCCGAGGTCGTCGCCGTCGCGACGGACGGGGAGCGGTACAGCACGTCCATGCCGCCCACCCGCTCCAGCGACGGGATCTCGGGCCCCACCGACTCCTTCGGGAACCGGAGCAGGGTGGGGGCGTCGTCCACGGCGACCGCTTCCCGCAGCTGCGCGCGCAGTTGGGCGGCGTCGCGGGGCGCGGCGATCCGCAGCCCCGGCACGACCTGGAGGACGGACAGGTCCCACATGCCGTTGTGCGAGGCGCCGTCGACGCCCGTCACCCCGGCCCGGTCCAGGACGAAGGTGACGCCGCACCGGTGCAGGGCCACGTCCATCAGCAGTTGGTCGAAGGCCCGGTTGAGGAAGGTCGCGTAGACCGCCACGACCGGATGGAGCCCGCCCGTCGCCAGTCCGGCGGCCGAGACCGCCGCGTGCTGCTCGGCGATCCCGACGTCCCACACCCGGTCGGGGAACTTCTCCGCGAACCTGCCGAGCCCGACCGGGTGCAGCATGGCCGCCGTGATCGCGACGACGTCCTCGCGCTCGTCCCCGATCCGCACGATCTCGTCACCGAAGACCGACGTCCAGGACGGTCCGCCGGCGGGGGTGAGCGGCTCGCAGGTCAGCGGGTCCATCACGCCGACAGTGTGGAAGTGGTCCTCCTCGTTGGCGAGGGCGGGCTCATAGCCACGGCCCTTCTGGGTCAGGCAGTGCACCAGGACGGGGCCGTGGAACCGCTTGGCGCGGCGCAGCGCCGACTCGACGGCCTTGGTGTCGTGCCCGTCGATCGGTCCCACGTACTTCAGGCCCAGGTCCTCGAACATGCCCTGCGGCGCGAAGGCGTCCTTGAAGCCCTTCTTCGCCCCGTGCAGGGCCTCGTAGACCTCCTTGCCGACGACCGGGGTGCGCAGCAGCACGTCCTTGCCCCAGGCGAGGAACTGCTCGTAGCCGTCGGTGGTCCGCAGGGTCGCGAGGTGGTTGGCGAGGCCGCCGATCGTCGGTGAGTAGGAGCGTTCGTTGTCGTTGACGACGATGATCAGCGGCCGGTCCTTGGCGGCGGCGATGTTGTTGAGCGCCTCCCAGGCCATGCCGCCGGTCAGCGCGCCGTCGCCGATGACCGCGACCACATGGCCCTGTTCCCCCCGCACCTCGCGGGCCTTGGCGAGGCCGTCCGCCCAGCCGAGGGCCGTGGAGGCGTGGCTGTTCTCGACGATGTCGTGCTCGGACTCCTCGCGCGAGGGATAGCCGGACAGGCCGCCCTTGCCGCGCAGCTTGGAGAAGTCCTGACGACCCGTCAGCAGCTTGTGCACATAGCTCTGGTGACCGGTGTCCCAGACGATGCGGTCCACGGGTGAGTCGAAGACCCGGTGGAGTGCGACGGAGAGCTCCACCACCCCCAGGTTGGGCCCCAGGTGACCACCGGTCCTGGCGACCGCGTGCACCAGGAACTCCCGGATCTCTGCCGCCAGTTCACCGAGTTCCGCCTCGGTCAGCGCCTTCAGGTCGCGCGGTTGCCGGATGTTCTCCAGAATCGTCACGTCGGGCCCCCTCTCGATCCGTGCTCTTCAGCCCGTGTCGTCAACTCACGGTGACCGCCGGTTCGCCCGACGCGACGCCGTCCTTCTCCATCTGCTCGGCGATCTTCATCGCCTCGTCGATGAGGGTCTCCACGATCTTCGACTCGGGCACGGTCCTGATGACCTCGCCCTTCACGAAGATCTGCCCCTTCCCGTTGCCGGAGGCGACCCCCAGGTCCGCCTCCCGCGCCTCCCCGGGCCCGTTGACGACGCAGCCCATGACCGCGACCCGCAACGGGACCTCCATGCCTTCCAGCCCGGCGGTGACCTCGTCCGCCAGCCGGTACACATCGACCTGCGCCCGTCCGCACGACGGGCACGAGACGATCTCCAGCCGCCGCTGCCGCAGGTTCAGCGACTCGAGGATCTGGATACCGACCTTGATCTCCTCGACCGGCGGGGCGCTCAGCGAGACCCGGATCGTGTCGCCGATCCCCTCGCTGAGCAGCGCCCCGAAGGCGACGGCGGACTTGATCGTGCCCTGGAACGCCGGGCCGGCCTCGGTGACGCCCAGGTGCAGCGGGTAGTCGCACTGGGCGGCGAGCTGCCGGTACGCCTCGATCATCACGACGGGGTCGTTGTGCTTGACCGAGATCTTGATGTCCCGGAAGTCGTGCTCCTCGAACAGCGACGCCTCCCACAGCGCGGACTCCACCAGCGCCTCGGGCGTCGCCTTCCCGTACTTCTGCAGCAGCCGCCGGTCCAGCGAGCCGGCGTTGACCCCGATCCGGATGGGGGTGTCGTGGTCCTTCGCCGCCCGCGCGATCTCCTTGACCTTGTCGTCGAACTGCTTGATGTTGCCGGGGTTCACCCGTACCGCCGCGCAGCCGGCCTCGATCGCCGCGAAGACGTACTTGGGCTGGAAGTGGATGTCCGCGATCACGGGGATCTGCGACTTGCGGGCGATGGTGGCGAGGGCGTCCGCGTCGTCCTGCGTGGGACAGGCGACCCGGACGATCTGGCAGCCGGACGCGGTGAGTTCCGCGATCTGCTGCAGGGTGGCGCCGACGTCCGACGTACGAGTCGTCGTCATCGACTGCACCGACACCGGAGCCCCGCCCCCCACGGCCACCGGGCCGACCTGGATCCGCCGCGAGGTGCGGCGTTCCGCGATCGGCCGGGCGGGCAGCTCGGGGAGGCCCAGCGACACGGCGGTCATCACATCACCCCTGGTTCCCGTGGTTCGCCTGGTTCCCGGAGACCGTCTCGCGCAGGGCGCGCAGGGACTCCTTCAGCGACCCCATGGTGGCGAGGACGGCGGTCGGCTCGTACCCGCAGTGCGCCATGCAGTTGGCACAGCGCGGGTCCTTGCCCCGGCCGTACGCGTCCCAGTCGGTGTCCTCGATCAGCTCCCGGTACGTCGTGACGTACCCGTCGCTCATCAGGTAGCAGGGCCGCTGCCAGCCGAAGAGCGAGTAGTTGGGGATCGCCCAGGCCGTGCACGGGAAGTCGACCCTGCCCTCCAGGAAGTCGAGGAACAGGGGCGAGTGGTTGAGCCGCCAGCGCCGCCGGTTGCCGCCGGAGAAGGCCTTCTTGAACAGTTCGCGGGTCTGCTCGACGCCGAGGAAGTGCTCCTGGTCCGGCGCCTTCTCGTAGGCATAGGCGGGCGAGATCATCATCTCGTCGACCTGGAGGTCGTCATTGAGGAAGTTGAGGACCTCGATGATGGTCTGCGGGGTGTCGGTGTTGAAGAAGGTCGAGTTGGTGGTCACCCGGAAGCCGCGCTTCTTGGCCTCCTTGATGGCGGCCACGGCCTCGTCGAACACCCCCTCCTTCGCCACCGACTCGTCGTGCCGCTCCCGCAGCCCGTCGATGTGCACCGCGAAGGCGAAGTACGGCGAGGGCTTGAACTTGTCCATCTTCTTGCGCAGCAGCATGGCGTTGGTGCACAGGAAGACGTACTTCCGCCGTGCCACCAACTGCCGCACGATCTCGTCGATCTGCGGGTGCATCAGGGGCTCGCCGCCGGCGATGGACACCATCGGCGCACCGGACTCCAGGACGGCGCCCACGGCCTGCGCCACCGGCATGCGCTGCTTCAGCACGCCCGCCGGATGCTGGATCTTGCCGCAGCCCTCACACTTCAGATTGCAGGCGTAGAGCGGTTCCAGCTCGACGATCAGCGGGAACTTGTCGCGCTTGCGGAGCTTCTGTTCGGCGAGATACGTCGCCACCTTGATGGACTGGCGGAGCGGCATGGCCATCTGGCTCACCTCCGGGGGAGCAGCAGGGAACGGTGCCATTCGTAGTAAGCGGGAAGGACGGCACGAAGGACGCGGAAAGCTGATATTCCACCGCGCACCGTGCCGATCCGGACCAGTTCATGTTCTGGAGCGTCCACGACCACCCGGACGGCCGCAACAGGGCGTGCGCCCGCTCTCACGGCGTGGTGGAGCGTGACCGCGGATTCCATGTCGACGGCGATCGCGCCGGTCGCGAACAGGTCCGACCGCTCCTGACCGCGTACGACGTGGTCGGATCCGGTGAGCGGCCCGGTGTGGATCGTGCGCCCGGGTACGGCCCTCGCCAGCTCCTTGACCAGCAGTTCGGTCCCCACGCAGGGCGTGACGGCGCCGTCGGCGCCCCGGGTCTCCTCGGCGACGACCAGGTCGCCGGGGTGCGTGCCCGGGGCGAGTCCGGCGCAGAACCCGGTGGCCAGGACCGCCGCGTCGCGCAGCTCCGGGCCCGCGAGCAGCCGGGTGACGGACCGCTCGGCGGCCCTCGGACCCATGCCGGTGCGTACGACGGTGACCGGGCCCCCGGCGCCGCCCCGGTCGCCGCTGCGCAGGGCGAGCTGCTCGATGCCGAGCGCGCAGGCGATCAGCAGCGGGGCCGGGGCGGCGGGCGTGTCCATCAGCGCCCCTGGGCTTTCAGGACGGCCGGTTCGCCGTGGACGTACCGGCCGAGCGCGGTGAGCGGGAAGACCTGCCGGTAGAGGTGGTAGTTGATGGAGAAGTCCCAGGGGAAGCCGGTGCCGGTGAAGTACGGCTCGTCCCACGAGCCGTCCTCCCGCTGGGTCCGGGCCAGCCACTCGACACCGCGTTCGGTGGACTTGGCGTCCCGCTCCCCCGCCGCCAGCAGCGCGAGGAGCGCCCACGCGGTCTGGGAGGCGGTGGAGGCGCCCTTGCCGCCCCACTCGGCGGGGTCGGGATAGGAACGCAGGTCCTCTCCCCAGCCGCCGTCGTCGTTCTGCACGGTCTCCAGCCAGGCCACGGCCCGGCGGATCGCGGGGTGCGCGGCGGGCAGCCCGGCCGTCACCAGCGCGGGGACCACCGAACCCGTGCCGTACACGTAGTTGACGCCCCAGCGCCCGAACCACGCGCCGCTGGGCTCCTGTTCGGCGAGCAGCCACTCGATGGCGCGCCGGGTGCGTGGGTCGTGGGACAGGCCCTCGACCGCGAGCATCTCCACCACGTGCGCGGTGACATCGGCGGACGGCGGGTCGATGACCTCGCCGAAGTCGCAGAACGGCAGCCGGTTGGGGAAGGGGCTGGTGTTGTCGACGTCGAAGGCACCCCACGCCCCGTTCCTCGACTGCATGCCGACGGTCCAGCGCACCCCTCGCCGGACGGCCTTCTCCACGCGCTCCGGGTCGTGGTGGGCCACCCGGCGCAGCGCGAGGACGACCTCGGCGGTGTCGTCGATGTCGGGGTAGTTGTCGTTGTGGAACTCGAACGCCCACCCTCCGGGCGGGAGTTGGGGCCGCTTCACCGCCCAGTCGCCGGGGCGGACGATCTCCTCGCCGAGCATCCAGTCGGCGGCCTTGACGAGTTGGGGGTGGTCGGCGGGCAGACCCGCGTCGGCGAGCGCGATGGTGGCGAGGCAGGTGTCCCACACCGGCGACTGGCAGGCCTCGATCATCCGGGCCCCGTCCTCGCGCCACACGGCGAACCGGTCGAGCGACTCCAACCCGGCCCGCATCACGGGGTGCTGGAGGTCGTAGCCGAGCAGGTGCAGCGCGATGAGCGAGTACACGGCCGGCGGCTGGATGCCGCCCCAGCAGCCGTCGTTCTCCTGCCGCTCGATGATCCAGCGGGCGGCGCTGTTCATCGCGGCCTTGCGCAGCCGCTTCAGCGCCACCTTGTGGTAGCCGTGCAGGACCCTGTCGATCCTCTGGAAGGCGCCCTCCCAACTGCCCAGCGGGTCCAGGGGTCTGGGCGGGTTCGGACGTCCGGGGTCGGTGTGCAGCTCGTCCAGCGGGAACGGCGCGGGCCGCACCGGACGCTTCGCCGAGACCACCGTCAGCGGCACGATCGTCTGCCGGGCCCAGCATCCGAAGTCGTAGATGTTGAGCGGCATCCACTTCGGGAACCAGACGATCTCCGGTGGCATCTCCGGCAGATCGTCCCACTTCCACCAGCCGAACAGCGCCAGCCAGATACGGGTGAAGACCCGGGCGGCCGCGATTCCGCCCCGCTCCCGGATCCAGGCGGACGCCCGCGCCATGTGTGGGGCGCCGGGGGCGTCCCCGGCCAGTCGCAGCGCGACGTACGCCTCGACGGTGGCGGACAGGTCGGGCGGGCCGCCGTAGAAGGTGGCCCAGGTGCCGTCCGGGCGCTGCTCGCCCCTGATGAACAGGGCGGCTGCCTGGGTCGTCTTCTCGTCGCGGATGCCCAGGAACTGACGGAGCAGCAGGTCCTCGGCGTCCATGGTGACGTTGGTCTCCAGGTCGCCCTTCCACCAGCCCTGGGCGTCCTGCCGGGAGAGGAGGAAGTCGGTGGCGCGCCGTACGGCGTGCGCGGCGGCATCCTGGCCCCCGGCCGCCTGCGAGGTGTCGTGGTCGGTGTCGCTGGCCGAGGGGGCGCGGGGCGGCAGGGCCCCGGTGCTTCCGTCGGTCGTCGCTGTCATGGCTTCCCCTTCGTGCAGTGGACGGATCTCTCTGCGGTGGGTCAGCCGTCGGCCGGTGCGTGTCCGGTGACGGGCACCGGCCGGCGACTACGCGAGGGCTATTCGACCGATGACGGTCGGCTCCTGGGGGATGGCGGTCATCTCTTCCGTACGACGACGAAGTCCGCGAGCGCCGCGAACTCCTCCCGGACCCGCTCGGGCATCCGGATCGAGTCCAGTGCCTCGATGGCGATCGTGTGCTGGCGGCGGGCCTCCTCGACGGCCCACTCGCGGCCGCCCGCCTCCTCGATGAGGGCGGCGCGCGCGGCGAACTCCTCCTCGGAGAAGTTCTCGAAGTCGCTGGCCTTGGCGTCGGCGGCGAGGAGTTCGCCCAGTTGTTCGGAGGCCGGGCCGCCGGCCGCGAGCGCGGCCACGACGGGCAGGGACTTCTTGCGCTGGCGCAGATCGCTCCAGGTCTGCTTGCCGGTGGAGACCGGGTCGCCCCAGATGCCCAGCAGGTCGTCCACGGCCTGGAAGGCGAGGCCGAGGTGGTAGCCGTACTTCTCCAGCGTGTCGGCGGTGCGGTCGTCGGCGCCGCCGAGGACGGCACCGATGGAGCAGGCGCAGGCGAGCAGGGCGCCGGTCTTGTTGCCCTCCATCTCCAGGCACTCCTCGACGGTGACCCGTTCGCGGTGCTCGTAGGAGATGTCCTGGGCCTGTCCGTCGATGAGCGCACGGGTCGCCGCGGTGACGCGGCGGGTGGCGCGGGCCGCCTCGGCGGTGCCCAGTTCGAGGAGGATCTCGTTGGCGAGGACCATCAGGGCGTCGCCGACGAGGATGGCCTGGGCGGGGCCGTGCACCTTCCACACGGTGTCGCGGTGGCGGCGCTGTTCGTCGCCGTCCATCAGGTCGTCGTGCAGCAGCGAGAAGTTGTGCACCAGCTCCACCGCGACCGCGCCGGGGATACCGACCTCGGGTGCGGCGCCGGTGACCTCGGCGGACATGACGGCGAGCGCGGGGCGCACGGCCTTGCCGCCGTCCCCGTCCGCCGGGTTGCCGTGGGCGTCGATCCAACCGAAGTGGTAGGCGGCGACGGTGTCCATGGGGGGCGCCAGCCGGTCGACGGCCGCCCGCAGCACGGGGGTGGCCAGGGTCCGCCCGCGCTCCAGGAGCGCGGTCACGTCCACCGCGGTCCTCGCGGCGGCCGTCACGGCCGGGGGCACAGTGGGCACAGTCTCTCCAGATGTCGATGTGTTCGTGGTACCGAGAGTGCGGGATCCGGTCAGGTGCGCTTCGAGCGTCACGCCGCCTCCTCAAAGCGGAAGAGGTGTTCGCGGGGGCGGCCCAGCGCGGCGAGGGCGGCGTCCGCCGCGCCGATGCCGCTGCGGACCGCACTCTCCATGGTCGCGGGCCACCCGGTGGCGGTCCACGCTCCGGCCAGGTACAGGCCGGGTGCCTTGGTGCGGGCGCCGGGCCTGAGGCGCCCGACGCCGGGGGTGGGAGCGAACGTCGCGGTGCGCTCCCGGGTCACGAAGAAGTCCTTCACCTCGGCGCCGCGCGCGCCGGGCAACAGCCTTTCCAGCTCGGGCAGATACCGCTCGCGCAGGACGTTGACCGGTGCGTCGATCTCGCTCCGCGCGGCCGACTGCGACAGCGCCAGGTACTGGCCGTCGCGCAGGCCCGAGGCCTCGGTCCGGTCGAAGACCCACTGGACGGATGTGCCGAGCGCCGCGAAGAAGGGCTTGCCGAGCACCTTCCGGTCGTACACGACATGGACGTTGAGGATCGGCGCGGTGCCGATCTCCAGCAGCCGTCCGGGCTCGTCGAGGGCCCCCTCGGGCAGCAGGTCGTGCGTCTCGCGCTGGGGCACGGCGAGCACGACCGCGTCCGCGTCGAGGGTCTCACCGGGCACCTCGACCCGCCAACTCCCGTTCCCGGTACGGGAGACGGAGGTGGCGCGGGCGCGGAGCACGGTACGGACGCCCGCCGAGTCGAGCGCCTTGCGGGCCTGCCGGTCGTGCAGTTCACCGAGCGGGACCCGGGCCCAGCCGATGTCGGCGGCGCCCGGCTCGGACAGCAGTCCCGTCTTGAACACCATCGCGGCGAGCGCGAGGGAGGCGTCGCCGGCCACGGCGTTGAGGGTGGCGACCCCCACGAGGTCCCACAGCGCCTCGACGGCCCGCGCCGACTGCCCGTGTGCGGCCAGCCAGCCGCCGAAGTCCCGTTCGTCCAGCGCGGGATCGTCGAGGTCGAGCGCCTTGAGCGCCAGCGCGGCCCGCCCCACCTTCGCGCGCTCGGCGAGCGAGAGGTGGGTGTACGTGGCGAGGCTGCGCCCCAGGTGCAACGGTACGGGCAGCGCGTCGCGCCGCAGTCTGCCGAGCCGCCTGCCCGGCCGCCCCCCGGCGTCGAGGACCGGCACGTCGAGACGATCCTGCAGGGGCGCGAGCGCGGTCGCGTCGACCCGGTCGAGGAACCAGCGGTAGGCGGTGCAGCACCGCAGGTACACATGCTGTCCGTTGTCGACGGTCAGGTCGCCCCGCTGGAAGGAGAAGGCGAGACCGCCGAGCCGGGGCCGCCCTTCCAGGAGGGTGACCTGTACGCCCGCGTCGGCGAGCGAGAGCGCGGCGGTGATGCCCGCGAGCCCTCCGCCGACGACCACGGCGGTGCTCCGGGGCCGGCCCTCGCGGTCCGCGTCCCTCGGTTCCTCGGACTGTGCGCCGTCGGTCATCGTGCACCCTCCCCTGCCGGCCCGCCGGGGTGCCGGAGCGGTGCGCGGCGGGCCGTCGCAACCTGGGACGCGCTGTCGGCGCGGAGGGTTGCGTACCACTTTTCGCCGATGGGTTCGCCTTGGGCCGTATTGTCCCTCACACGCGCCTCCTGACGGTACGGCGTGACACATGGCGGGCGTCCAGACCGGAGAGGCCGCGCACGGCGACGTACGCCTTCTCCCGGCCGGGCAGCGAGACGCGCCCGCGCAGCACGGCCTCCGGCTCGCGCTCGATGCGGTCGAGCAACCGACGGTAGATGCCGGCCATGGCGGCGACACAGGCCCCGCTGCGGCGGTCGAGCATCGGCAGCAGCCGGTACCCCTCGGCGAAGAGGGCGCGGGCCCGGCGCACCTCGAAGTGCACCAGACCCGCGAAGTCGGAGTCGGCGGGTGGCAGCGGCCCGGCGAACCCCGCCGAGCAGCCGAACTTCGCGAGGTCGTCGGCGGGCAGATAGATGCGCCCGCCCTCCGCATCCTCACGAACATCCCTGAGGATGTTGGTCAGTTGGAGTGCGAGTCCGAGGGTGTCGGCGTACTCCGGCGCGCGTTCCGCACCGCGCGCCCCGGGTTCCGTACCGAAGACACCGAGCGAGAGCCGGCCGATGGCTCCGGCGACACAGCGGCAGTAGACCTTCAGGTCGTCCCAGGTCTCGTAGTGCTCGCCGTGCACGTCCATGAGGACGCCGTCGATGAGTTCGTCGAGGGCGTCGAGCGGGATCGGGAAGGCCGCCGCCGCGTGGGCGAGGGCGACCGCGACGGGGTCGGTGTCGTCCTCGTCGACCGAGCCGCCCCTGACCCGGGTCAGCAGCGCTCTGGTCTCCTCCAGGCGGGCCGCCTTGACCTCGATCGCGAGGGCGCCGTCACCGATGTCGTCGACCCGCCGGGAGAGCGCGTACAGCGCGGACATCGCGCGGCGCTTGGGCGTCGGCAGCAGCCTGATGCCGTAGGCGAAGTTGCGGGCCTGCTGTCCGGTGACGGCCTCGCAGTAGCTGTAGGCGGCGAGTACCGGCGCGGACACGTGTGGTTCCGACTCCACGGTCCGGATCACCCCTCTCCTCGCAGGGTCCCGCCCACCTCGCGCAGCAGCCGGAGCTTGCCGGGCTTGGGCGGGCCGGGAAGTACGTCGAATTCGGCGGCGGCGATCGCGTGGACGGCCGCTCTTCCGCCCGCCACGAACCCCGCGAGGAGCAGCCGCAGCCTGCCGTGGACGCTGCCGACGAGGGGGGCGCCCTCGCCGAGGAGGGCTCTGGCGCGTTCCGCCTCGTACGCGACGAGGGCGCGTACCGACGCGCCCGCGGTGGGCGCGGCGAGGTCCGCCTCCTGGACGTGGAAGCGCTTCAGGTCCGCGGCGGGCAGATAGACCCGGTCGCGGCGCAGGTCCTCGGCGACGTCCTGGAGATGTTCGACGATCTGCAGCGCGGTGCAGATCGCGTCCGAGTGCCGGACCCGCTCGGGGGTGGTCGCGCCGGTGACGGCGAGGACCAGGTGGCCGACGGGGTTGGCGGACAGCGCGCAGTAGGCGAGCAGGTCGTCGTAGGTCTCGTACCGCTTGACCAGCTGGTCCTGGCGGTTGGCGGCGATCAGCGCGAGGAACGGCTCGGGGGTGAGGGAGTGGCGGCGGACGGTGTGCCGCAGCCTGCGCAGCAGGGGGTGGTTCGGGGTGCCCTCGAAGACCTTGCCGAGGTCGGTCTCGAAGGCGTCCAGGAGGAGCAGCCGGTCGTCGGCGTCCTGCGGGGCGAGGCCCAGGAGGCGGGCGTCGGCGCCGCCGGGGGCGAGGTCGCCGTCGCCGATGTCGTCGACGAGGCGGGCGAAGCCGTAGACGGCCATGAGGTCGTCGCGCCAGGCCCTGGGCAGGAAGAACGGGGCGACGGGAAAGTTCTCTGCCCCGGCCTTGTCGAGGGTGTCGCGCTCCGGGTTCGCGGTGCGCGCCGTCCCGGTTACGGTCACCGCTCGTCACCCGGCGCGGGAACGGCAGAAGCGTGGTTGCGCTGGGGAGTCTCCGTAGCCATGGCCGTCACATCTCCCGTTCTACACTGCCGACCCAATACCCACTATTTCGGACACGCCGCCCAGTGGGCGGCGTCTGCGGCTGATGCCGGGTGTCGCGCATTATGGCCCCACTTGCCGCGATTCGGCACCGGTACAGCTTACGTTGTACAACGCACCATGCTCCGTGGGGGTGTCCTGCACATCACAAGAAAGCACCGATTGCCCTCAAGATTCCTATGGGCGGCCGGAGTTGACGCTTCCTTGCCGAAGTTGGCGATTCCTTTGCGGATGCCGTCCCCGGTGTGCCGGACGAGCGCCTCGCCCCGGTATCCCTCGCAGACGCCGGGCCCCGCCGGAGCAGTTCCGGCGGGGCCCGGGTCGCACGGGACTACTTGCCCGTGAACTTCTCGTATTCCTTGAGCACCTCGTCGGTCGGGCCGTCCATGCGGAGTTCGCCGCGTTCCAGCCACAGGACGCGGTCGCAGGTGTCGCGGATGGACTTGTTGTTGTGGCTGACCAGGAAGACCGTGCCGGCCTCCTTGCGCAGCTCGCGGATGCGCGCCTCGGAGCGCTTCTGAAAGGCGCGGTCACCGGTGGCGAGGGCCTCATCGATCATCAGCACGTCGTGGTCCTTGGCCGCCGCGATGGAGAAGCGCAGGCGGGCCGCCATGCCGGAGGAGTAGGTGCGCATCGGCAGGGTGATGAAGTCGCCCTTCTCGTTGATGCCGGAGAAGTCGACGATCCCCTGGTAGCGCTCCTTGATCTGGTCCCGCGTCATGCCCATCGCGAGGCCGCCCAATATGACGTTGCGCTCGCCCGTGAGGTCGTTCATCAGGGCGGCGTTGACGCCGAGCAGCGAGGGCTGGCCGTCGGTGTAGACCTTGCCCTTCTCCGCCGGCAGCAGACCGGCGATCGCCCGCAGCAGGGTGGACTTGCCGGAGCCGTTGGAGCCGATCAGACCGATGGCCTCGCCCCGGTAGGCGACGAAGGAGACGCCCTTGACGGCGTGCACCTTGCGGACGCCCCGCTCCTCGCCGCGCTTGAGGATGCGGCTGAGGGCGGCGGTCGCGCTGCCCTTGCCGGTCTTGGCGCCGTTGACCCGGTAGACGATGTGCAACTCGTCCGCGATGACGGTGGGGATGAGTGACTCAGCCACGGCCGTACCTCTCCTCCGCCTTCCAGAAGTACACGAAGCCGCCGAGCGCGACCAGCACCGCCCACCCGCCGGCGACCGCCCACACGTGCGGGGGCAGGTTCTCGGAGCCGTAGCCGTCGATCAGCGCGAAGCGCATCAGGTCCATGTAGATCGCGGCCGGGTTCCACTGCAGGACGTCGGCGATCCACTTGGGGTGGTCGGCGAGCATGACCGGGATGGAGAACATGACGCCGGAGGCGTACATCCAGGTCCGCATCACGAACGGCATCAGCTGCGCGAGGTCCGGGGTCTTCGCACCCATGCGGGCCATGATCAGCGCGAGGCCGGTGTTGAACAGGAACTGCAGCACCAGCACCGGGACGATCAACAGCCAGGACAGGCGCGGATAGCTGCCGAAGCCGACGGCGACACAGAACAGCACGATCATCGAGAACAGCAGCTGCTGGAGCTGCTGGAGCGCGAAGGAGATGGGCAGCGAGGCGCGCGGGAAGTGCAGGGCACGCACGAGGCCCAGGTTGCCGGAGATCGCGCGGACGCCGGCCATCACCGAGCTCTGCGTGAAGGTGAACACGAACACACCCGTGACCAGGAACGGGATGTAGACCTCGCGCGACATGCCCCGGTCGGCGTTGAGGATCAGGCCGAAGATCAGGAAGTACACCAGCGCGTTGAGCAGCGGGGTGGCCACCTGCCACAGCTGGCCGAGCTTGGCCTGGCTGTACTGCGCGGTGAGCTTCGCCTGGGAGAAGGCGAGGATGAAGTGGCGCCGCCCCCACATCTGGCGGACGTACTCCACGAGTCCGGGCCGGGCGCCGCTCACGGCGAGCCCGTACTTGGCGGCCAGTTCCGTCGCGGAGAGCCCGTCGTCGGGCGACGGACGGTCGCTCACCACAACCCTGCCGTCATGCGTTGTCTCACTCACAAATGGAAACTTTCGTCCTCAAAGTGCGCAGCCTGGTCGGGCCGAGGCGGAAACCTGGACCGGGTACGGCCGAATGCTCTCAGATTTCGAGCTTGTCAGATGACGGGAGGTCGGCCCAGCCGGGTCAGCCGCCACACCGTACGCCACTTCATGGGCCGGCGGGGACCGCAGGTGCTCGTCCAGCCCTCCTTGAAGCCGCCGAACCAGGCTTTCAGCGCCGGTCCGGAGGGCTTGCGGAGCAGCGTCAACAGCAGCCAGACGCCCAGGTAGACCGGTACGAGCGGGGCCGGGAGGTTGCGGCGGGCGAGCCAGACGCGGTTGCGCGCGACCATGCGGTGGTAGACCGCGTGCCGGGAGGGCGCGGTCGTGGGGTGGTACAGCACCATGTCGGACCGGTAGTCGATCATCCAGCCCGCGTCGAGGGCCCGCCATGCCAGGTCGGTTTCCTCGTGCGCGTAGAAGAATTCGTCCGGGAGACCGCCGACTTCGGCGAAGACCTGGGTGCGTACGGCGTTGGCGCCGCCGAGGAAGGTGGTGACCCGGGAGGAGCGCATCGGGTCGGAGGCCCGCAGCCGGGGCACGTGCCGGCGCTGTGTCTCGCCGTTGTCGGGGTCGGCGATACGGAAGCTGACTATGCCGAGCTTCGGGTCGGCCTCGAAGGCCTGCCGGCAGAGTTCGGCGGTGTCGTGGTGGGCGAGCAGGCCGTCGTCGTCGAGGAAGAGCAGGACGTCGACGTCCCGGCCGCTGGGGCCGAACGCCTCTATGCCTATGTTGCGGCCGCCGGGGATGCCGAGGTTCTCGGGCAGCTCGACCGTCCGGACGCCCTCGGGGACGTCCGGGACGGGCGAGCCGTTGCCGACGACGACCGCCTCGACCCGGTCGCCCTCCTGCTTGGCGACCGAGTCGAGGAGGGCGCGGAGCTCGTCGGGGCGGTTGCCCATGGTGATGATCACCGCGCCGACCTTCATGCCGCCGCTCACTTCAGCCTGCTGGAGACGAGGATCGACACCAGGTGCAGCAGGGTCTGGAGCAGCGCGATACCGGCCAGGACGGCGACGCCCACCCGGGAGAAGAAGAGGTCGCCCCGGATCTGGTCCACGACCGCGAGGGCCAGGATCAGCAGGGAGGCCTCGACACCGAGGATCAGCCGGTGGAACTTCAGGGCGGCGGCGGCCTTGCGGGCCAGCGCCATGCCGGAGGAGCGCGGCTCGGCGGCCGACTCCTGGACCGGCGGCTTGCCGGTCTGGTGCCGGGCGACCCCGACGAGGTCCGTCTCGGCCTTGATCAGGATCGCGCCGAGCGCGGCCAGTGTGCCGAGGAAGGCCCACAGCCAGTCGATCCGGCCGGTGCCCCACAGGTCGGCGGCGCGCAGCCCGAAGCCGACGAGGACGGCGGCGTCGCACAGGTAGGCGCCGACCCGGTCGACGTAGACGCCGGTCATCGAGTACTGCTTGCGCCAGCGGGCGAGCTCGCCGTCGACGCAGTCGAACAGCAGGTACAGCTGGACCATCAGCACACCGAGGACGGCGCCCGGGATGCCCGGCACCAGCAGGGCCGGGGCGGCGAGGACGCCGAAGACGGTCATCAGGTAGGTCAGCTGGTTGGGCGTGACCCGGGTGTTCACCAGGTGCCGGTCTATCCGCAGCGAGATCTCGCGCATGTAGAGCCGGCCGGCCCAGTGCTCACCGCTCCGTCGGTCCTTCACACCCGGGGGGTGAACGACCGGGCGGAGCTCAGCTACTGATGGCTTTGGCATAGTCGGCGTAGGCGTCCTTGATCTGTTCGGTGCTCAGTTCGAGGTGTTCCAGGATGGTGTAGCGGCCCGGCCGGGTCTGCGGGGCGAACTCCACGACCTGGACGAACTCGTCCACGGTGAAGCCGATCTCGTCCGGGAGGACGGGCAGGCCGTGGTGGCGGAGGACCTCGGACATCAGCCCCGCCATGTCGTGGTTGCCGCGCAGGAACGTGGCGAACGCGCCGCCGAGACCGCACTGTTCGCCGTGCAGGGCGTTGCGCTTGGGGAAGCTGAGGTCGAAGGCGTGGCTGATCTCGTGGCAGGCGCCCGAGGCGGGACGGCTGTCGCCGGCCACGGACATGGAGATCCCGCACAGGACGAGCGACTCGGAGAGCGTGGTCAGGAACTCGTCGTCGCCGACCCCGCCGGGGTGGCGCAGGACGGCCTCGGCGGCCTGGCGGGCCATGGCGGCGGCCAGTCCGTCGACCTTCTCGCCGGTCTCGCGGCTGGACAGCTCCCAGTCGGCCACGGCGGAGATCTTGCAGATCACATCGCCGATGCCGGCCCGCACGAAGCGCACCGGGGCCTCACGGATGACGTCCAGGTCGATGACGATGCCGATCGGGTTCGGCACACCGTAGGAGCCGCGGCCCGCGTCGTTGTCGAGGGTGGCGACAGGGGAGCACAGGCCGTCGTTGGCGAGGTTGGTGGCGACGGCGACCAGCGGCAGGCCCACCCGGGCGGCCGCGTACTTGGCGCAGTCGATGACCTTGCCGCCGCCGAGCCCGACCACGGCGTCGTAGTGACCGCCCTTCTTGATCGAGTCGGCGAGCCGTACCGCGCCGTCGATGGTGCCGTCCGCGTCGCAGAACCAGTCCGCCTCCGGAAACGCGGGGGCGAACCGGTCGCGCAGCGCCGCGCCGGAGCCGGCGCTGATCGCGAAGGCCAGCCGGCCCGACGGCGCGATGCGCTGGTCGGACAGGATCGCCGCCAGATCATCGAGCGCGCCGGGACGGATGTCCACGACGACCGGCGAGGGGATGAGCCTCGTCAGTACTGGCACGCGATCTCACGTCCCTTGGCGAGGTCGTCGTGGTTGTCGATCTCGACCCACTTGACGTCGCCGATGGGGGCCACGTCGATACGGAAGCCGCGGTTCACGAGCTCCTGGTAGCCGTGCTCGTAGAACTGCTGCGGGTCCGTCTCGAAGACCGTCTTCAGGGCGTCGGCCAGCTCGTCGGCGGCCTCGCCCTCGATGAGGGTGACGCCGATGTACTCGCCCGTCGCCTCGGCGGGGTCCATCAACTTGGTGATCTTGGTCATGCCGCCCTCGGGGCCGACGACGACCTTCATCTCCTCGTCGGCGAGGGACTTCACCGTGTCGAGGGCGAGGATGATCTTCTTGCCGTCGCCGCGGGCGGCGAGCAGGGTCTTCTCGACGGAGACCGGGTGCACGGTGTCGCCGTTGGCGAGGATCACCGAGTGCTTGATGGCGTCACGGCCGCACCACAGGGAGTAGGCGTTGTTCCACTCCTCGGCCTTGTCGTTGTCGATGAGGGTGATCTTGACGCCGTACTTCTGCTCCAGCGCCTCGCGGCGCTCGTAGACGGCCTCCTTGCGGTACCCGACGATGATCGCGACCTCGGTCAGGCCGATCTCGGCGAAGTTGCCGAGGGTGAGGTCGAGAACCGTGAGGCTCTCCTCGTCGCCTTCGGGGCCGACCGGCACCAGAGCCTTGGGGAGGGTGTCGGTGTAGGGGCGAAGACGCCGTCCGGCGCCGGCCGCCAGCACGAGGCCGATCATGCGGGTTCTCCTTCATCGTGTACGGCGGGTGCGCCTGTTTTATGGGCGGTCACCCAGAAGCGGATGCTCTCGAGGAGCACCAGCAGGGCCACGGCCACGGCGAGAGCCGTGAGCGCGACTGTGAACTCTGTGGGCGCGAGCAGCGCGGCCAGGACGGTGACCAGCAGGGTCCTGCCTTCGTGCCCGCCGATCGCCCGCACCAGCCACCGCGGCGGCGCGCCGGCGTCCCCGCGGATGCGGTACACCGTGTCGTAGTGATGGTAGGCGACAGCCCCCACCAGCCCGAAAGCCGCAGGAAGGGCTCCGTTCACCTCGGCTTTGGCCGCCAGCAGGAGGACGGTGCCGTATTCGGCGGCGCGGAAGAGGGGCGGGATCAGCCAGTCGAGGGGGCCCTTGAGGGAGCGCTCGACGGCTTCGGCCGACAGCCCGACGTACAGCGCGGCCAGGGCGACGACCTGCCAGGCAGGGCCCCAGACCCAGGCGGCGGTCACCACGGCCACGGCTCCGAAGGCCGCGCTGAGCAGTGCCGTCTTGCGCGGCGGGCCCGGCAGGAGCCGCGCCAGCGCTTCGGCCAGCGGGCCGGTGTCCGCGAGGTCCGCGAGTGCCCGCGCCGCTCGGTCCGTGCGCTGCGCCTTGCGGGTCAGCGAGCGCAGCACGCGGCCCGCCGTGGTGTAGGTCGCGGCGAAGGCGCAGCCGATGAGCAGCGCGTAGAAGGTGATGCGGGGTGTGGTGACCGCCGTGAGGACCGCGATCATCGCCCAGCGCTCGCCGATCGGCAGGACGATCATGCGGCGGATCCAGACCGTCCAGCCGACGCTGTCGAGCTTGCCGGAGAGGGCGGCGGTGGGGCTGGTGTTGCCGGTGGCGTCGTGGTTCGCCTCGTTGAAGGAGAAGTCCACGACATGGCGGCAGGTCTGCAGGACCATCGCGCCGAGGGCGAGTGCCCATACGTCGTCACCGCCACGCGCGGCGCCGAGGGCGAGGCCCGCGTAGTAGGCGTACTCCTTGGCGCGGTCGAAGGTGGCGTCGAGCCAGGCGCCGAGCGTCGAGTACTGCAGCGAGTAGCGGGCCAGCTGGCCGTCGGTGCAGTCGAGGACGAAGGAGAAGAGCAGGAGGAGGCCGGCCGCGACGAACCCGCCGCGTGTGCCGGTGGCCGCGCAGCCGGCCGCGATCAGGGCGGTGATCAGCGAAGCCGTGGTGACCTGGTTCGGGGTCAGGCCCCGGCGGGCGCACCAGCGGGCGATGTAGCGGGAGTAGGGGCTGATGAAGTACGTGGTGAAGAAGCCGTCGCGGGACTTCACCGCCGTGCGCAGCCGTACGGCCTCGTCGTCGACGGCGGCGACCGCCTGGCGGGCCTCGTTGCGGGCCTGCGGGTCGGCGGGGACGGCGGCGACCAGGATGCCGAGCTCGGGCCGGTACAGGCTGACGCCGTCGGCGTCGAGGGCGGCGACGACGCGGTCGGCGACGCTGTCGACGGCGACGGCCGTGGTGCCGCCCGCGGCCGCGCTCTCACGGGCCAGCGCCCGGGTCAGCGCCTGACGGGCGGCGGGCCGCACGGTCACGGCGCCCGGGAGGGCGGCGGCCTCGAAGCGGGGGTCGGTGAGTCCCAGCCGCAGCGCGTGCACATGGCCCACGAAACGGGCGTCGACGATCGCGACCCGCTGGTCCGCGGGCACCGTCGCCAGGAGCGTCTCGGTGTCACCGGCGTCGGAGGCGGTCCGCACGTCGAAGCCGAGCGACCGCAGATCGCCCTCCAGCGACGATCCGGGGACCGGCTGACCGGTGAGGATGGCGGTCGACAGACGAACTCACTCCCTGGGTGCCGACGCGACCGCGTCGGACGTGTACGTGGTGGAGGCGCCCCGGCCCGCTGCGACCCGGCGGCGTGTCGGCAGAGGTTATCGGATGAAGAGAAGCGGGCGTTCACCGCCCGTTCACGCCCGGATCAGTTCGGCCTGCTCAAGCCGTCGGCCCTCCGCCGCGATCATCATCGGGGATATGGGGGTTACGCCACAAACTCCGGTGCGGATATCGGTAGATAGGGGATGAAGATATGGTCCGACTCCTCGACGAGGGCCCGGGTCCGCGGCCCTTCAGGGGCGCGGGGGACTGCGCGAGCAACCACCGACAACCCTTCACCCGCCAACCCTGCACACCCCCTACGGCGAATGGGCACACCACACCCCCCGCATAAGGTGACCGCATGACATGGCTGATCACAGGCGGGGCGGGCTACATCGGCGCACACGTGGCGAAGGTCATGACCGAGGCCGGCGAACGGATCGTCGCACTCGACGACCTCTCCGCGGGGGTCCGCGGCCGCCTCCCCGAGGACATCCCCCTGATCCACGGCTCCGCCCTCGACGGCGACCTCCTCAAGCGCGTGCTCGCCGAGCACGCCGTGACCGGCGTCGTCCATCTCGCGGCCCGCAAGCAGGTGGGCGAGTCCGTCGCCCAGCCCACCCGGTACTACCAGGAGAACGTCGGCGGTCTCGCCACGCTGCTGGAGGCGGCGGCCGCCGCCGGGGTCGAGCGCTTCCTCTTCTCCTCCTCCGCCGCCGTCTACGGCAACCCGGACGTGGCCCTCATCACGGAGGACACCCCGTGCGCCCCGATGAGCCCGTACGGCGAGACCAAGCTGGCCGGGGAGTGGCTGGTCCGGGCGGCCGGTCAGGCCCACGGCATCGCCACCGTGTGTCTGCGCTACTTCAACGTGGCCGGCGCCGCCGAACCCGCCCTGGCCGACACCGGCATCTTCAACGTCGTCCCGATGGTCTTCGACCGCCTCACCCGTGACGAGGCCCCGAGGATCTTCGGCGACGACTACCCGACCCCGGACGGCACCTGCGTCCGGGACTACATCCACGTCGCCGATCTCGCCGACGCGCACCTCGCGGCGGCCCGGCGCCTCACCGCCGGGGACGTCTCGGGCGACCTGACCGTGAACATCGGCCGGGGCGAGGGCGTTTCGGTCCGCGAACTCGTCGACCTCATCGGCGAGGTGACCGGGGACCGCCGTCCCGCGCTCGTCGAGCCCCGCCGCCCCGGGGACGCCCCGCGCGCGGTCGCCTCGGCCGAGCGGGCCCGGCGCGAGCTCGGCTGGACGGCCCGGCGCGGGGTACGCGAGATGGTCGAGTCGGCCTGGGCGGGCTGGCGGCTGCATCGCGGTCTCTGACCTTTTCCGGCCTTTCCCGACCACCGTCCCGATCATGCAACGCTCTGACCTGCGTATCGTTTCCGCAGGTCAGAGCACATGACAACGGTGTTCAGTGCCGCATTGCCGGATACCCCCCACCCGTAGTTCACTGTGATCCGGAGCCGAACACACGGACGCATTCGAGAGGCGGGCACCCCATGGGGGCTGGGCACGATCACGGGCACGCGCACCACGCGCCGACCACCGGTACGGCGGCAGCGGCGTACCGCGGGCGGCTGCGGATCGCGCTGTCGATCACGCTCACCGTCATGGTGGTCGAGATCGTCGGCGGCGTGCTCGCCGATTCGCTGGCGCTCATCGCCGACGCGGCGCACATGGCGACGGACGCGGTGGGCCTCGGCATGGCGCTCCTCGCGATCCACTTCGCGAACCGCCCGCCGAGCGGCAACCGCACCTTCGGCTACGCCCGCGCCGAGATACTCGCGGCGCTCGCCAACTGTCTGCTGCTGCTCGGTGTCGGCGGCTATGTGCTGTACGAGGCGATCCAGCGGTTCATCACACCGGTCGGGACCCAGGGCGGACTGACCGTCGTCTTCGGCGCGGTCGGTCTGGTCGCGAACATGATCTCGCTGTCCCTGCTGATGCGGGGCCAGAAGGAGAGCCTGAACGTCCGGGGCGCCTTCCTGGAGGTGGCCGCGGACGCGCTCGGGTCGCTGGCGGTGATCATCTCCGCGACGGTCATCCTGCTCACCGGCTGGCAGGCCGCCGACCCGATCGCCTCGCTCGCCATCGGCGTGATGATCATCCCGCGTACGGTGAAGCTGCTGCGCGAGACCCTCGACGTCCTGCTGGAGGCGGCGCCCAAGAACGTCGACATGGCCGAGGTACGGGCTCACATCCTGGCGCTGCCCGGCGTGGAGGACGTGCACGATCTGCACGCCTGGACCATCACCTCCGGCATGCCGGTGCTCTCCGCCCATGTGGTGGTCAGCTCGGGGACGCTGGACTCCATCGGCCACGAGAAGGTACTGCACGACCTCCAGGGCTGCATCGGCGACCACTTCGACGTCGAGCACTGCACCTTCCAGCTGGAGCCGGGCGGCCACGCGGAACACGAGGCGAAACTGTGCCACTGACCACCGACTGGACCACACGACCGGAGACGTCCGCCGACCGCGAGGGGGTGTACGCCGTCAACGCCGCCGCCTTCGAGACCGACGCGGAGGCCAGGCTGGTCGACGCGCTGCGCGAGGACCCCGGTGCGTGGCTGCCGGACCTGTCGTACGTCGCCGAGGCCCCGGACGGCACGATCGCGGCGTACGCGCTGATCACCCGCTGCCATGTCGACGAGACGCCCGCGCTGGCGCTGGCCCCCGTCGCGGTGCTGCCGGACCACCAGCGGCAGGGGGCGGGAGCGGCCGTCGTACGTGCCGTGCTGGAGGCGGCACGCGCGCGCCGGGAGCGGCTCGTCCTCGTCCTCGGGCATCCCGAGTACTACCCGCGGTTCGGCTTCGTACGTGCGTCCGAGTACGGCATCCGGCCGGGGTTCGAGGTGCCGGACGAGGCGATGATGGCGCTGGTCCTCGACGGTTCGGCGGCGGTGGCGTCCGGCACGATCAGGTATCCGACCGCTTTCGGGGTCTGATCCACGGGCCCAGGTGTCTTCGGCGGGGGTGCGCGGGTAGGACATGCGGGTCGACCGCGAAGTGCCGGGTGCGCCGGTTTCGTGCGGCAGACTTGAGGCTCGAAGAACGAGGCGAAGGATGGGCATGCCGATCACACCTGCCACCGCGATGCACAGTCCCGAGAACGGCACCACGGAAGCGATCCTGCTGGAGCTGGTCGACGAGGACGGCACCACGATCGGCACCGCGGAGAAGCTGGCCGCTCATCAACCGCCCGGTCAGCTGCACCGGGCGTTCTCCGTCTTCCTCTTCGACGAGCGCGGGCGGCTGCTGCTGCAGCAGCGGGCCCTCGGCAAGTACCACTCCCCCGGTGTGTGGTCGAACACCTGCTGCGGCCACCCCTACCCGGGCGAGTCCCCGTTCGCGGCGGCCGCGCGGCGCACCCACGAGGAGCTGGGGGTCTCCCCGGCGCTGCTCGGCGAGGCGGGCACGGTTCGCTACAACCACCCGGACCCGGAGTCCGGCCTGGTGGAGCAGGAGTTCAACCACCTGTTCGTCGGGCTGCTGCAGTCCCCCCTCCGGCCGGATCCCGAGGAGGTCGGGGACACCGCGTTCGTCACCCCGGCCGAGCTGGCGGAGCGGCACGCCAAGGCCCCCTTCTCGGCCTGGTTCATGACGGTCCTGGACGCGGCGCGGCCGGCGGTCAGGGAGCTGACGGGGCCAGCCGCGGGCTGGTGACCGGGGCCTTCGGCCCGGCGCCGGCGCCCCTCACCCCTGGATCAGATGTGCGGGTTTGAGCGGCACGGCGACCCAGACCACCTTGCCGCCGCTCGCGGTGTGCTCCACGTCGCAGACCCCGCCCGCCTCCAGCGTGATCTCCCGCACCAGGAGCAGACCACGGCCGCCCAGCCGGCCGTGGTCGGTCTCCAGGGCGGTAGGGCGGTAGGGGTGGTTGTCCTCCACCGAGACCCGCACCCACTCGGCTCCGACGGCGACCTCGACGGCGAGCGTGGGCGACAGGAGCGCCGCGTGTTTCACGGCGTTCGTCACCAGCTCGGAGACGATCAGCAGAAGTCCTTGGACGAGGTCGTCCGAGATCGGCACGCCCTGCCGGGCGAGCAGGTCACGGACGGCGCGCCGCGCCTGCGGCACCGAGGCGTCGACGGCGGCAGCGGTGAACCGCCAGACCCCTTCGTAGGGCAGTGGCTCCGGCGGCCTCGGGTCGTCGGGGCCGTGCCCGCCAACGTCAGGGCGTGGGTCGCTCCCGCGCCCTTGGTCGTCCATGGTCCGGTCGCCACCCTTGCGCTCGATTGTCACCACATGTCGAGTGTTGGTAACTCGACGCCGCGCGCGGAGAACTGAACAGAAGTCAGCGTGTATCGACGACTTCTAAATCATTCGTGAGCGAGTAGGTCGGGCGCATGGCCGTGTCTTTTCGAGCCGCGTCGCTTTCGGAACTATTCGGGTTGTACGGGTTTGACGCCGGTCTCGCCCGAATCCTCCCTCGGGCCCTCACTCTCCGTGCACCGCGCGGAGGGCGAGTGGTTAGCATCCGGGGCATGGAGCCTCAGCTGCTGGACACCGTCGCCGACGGGATCGCGACCGTCGTCATCCACCACCCCGCCAAGCGCAACGCCATGACGGCCGGGATGTGGCGGGCGCTGCCGCCGCTGCTGGACCGGCTGGCCGCCGACTCCGGGGTGCGGGCCATGGTGCTCACCGGGGAGGGCGGGACGTTCTGCGCGGGGGCCGACATCTCCACGCTGCGGGGGTCCCCCGACGAGGCCCAGACGCTGGCGGGCCGCGCCGAGGAGGCCCTCGCCGCCTTTCCGAAGCCGACCTTGGCGGCGATCCGGGGGCACTGCGTGGGCGGCGGCGCCCAACTGGCGGCGGCCTGCGATCTGCGGTTCGCGCAGGAGGGGGCGCTGTTCGGGATCACCCCGGCGAAACTGGGACTCGTCTATCCCGCCTCCTCCACCCGGAGGTTGGTGGCGCTGGTCGGGCCGAGCACCGCCAAGTACCTCCTGTTCTCAGGCGAGTTGATCGACGCGGAGCGGGCGCTGCGCACCGGGCTGGTGGACGAGGTACTGCCCGACGGTGAACTCGCCGAGCGCGTCGCGGAGTTCACCCGGGTGCTGGTCTCGCGCTCGCGGCTGACCCAGGCGGCGGCCAAGGAGTTCGCGAACGGCCGCACCGACCGCGACGCCCACTGGGCCGAGCAGGCACGCGGCAGCGGCGACACCGCGGAGGGCGTCGCCGCGTTCCTGGAGCGCCGGGCGCCCCGCTTCACCTGGTCGGTGTGAGGACGGGGCCGACGGCGGTCACATCAGGGCGAAGCGGCTGTTGGTGCGGAACTCCTCCACGAGGTGGGCCGGCGCCTTGTGCGGGGCGCCCGCGTCGTAGGGCGGCTGCGGGTCGTACTCGGTCATCAGCTGTACGGCCATGGCATGCTCGTCGCCCGCGATCCTGCCCACCAGGGTCAGGCCCATGTCGATGCCGGACGACACCCCGGCCGCGGTGACGTACTTGCCGTCGAACACCACCCGCTCCCCGGTCGGCTCGGCGCCGTACTGCTTCAGGAAGTCCAGCGCCAGCCAGTGCGAGGTGGCCCGGCGGCCTTCGAGGAGCCCGGCGCCGGCCAGGATCAGGGAGCCGGTGCACACGGAGGTCGTCCAGGTGCTCGTGCGGTCGGCCGTGCGCAGCCAGTCGAAGAGGGTCTCGTTCTCCATCTGGGCGAACTGGCCGGGGCCGCCCGGCACCACGACGACGTCGGGACTCGGGACCTCGGCGAGCGTCTTGTCCGCGACGAGCGCGAGCGCGCCGGTGTCGGAGCGGACGGGGCCCGCCTCCTCGGCGACGAAGACGAGTTCGGCGTCGGGGAGACGGCCCAGGATCTCGTAGGGGCCCACCGCGTCGAGGGCGGTGAAGCGGTCGAAGAGGACGATGGCGATCTGCATGGGTTCCCTTTCAGTGGGCGGGCGAGGCGGCCGGGCGGAAGCGGCGGCGGTACTCGGCCGGGGAGGTGGCGAGGGCCTTCACGAAGGCGCGGCGCATGGCCTCGGCGGTGCCGTAGCCGCAGGTGCGGGAGATCTCCTCCACTCCGTCGGAGGTGTCCTCCAGGAGTCGGCGGGCGTGTTCGAGGCGGACGCGGTCGACGTAGCGCCCCGGGGTCATGCCCGTCTCGGTGCGGAAGGCGCGGGCGAAGTGGCGGGGCGAGAGGCGGGCGCGGGCGGCCAGGTGTTCGACGCTCAGGTCGTCGCCGGGGTGCTCGGTGATCCATCGCTGGACGTCGCGGAGCGGTTCCCGTTGCGCGGTCTGGGCCGCGAGCTGGGCGCTGAACTGGGCCTGGTTGCCCGGGCGGCGCAGGAAGACGACGAGATGACGGGCGATGGTGAGGGCGGCCTCGCGGCCGATGTCCTCCTCGACGAGCGCGAGGGCGAGGTCGATGCCGGAGGTGACGCCGGCGGAGGTGGCGACATGGCCGTCGCGGATGTAGATGGGGTCGGGGTCGACCTCGATCGCCGGGTGGTGGCGGGCCAGGGTCTCGCAGTACGCCCAGTGGGTGGTCGCCCGGCGGCCGTCCAGGAAGCCCGCCTCGGCCAGCAGGATGGCGCCGGTGCAGACCGAGACGAGGCGCTCAGCGCGCGGACCGTGCTCGCGCAGCCAGTCGACGACCTCGGGGGCCGGGTTCCGCGTGCCCCGGCCGCCCGGGACGAGCAGGGTGTGCGGGGCGGGGGCGGCGGCGAGGGTGTGGTCCGGGACGAGCGTGAGGCCGCTGGAGGTGCGTACGGGTGTGCCGTCCAGGGAGGCCGTGCTGATGCGGTAGGTCCCCGGTGTGTGCTGTTCCGCACCGGCGAAGACCTCCAGCGGGCCGGTGACGTCGAGGCTCTGCACGCCGTCGAAGAGGAGGAACAGGACTGTTCGCATGCCTTCGATTCTTGGGCGGCCGGGTCATGACCGCAATGACGGGTACCCCACCTTTCCTGCCATCACGGGAGTCGGGCAGGACCGCCCTCCACCCGCGTACCAACCAGTCGGTAACCTGCTGGTATGACCTCATCCCTGCCGGAGCGCGCCGGGCGGCGCTGCCACAGCCTCCTCAATGCGTTCCACTCCGCGCACTACTTCTCGCCGGACCTCGGGCGGGAGCTGGCCGCCGTGGGGATCGAGGACCCGAAGGCGGCGTACTTCGCCGTACGGGCCGCCGCGCTGGGCGGCGTCGGAGCCGGCGTGGTGACCGCGACGTTCTTCAACTTCCGTCACGAGCTGGTGGCGGAGCACGTGCCCGCCGTATGGGACACCGCGTCGCCGTCCGTGGTGCTGGCGGCCCGTGAGCGGGCCGTCGACGCCACGCTGCGACGACTCCTCGGCGAGGAGCTGATCGCCTCCGAGGAGATCACCGAGGCGGCGGAACTGGCGCTGCGCGCCACGGAAGCATGCGTGCGGACCGCGCGCCCCCTGTACGCCGCGCACGCCGATCTCCCCGTACCCGAGCGCCCCCATCTCGCGCTCTGGCACGCGGCCACTCTGCTGCGCGAGCACCGGGGCGACGGCCATCTCGCCGTGCTCCTCGACGCCGGTCTCGACCCGGTCGAGGCGCTGGCCAGCCACGCCGCGACCGGGAAGGGCATGTCCCCGAAGTGGGCCACCGCCACGCGCGGCTGGACGCGGGACGACTGGGGCGCCGCGTGCGCCCGGCTCCGGGAGCGCGGGCTGCTCGACACCGAGGGCGGGCTGACGGAGGCGGGCGTGGCCCTCCGCAGGGAGATCGAGGACGCGACGGACCGACTGGACCTGGCCCCGTACGAGCGTCTGGGCGCGGCCGGGGTGCAGCGGCTCACCGAGCTGATGACCGGCCTGGTGACGACGATGCTCGGCGCGGGGGCGTTCCCGGCGGGGATGATCGCCAAGAGCTGACGCACGGATGCCACAGGCATGAACGGTGCCGGGCGCGGTACCCGAGCGTTCCTGGCCCAGCCAGCCGGGAGACGAAAGGGGAGTTACGTGTTCCGTGCGATCGCAGACGTGTTGCGGCAGATCGGTGGAGCCATCGCGACGGTGGTCACGCTGCCGTTCCGGGCCGTGGCCCGGCTCTTCGGAGGCGCGTCGAGTTCGACGCGCCGCACCGGGCGGGCCCGCCGGGCCTGAGGAAGGCCGGGCCCGAGGACGGGCCGGGCCGTGAGTCATGGGAGCCGGACGCGTGGTCGCGTCCGGCTCCCCCGCTGTCCGGCCCGCGCGTTTGCGTCCCCGAGCCCCCGGTGTCCGTGCCACCTGCCACAATTGCCGCGCAACCTCAGTGGAGAAGGCGGTACGGGAACGTGACGACACCCGGGTCCATCGAAGTACGGTCCATCGAAGGCAGGATCGCCGAGGAGCTCGGCGTACGGGAGCGGCAGGTCAAGGCCGCGGTGGAGCTGCTCGACGGCGGTTCGACCGTGCCCTTCATCGCCCGCTACCGCAAGGAAGCGACCGAGATGCTCGACGACGCGCAGCTGCGCACGCTCGAGGAGCGGCTGCGCTATCTGCGGGAGCTGGAGGAACGGCGGACCGCGATCCTGGACTCGGTGCGCGAGCAGGGCAAGTTGACGCCCGAGGTCGAGGAGCGGATCCGCGGCGCCGAGACCAAGGCCCGCCTGGAGGACATCTACCTCCCCTTCAAGCCGAAGCGGCGCACCAAGGCGCAGATCGCCCGCGAGGCCGGTCTCGAACCGCTGGCCGACGGCCTGCTCGGCGATCCGGGCGTCGAGCCGCTGGCCGCCGCCGCGGCGTTCGTGGACGCCGACAAGGGCGTCGCCGACCCGCAGGCCGCCCTGGACGGCGCGCGGGCGATCCTCACCGAGCGGTTCTCCGAGGACGCCGACCTGATCGGCGAGCTGCGCGAGCGCATGTGGGTACGGGGCCGGCTCGCCGCCAAGGTCAAGGAGGGCAAGGAGGAGGCGGGCGCCAAGTTCGCCGACTACTTCGACTTCGCGGAGCCGTTCACCGAGCTGCCCTCCCACCGCATCCTGGCGATGCTGCGCGGCGAGAAGGAGGACGTCCTCGATCTCGTCCTGGAGCCGGAGGAGCCCTCCGAGCAGCCCGGCCCCTCCTCGTACGAGGGGATCGTCGCGCATCGCTTCCAGATCGCCGACCGCGGCTGGCCGGCCGACAAGTGGCTGACGGACACGGTCCGTTGGGCGTGGCGGACCCGCATCCTCGTCCACCTCGGCATCGACCTGCGGCTGCGGCTGCGCACGGCCGCCGAGGACGAGGCGGTGAACGTGTTCGCGGCGAACCTGCGCGACCTGCTCCTCGCCGCCCCGGCCGGGACCCGCGCGACGCTGGGCCTGGACCCCGGCTTCCGCACGGGTGTGAAGGTCGCCGTGGTGGACGGCACCGGCAAGGTCGTCGCCACCGACGTCATCTACCCGCACGTCCCGGCCAACAAGTGGGACGAGGCCATCGCCAAGCTGGCGCGCCTGGCCAAGGAGCACGCGGTCGAGCTGATCGCGATCGGCAACGGCACGGCGTCCCGGGAGACCGACAAGCTCGCCGGTGAACTGATCACCAGGCACCCGGAGTTGAAGCTCACCAAGGTGATGGTGTCGGAGGCGGGCGCGTCGGTGTACTCGGCGTCGGCGTTCGCCTCGCAGGAGCTGCCCGGGATGGACGTCTCACTGCGGGGCGCCGTCTCCATCGCGCGCCGTCTGCAGGACCCGCTGGCCGAGCTGGTCAAGATCGACCCCAAGTCGATCGGTGTCGGTCAGTACCAGCACGACCTGTCCGAGGTGAAGCTGTCGCGTTCGCTGGACGCGGTGGTCGAGGACTGTGTGAACGGCGTGGGCGTGGACGTGAACACGGCCTCCGCGCCGCTGCTGGCCCGGGTCTCCGGCATCTCCTCCGGGCTCGCCGAGAACATCGTGGCCCACCGCGACGCCAACGGCCCCTTCAGCTCGCGCTCCGAGCTGAAGGGCGTGGCGCGGCTCGGCCCCAAGGCGTACGAGCAGTGCGCGGGCTTCCTGCGGATCCGGGGCGGCTCCGACCCGCTGGACGCGTCCAGCGTGCACCCCGAGGCGTACCCCGTCGTACGGCGGATGGTGAAGACCTCCGGGCAGGAGGTGGCGGCGCTCATCGGCAACACCGGGGTGCTGCGGTCGCTCAGGCCCGGGGACTTCGTGGACGAGACGTTCGGTCTGCCGACGGTGTCGGACATTCTGAGGGAGCTGGAGAAGCCGGGGCGGGATCCTCGGCCCGCCTTCAAGACGGCCACCTTCAAGGAGGGCGTCGAGAAGATCTCCGATCTGGAGTCCGGGATGGTCCTGGAGGGGGTCGTGACGAACGTCGCGGCGTTCGGGGCGTTCATCGACATCGGTGTCCACCAGGACGGGCTGGCGCATGTCTCCGCGCTGTCCAGGACGTTCGTGAAGGATCCGCGTGACGTGGTCAAGCCCGGGGACATCGTGAAGGTGAAGGTGCTCGACGTCGACATTCCGCGGAAGCGGATCTCGTTGACGCTGCGGTTGGACGATGAGGCGGCGCCGAAGGGGGCCGGTGGGGCGTCCGGGGGTGGGGCTCGGCCTCAGCGGGGTTCCCGTGGGGGGCAGGCGCCTCGGCAGCAGGGGCGTGGGGGTGGGGGACGGCAAGGGGGGGCGTCCGCGCCGGCTCCTTCGAACAGTGCGATGGCGGATGCGTTGCGGCGGGCGGGGTTGGTGGACAAGAAGCGGGGCTGAGTGGTGCGGCGGGGGTTTCTTCGCCCCCGCCGCCCCTACCCGTCCCATCCCCAGGGGCTGCGCCCCTTCGACCCCCGAGCGTCCGTTCGGTGGGGGCTGGTCGCGCAGTTCCCCGCGCCCCTGAAAAGCAGGGGCTGCGCCCCGTGCTTTTCAGGGCCGTCGCCGGTCGCCTTTCAGGGCCGCGGGGGCCTGGTCTTTCAGGGGCGCGGGGAACTGCGCGAGAAGCCCCACTCAGCCGCAGCCGGGAACGCGCCGTCAGCTCTCGGTCACCTTGCCCGCCTCCACGGTCAATCGGCGGGTCACCCGCACCGCGTCCAGCATGCGGCGGTCGTGGGTCACCAGGAGCAGCGTGCCCTCGTATGTGTCGAGGGCGGCTTCGAGTTGCTCGATCGCCGGGAGGTCCAGGTGGTTCGTGGGCTCGTCGAGGATCAGGAGGTTGACTCCTCGGCCCTGGAGCAGCGCGAGCGCCGCGCGGGTGCGTTCGCCCGGGGAGAGGGTGATCGCCGGGCGTAGGACGTGGGCCGCCTTGAGGCCGAACTTGGCGAGCAGGGTGCGGACCTCGGCGGGCTCGGTGTCGGGGACGGCCGCGCAGAAGGCGTCGAGGAGGGACTCGGGGCCGTGGAAGAGGGCACGGGCCTGGTCGACCTCGCCGACCAGGACACCGGAGCCCAGGCCGGCGTGGCCCGAGTCCAGGGGGACCCGGCCGAGCAGCGCGCCCAGGAGCGTCGACTTGCCCGCGCCGTTCGCCCCGGTGATGGCGATACGGTCCGCCCAGTCGATCTGCAGTGAGACCGGGCCGAAGGCGAAGTCGCCGCGCCGCACCTCCGCGTCGCGCATCGTGGCGACCACGGCACCGGAGCGCGGGCCCGCCGCGATCTCCATGCGCAGTTCCCACTCCTTGCGCGGCTCGTCCACCACGTCGAGCCGTTCGATCATGCGCTGGGTCTGCCGGGCCTTGGCGGCCTGCTTCTCGCTCGCCTCGCTGCGGAACTTGCGGCCGATCTTGTCGTTGTCGTTGCCCGCCTTGCGCCGCGCGTTCTTGACGCCCTTGTCCATCCAGGAGCGCTGCGTCTGGGCGCGGTCCTGGAGGGCGGCCTTCTTGTCGGCGTACTCGTCGTAGTCGTCGCGGGCGTGGCGGCGGGCCGTCTCGCGTTCCTCCAGGTAGGCCTCGTAGCCACCGCCGTAGAGGTTGATCTGGTTCTGGGCGAGGTCGAGTTCGAGGACCTTGGTGACCGTGCGGGTGAGGAACTCGCGGTCGTGGCTGACGACGACCGTGCCCGCGCGCAGGCCGGAGACGAAGCGTTCGAGTCGTTCCAGGCCGTCCAGGTCGAGGTCGTTGGTGGGCTCGTCGAGGAGGAAGACGTCGTAGCGGGAGAGGAGCAGCGAGGCGAGTCCGGCGCGGGCGGCCTGGCCGCCGGAGAGGCTGGTCATCGGCTGGTCCAGGTCGACGCCGAGACCGAGGGTGTCGGCGACCTCCTCCGCCCGCTCGTCGAGGTCGGCGCCGCCGAGGTCGAGCCAGCGCTCCAGGCTCACCGAGTACGCGTCGTCGGCCCCCGGCGCGCCCTCCACCAGCGCCTGGGTGGCCTCGTCCATGACCCGCTGGGCCTCGGCCACGCCCGTGCGCCGGGCCAGGAACTCCCGTACGGTCTCGCCCTCCCGTCGCTCCGGTTCCTGCGGCAGGTGCCCCACGGTCGCCGTGGGCGGGGACAGCCGCAGCTCGCCCTCCTCCGGCGGGAGCAGTCCGGCGAGCAGGCGCAGCAGCGTGGACTTGCCGGCGCCGTTGGCGCCGACCAGCCCGATCACGTCACCGGGGGCGACGACGAGGTCCAGCCCGGAGAAGAGCGGGCGGTCGCCGTGTCCGGCGGCGAGGTTCTTGACGACGAGGGTGGCGGTCACAGGGGGTGATTTTACGGCCCCCGTCACAGCCTCGGGGCTCCGCCCCGGACGCCGTCCGTTCGGTTCCCCGCGCCCCTACAGGGCCATCGGTTCCACCAGCACCGTTCCCGTCGTGCGGGCCACGATGAACGATTCTCCCTTCACCGCCTTCGGGTCCAGGCCGATGCGGTGCCGGCCGGCCGGGAGGATGCCGTCGAAGAAGCGGTAGGTGTGGGGGCGGTAGAGACGGTCGAGGCGGTAGGCGGTCAGTTCCACCCGGCAGGTGGAGGTGATCTCGATGCCGGCCTGTCCACCGGCGGCGACGAGACGAGTGAGGCGGCGCTGTTCGGTCGGACTGCGGTCGAGGGCGTGTTCGATCTGGGCGACGAGGAGCGGGATGATCGGGGCGAGGCCGTCGACGTAGGCGACCTGGACCCCCGCGCGGTCGAAGGCCAGCCGCACGGCGTCGCGGTCCGCCTCGCCGACGCCCCGTCCGAAGACCACGGCACCGTAGGCGCGCAGTTCCTCCGGGGGCACGCCGGTGGCGTCCTGCGCTATGTCGGCGCCGATGCCGATGGCGCGCAGGGCGGCGGCGAGTCTGGCGAGCACGGCGACGCGGGCGCCGATGAGGAGGACCCTGCGCCGGGCCGACGGCTCGGCGCCCGACTCACGCAACAGGGACCGCAGGGCGCTGCGGTACTCGGAGCCGTGGAAGCGGAAGGGGCCGATTCCGGTGTAGCCGTTGCGCTTGAGGTCGGCCTCCTCCTCGGTCTGCCAGGCGAAGTCCCGCCACACGAAGTCCTCGCCGTCCCGCTCTATCACCGCGGTCACCGCTCCGCAGGCGAGGTCGGCGCATTCGGGGCAGCCGTAGATGACGTAACGGCCGCTCGTCAGGGGTGCTTCGGCCTCCAGGAGCAGACTGCGCACCTGGGCGGTGAAGATCGAGGGCGGGACGTCGGAGGCGAGGGGGGAGACGGCGTCGAGGTCGGAGAGCTGGAACAACAGCGGGCGTCCGTCGACGATGAAGTCCACGAAGTCCCGGTGCACTTGGTAATCACCGTTGGCGAGGACGCCACCGGCTCGCATCGCCGGTGCCAGGCCGAAGGTCGCGTATTCGGCGGACATGGTGTGAGTATCCCCACAAAGCCAGACTTGTGAGCACGGCATGACATATTCCGTTAACGTCCCTGCGTGGCCAAGGAATCGAACAGCGATATGAGCGACGTGATCGTGGTCGGTGGCGGAGTCGTCGGTCTCACCACCGCCGTCGTTCTGGCGGAGAGCGGCCGACGGGTTCGGGTGTGGGCGCGGGAGCCCGGGGAGCGCGCGACGTCCGGCGTCGCGGGCGGACTGTGGTGGCCCTACCGGATCGAGCCGGAGGAACTGGTCGGCGCGTGGGCGCTCGACACCCTCGCGGTGTACGAGGAGTTGGCGGCCCGGCCGGACGAGACAGGCGTACGTGTGGTCGAGGGCGTACATGGCGGGACGTCGCTGGACACGCTCGGCGCGTGGGCCTCGCGCGTGGCCGGGCTGCGCGTGGCGACGGCCGGGGAGTACCCGGGTGCCGGGCTGTGGGCGCGGCTGCCGCTGATCGACATGCCGGTCCATCTGCGGTGGCTGCGCGAGCGGTTCGTCGCGGCGGGCGGTGCGGTGGAGCAGCGCACGGTGACCGATCTCGCGGGGGTCGAGGCGCCCGTGATCGTCAACTGCACGGGGCTGGGCGCCCGGGAGCTGGTGCCGGATCCTTCCGTGCGGCCGGTGCGGGGGCAGTTGGTCGTGGTGGAGAACCCCGGGGTGACCACCTGGCTCACCTCGGTTGACCACTCCGGTTCCAAAAGCACGTACTTCATGCCGCAGCCGGGCGGGCTGATCCTCGGCGGTACGGCGGAGGAGGACGCCTGGTCCCTGGCGCCGGACCCGGTGATCGCGGAGGAGATCGTGCGGCGGTGCGCGGCGCTGCGGCCCGAGATCGCGGGAGCCCGGATCATCGAGCACCGCGTCGGGCTGCGGCCCGCGCGCCCGGCGGTCCGTCTGGAACGCGAACTCCTGCCGGGCGGACGGGCGTTGGTGCACAACTACGGGCACGGCGGGGCCGGGGTCACCGTGGCGTGGGGATGCGCGAGGGAGGCCGCACGGCTCGCGGCCGTCTGAGCACAGGGCCGCGGGCCGTGGGACCGGTCGCGCGGTGCGGGGCGTCCGATCGGCCGCGCCGTGCCCCGCGTCCGGCCGGCCGCGCGGTTCCCCGCGCCCCGATGGGCGCGGCACACCGGCCCCTTCGCGTGCCTACTCGGAGCGATGACCGATCGGGTCCCCCTCGATCTCCGTGCCCTGGCCCGGGCCGACCCGGATCTCGAACTCGCCGTCGTAGCGCTTGTGGCCCTCGATGACGGCCAGTTCGACCGCTTCGGAGGCCATCTCCTCGCGGACCATCACGGGGTCCCGGCGCAGGTCGCGCATCATCGCCACACACATGCCGATCATCACCAGGACGAACGGCGCGGCGGCCAGGATCGTCAGGTTCTGCAGTCCGGTCAGGGCGTCGCCCTGACCACTGCCGACGAGGAGCATGATCGCGGCGACCGCCCCGGTGACGATGCCCCAGAACACGACGACGAAGCGGCCGGGTTCGAGGGCGCCCCGCTGGGAGAGCGTGCCCATGACGATGGACGCGGCGTCGGCGCCGGAGACGAAGAAGATGCCGACGAGGATCATCACGAGCAGGCTGGAGACCGTGGCGAGGGGGAACTCGTGCAGGACGGCGAAGAGCTGGCCCTCCGGTGTGGCCTCCTCGCCGAGCCGGCCCTGCTCCTGGAGCTTCATCGCCGTGCCGCCGAAGACCGCGAACCAGACGAGGCTGACCGTGCTGGGCACGAGGATGACACCGCCGACGAACTGGCGGATGGTGCGGCCGCGGCTGATGCGGGCGATGAACATGCCGACGAAGGGCGTCCAGGAGATCCACCACGCCCAGTAGAAGACGGTCCAGCTGCCGAGCCAGTCGGCCACACCCTCGCCGCCGGACGCCTCGGTGCGGCCCGCGAGCTGGGGCAGGTCGCCCAGGTAGGAGAAGACCGAGGTGGGCAGCAGGTCGAGGACGAGGATCGTCGGACCCGCGACGAACACGAAGATCACGAGCAGCAGGGCCAGCACCATGTTGGTGTTGGACAGCCACTGGATGCCCTTCTCCACTCCGGAGACGGCGGACGCGACGAAGGCCAGGGTCAGGACGGCGATGATGGCGACGAGCAGCCCGGTGCCCACCTTGTCCATCCAGCCCAGTTCGCGGAAACCCGAGCCGATCTGGAGGGCGCCGAGGCCCAGGGAGGCCGCCGAGCCGAAGATCGTGGCGATGATCGCCAGGATGTCGATGGCGCGGCCGACGGTGCCGCCCGCGTGCTTCTCGCCGATCAGCGGGGTGAAGACGGCGCTGATGGTCTGGCGGCGCTGCTTGCGGAAGGTGCTGTAGGCGATGCCGAGGCCGACCACCGCGTAGATCGCCCAGGGGTGCAGCGTCCAGTGGAAGAGGGTGGTCGCCATGGCCGTTTCCATGCGTTCCCCGGAGCCCTCGGGACCCGTGCCCGGCGGGGGCGTGGTGTAGTGGGCGAGGGGCTCACTGACGCCGTAGAACATCAGGCCGATGCCCATGCCGGCGCTGAACATCATGGCGACCCAGGAGACCGTGCGGAACTCGGGTTTCTCGCCCTCGACGCCGAGGTGGATACGGCCGTAGCGGCTGACCGCGAGCCACAGGGCGAAGACGACGAAGCCGGAGGCGGCCAGCATGAACGCCCAGCCACCGTTGTGGAGCAGGCCGTTCAGCATCTTGTCGGAGGCGGTTTCGAGCGCGTCGGTCCAGATGGCGCCCCAGAGCACGAAGGCCAAGGTCAGCGCCGCCGTCACACCGAACACGACGCGGTCCGTCCGGGGCCGCCCGCCGCCGGGGAGACCCGCCTCCGAACCCGGAAGCGCGCCTCCCCCGTGGTGGGTGGTGCGATGATCGTGCGTCACAGGTGGAACCTTTCAGCGAGTGGCTGGAACTGACCTTCTCCTGCCCAGGAACCCCTACCACATGTGACCTCGATCCTTACTCGTTCAACAGGCGGTGTCGGGCACCCCCACCGTCAGGCGGTACGGCGCCCGCTCGTCGAACAGCAGCGGGACCAGCGCGCGCAGCGGCTGGCGCAGCGGTACGAGGACGCCGTCCCCGTCGCCGTCACCGTTGCTTTCCGGCCGCACGCGGACGCCGTGCAGCGCCAGCTCGTCCGCGAACTCCTCGTACTGCTGTGCGGTGAGCCGGTAGCCGCAGGGCGGGTCCTGGATCACCTCGGCGGGTTCGGCGGGGTCGTTGTCGGCGCCGCCGACGTAGACCGGGCCGGTGTCGCGGAGGCCGGCGAGACGGGCCGCGCCGGTGACCCGGTCGACCTGTCGGCCGCGTTCGGCGGCGAAGCCGAACAGGCCACGCAACGCCGCGAGCTGGGAGTTCACCCGGCGCAGGTTGTTGGCCGGCTCCGGGGTGTCGGCCGTCAGGGGTTCCACCCGGCTCTCGATCAGCAGCCCGACCGAGTGCTTGATTCCGGACATGTTGCGCAGGATGCGTTCCTGGCCGTCACCGGCGACCTGGCGGATCGGATCGCCGGTGACCGGGTCGGTCCAGATGCCGTAGGTGCCGGTCGAGTGGCCGGCGGCCTCGGCGGCTGGGCGTACGTGGTCGAGGGAGAGCCCCCGTGCCTCGCGGTGGACGGCCGGGTCGGTGTTGAGGTTGCGCGGCCAGAGGTCGAAGAGGTCCTTGTCGTAGTACTGCGGGGTGGCGCCGTATTCGTGCAGGTCGTAGACGATGTCGGGCTTGCGGTCGCGCAGGACGGCGGCGAGGGCCCGCGCCTCGGCGGTCCGCAGGGCGAGGTGGTCGCGGTTGATGTCGACGCCGTCGCCGTTGCCCCGGGTGTCGGCGGCCCGGCCGTCGGGGTTGGCGGTGGGGACGACGAGCACGGTGGTCGATCTCAGCAGCCGTTCGGTCCGCGCGTCCCTGGCGAAGGCGAGGTCGCGCACGGTGGTGAGGCAGGCGTCGCGGCCGGAGGGCTCGTCGCCGTGCTGACTGCAGATGAGCAGGACCGTGCGCGAGGTGGGGCGGGTGCCGATCCGGACGAGTTGGAGCGGGCGCCCCTGCTCGGTGGTGCCGACCCGGGTCGTCGACACCCGGTCGCTCGCCCGGTCGACGGCGGCCAGGAACGCCTGCTCCTCGGGCTGGCTGGTCCAGCGGGCGCCGCCCGACCGCTCGAATCCCGTGCGCGGCGGCGGGGTGTCCGTCGCGTGCGCGGGCGTCGACAGCAGGGGCACCGTGAGCGCCGTGGCGATCAGCGCCGCGGTGCGGGCCCTCATGCGCCACCGCCCGGCACGCGGGCGGCCCGGCCCGGGTCGCGTACGCCGTCGAGGACCGAGGTCTCCGGGCGTGCGGTGGCGCCCGAGGTCGCCTTCTCGAAGGCCGCGCTGCCGCCGACCAGGGGGACCTGCGCGGAGGTGCGCCTGAGGTCGATGGTCAGGGTGGGGGTGCTCGACGGCGGGTCGATGAGGTCCTCGTCGGTGCCCGCGATGATCAGCGCGAGGCGGTGCCCCGCCGGGACGACGTGATCGCTCGCGTGCAGGTCGAGGGTGATCGTGTACGGGGTGCCGGGGGTGAGCGGGGCTCCCGTCGCGGAGGAGTGGTTGCCGAGGTCGGCCCAGCCGCGACTGAAGATCGTGTAGTCGACGTCCGCGGTCCTGGCCTTCGTCTCCCTGAAGCAGGAACTGTCACCGGCGGTGCTCGGGCCCCAGCAGGTGCGCTCGGTGAGGGTGGTGATGCCCTCGCCGGTGGCGGAGTAGTCGCGGATGGTGTCCGGGCCGAGGTCCACGAGGACCGCCGAGAGATGGGCGGTGGACGTGGTGGGTGTGGCCGTGACGGTCACCCTGGAGGAGCCGGACAGGCGCAGGTCCTTGGTGAGGGGCGCGGTGACGAAGCCCGCCTTCTCGGGGGTGGACCGGTCGATGTGGGCGGCCCAGTCGGTCTCGTTCAGCGCGGGGTCGTCGGTGAAGGTCTCGGTGCCGGACCGTTTGCGCAGGCCGAGGGTGCCGACGCCGGGCTCGTCGCCCTCGGCCGGACGGAGGGTCGTGGCCTTGGTGGCGCGCGGCGGCCAGACCCTGGACGTCTCCCACTGGTCCGGGTGGCGTTCGATGTCGGCCATCGGCTCGTCGTCGATGCCGTTGTCGTAGCCGAGGAGTTCATGGTCGAACCAGCGGTGCAGGGTGTCGACCCAGGCGGCGCGGCGGAAGTCGAAGGGGTCGACGTGGCCGACCTCGGAGAGCCAGATCTTGCGCTCGACGCCGTGCTTGGCGAGCGCGTCCCACCACTGGCCGAAGTGCTTGGGGCGGACGTTGAGGTCCTGCTGACCGTGGACGACGAAGACGCTGGCGTCGATCTTCCGGACGTCCTTGGCGTAGTCGCGTTCCGTCCACAGCGGGGTCCAGTCGCCGGTGCGCGGGGCGCCGTCGACGAGTTCCCGCTGGACGTGGCCGCACTTGGCGCGGGCGTCGGGGCTCTCCACGTAGTCGGACAGCCACTCGGGGCCCGAGTTGTAGAGGGGGGCGCCCTTGGCGAAGTAGTAGTCGTACCAGGAGGAGATCGCGCCGATCGGGACGATGGTCTCCAGGCCCTCGACGCCGGTGGCGGCGACGCCGTTGGCGATCGTGCCGTCGTAGCTCTTGCCGATCATGCCGGTCCTGCCGTTGGTCCAGCCGGCGGCCTTCGCCTTCGTCGCGCCCGTGCGGGTGGTGTACGCCTTGCCTCGGCCGTTGAGCCAGTCGACGACCGCCTTGGCCGACTGGATGTCGGAGCGGCCGCCGACGTCGACACAGCCGTCGGAGCGGTTTGTTCCGGCGAGGTCGACGGCGACGAAGGCGTAGCCGCGGGGCACGAAGTAGTTGTCGTAGAACAGCGGCATCTGGACGACGTTCCCGTTCGCGTCGTACGTCTTGCGTTGTCCCTCGTTGCCGCGTCCACAGCAGGAGTAGTAGGGGCTGGCGTCCATGATCACGGGGATCCTGCGGCCTCGCAGAGCGGGTTCACTCGGGCGGACGATGTCGACGGCGACCCGGTCCGGCTTCCCGTCGCGGTCGCCGTCGAGCCCGGTGTCCACCCAGACGGATTCGCGGACGGCGTCGTCGTACGAGTAGATCGGCTCGCTCTTCCGGGGGGCCGGGGTGCCGGCGGCCGCCGGGGTGAGGAACGTGGCGGTGAGGGCGGCGGCCACGGCCGCCGTCGCGAGCGTTCTCCAGGTCGTGAGGTGTGTGCGTCGCACAGGTATCGGCATGCGCGGACGGTACTGCGGTCAACTCCCGTGCGACAGAGGGACTGTTGGGAACTCGTGGGACTTCGGCCACGGTGTGGCCGGAAAGGAGCGTGGGACGGGGTCGCTCATGACGGCCGAATGGCGATCGTGTGACAGGGGCGGCCATGGACACGGCCGGGCTCGCAGGGACTGAATAGGCTCCGAACAGCTTTCGCGCGGCGGCGTTCCCCACCGACGCGCATGCGCTCCCCCACGACTTGGAGTGATTCGTGCACCGCAGACTCATCGCACCGGGCGCGCTCGTGGCCTCCCTGCTGCTGGCGATCCCGGCGTCGGCGGCGGACCACGCGCCCGGCGCGCCGGGGATCGGCGATCCCTACTACCCGGCCTACGGCAACGGCGGATACGACGTCTCCCACTACGACCTGCGACTGAAGTACCAGCCGGCGACGGACAGGCTCGAGGGCACGGCGACGCTGCTGGCGAAAACCACCGAGGACCTGTCCCGCTTCAATCTGGACTTCCTGCTCGATGTGAGCGAGGTCCGGGTCAACGGGGCCAAGGCGTCCTTCGCCTCCTCCGGTGAGCACGAGCTGGAGATCACGCCGAGGAACCCGCTGCCCAAGGGCACGGAGATCACCGTCGTGGTGCGCTACAGCGGGGTGCCGTCGTCGAAGCAGGCCTACGGCTTCACTAGCTGGCTCCGCACGCCCGACGGCGGGGTCGCGGCGGGCGAGCCCGAGGCGGCCTGGTGGTGGTTCCCCAGCAACGACCACCCGCTCGACAAGGCCACGTACGACGTGTCCCTGCTGGTCCCGGACGGCTCGCAGGCCCTCTCCAACGGCACGCTCCAGTCGACGAGTTCACGCGCCGGCTGGACCCGCTGGAACTGGCGCTCCGACAAGCCGCAGGCCACCTACCTCGCGACCCTCGCGGTGGGGAAGTTCGACGTCACGAGCGGGCGGACCGAGAACGGCATCCCGATCGTCAACGCGTACAGCAAGGACATCGGGGCCGGCTACGGGGCGGCGCGCGCCAGCATCGAACGCACGGGCGAGGTGGCGGACTGGCTGACCGAGTACTTCGGGCCGTATCCGTACAACGCGCTGGGTGGGTACGTCCCCAACACCCCCCAGGTCGGGTACGCGCTGGAGACGCAGACCCGGCCGTTCTACAGCCCGCGGCAGTTCGCGAACGGGTCGAACGTGTCCGTCGTCGTCCATGAGCTGGCCCACCAGTGGTACGGCGACCTCGTCTCCGTCGCCGGGTGGAAGGACATCTGGATCAACGAGGGCTTCGCGCGGTACGCGCAGTGGCTGTGGTCCGAACACGAGAACGAGGGCACGGCGCAGGAGCTCGCGGACCACGTGTACGCGTCGCATCCGGCCGACGACCCGTTCTGGACGGTGAAGCCGGGTGACCCCGGGCCGGAGAACCAGTTCCATCTCGCCGTGTACGACCGGGGTGCGCTGGCACTTCAGGCGCTGCGCAACGAGGTCGGGGACGAGGCGTTCTTCGAGGTCCTGAAGGGGTGGCCGGCGAAGTACGCGCACGGGAACGCGACGGTGGGCGACTTCGTCGCGTACGCCGAGGAGGTGGCCGGGCAGTCACTGGACGGCTTGTTCGACACGTGGCTGTACCAGCCGGTGAAGCCGGGGGCGGCGGCCGCCGACGAGGTGGGGGTGGCTGCGGCCGGGGGTGCTCGTAAGGCGCCGAAGTCTTGGAAGAAGATCGCGGCGACGAACTCCGTTCATGAGCATGAGCGGGGGCACGGACAGGGGCACGGACAGGGGCACTAGGAGCTCGGGGGGTACGGCCGGGGCGTGGCTGCGGGTTCGTCGTGGTTTCTCGCGCAGTTCCCCGCGCCCCTGGAGGGTGGGCTTCGCCCCCCCTCCTCAAGGGCGCTGGTGGGCCCTTGCCTCGATCGGTTCTCCGATGATTCTGCTCGCCAGGTTCGAGGCCAGTTCGGATACCTGGACGCGGAGTTCGGCCTCGGCCGTGGCGCGGTCCTCGGTCAGGCGGGCGTGGCCCTGGGCCAGGAGGGCGGTGTGCTCGCGGCGGCCGTCGGCGCGGGCCTCGGCGATCAGGGCTGTGCCCTCCTCGACGGCGCGCTGACGGATACGGGCGGCCTCGTGCCGGGCTTCGGCCAGAGCCGCCGCGACCTCCTCCCGCTTGATCCGGGCCTGCTCCCGCAGCGCTTCGGCCTCCGCCTCGGTGCCCTTCGTCGCGGCTTCCCGTTCGTCCAGGACGTGCTGGATCCGGGGCACGAACCGGACGAAGAAGAGGAACACGAGCGCGAACAGCACGGCCGCGACGACGAGTTCACCGACGACGGGGTTCAGCGGGCCGATGTCCATCGGGAGAAGATCCATACCGATGCCCTACCCGTTCGCAGGAGTGCGGTACCGCGCGCCCCGGGTTCAGTCCCCGTAGTCGTACACCGTCACCGCTATCCCGCGGTGTCAGAGGACTGCTGGGACAGCGATACTGCTGTGCATGACGACCGACATCGGGGAGAGCTCCGGGTCCGGGTCCGGGTCCGGGTCCGGGTCCGGGTCCGGGTCCGGGTCCGGGTCCGGGTCCGGGTCCGAGGAGATCGTGCTCACCGTCGATGAGCTGGCCGCGCGGGCGGGGGTCACGGTGCGTACGGTCCGCTTCTACGGCACCCGGGGCCTGCTGCCGCCGCCGGAGATCGGGCCCCGCCGGGTCGGGCACTACGGTCGGGACCATCTCGCACGGCTCGCGCTGATCGAGGAGTTGCAGCGGCAGGGCATGACCCTGGCGGCCATCGAGGGGTACCTGCGCCGGCTGCCGCCGGACCTCACCCCGCACGAACTCGCGCTCCAGCGCGCGGTGGTGGCCTCCTGGGCGCCGGACGCGGTGGCGACGGTCACGCGGGAGGAGCTCGACCGGCGCGCGGGGCGGCCCCTGGACGAGGAGGACGTGGAACGGCTCGTGGCGATGGGCGTCGTCGAACGGGACGGTGACGGTCTCCGGGTGGACCCGGGGCTGCTGCGGCTGGGCGTGGAGCTGCTCGGCGTGCCCCTGTCGGAGGAGTCGATCCGCGCCGCGCGGACCGTACTGATCGAGCACTCGCGCGCGGCGGCCCAGGCTTTGTCACGCGTGTTCCGCGACGCGGTGGCGGAACGCGATCCGCAGGCCGTGAAGTCCCTGTCGGCCCATATGCAACCCCTCGTGGTGCAGGCTCTGTTGACGACCTTTCAGCGATCTCTGAAGGACGAGCTGAGCCAGTGGACGGCGGAGTCCTGAACCACGGGCATCACCGCACGGCGCGGTCCAGATGGGTAATGACGGCGGGCACGTCGTCGCTCTCGGTGCTCCGGATCAGCTGCAGGGCCGGACGGACGACGCCGCCGGGGCGGGCGATCAACCGGGCGAGGACGGCGGCCCGGATGTCGAGCCGTTCGATGGTCGCCGCGCGTTCCTCCTCGTCCTGACCGGCGAGCAGCACCGCGTTGAACCAGGCCTCCTCCCTCGACCGCCGCACGCTGAAGTCGAGGATCCGCTCGTCGGTGCGGGCTCCGACCTGGTCCAGCAGCGACATCAGGGGCGACAGCGCGCCGAGCGAGTCCTGCACGGCGAGCACGACCCGCCCGAGGATGTCGTTGATCAGCAGGAAGTCGCGCCGCAGGGCGTGGATGTCCTCGCCCGGGCTGGTCCGCGCCGCGGCGACGGCCAGGTCCAGGTTGATGTGCGCGTTCACGCCGAGGAGCAGGTGCTGGACGATGACGGTGTCGGCGTCGTCCAGCAGCCCGAACGTCTCGCGCCAGCAGCGCGGCCCGCCCCGGTCACGGCGCCAGGCGTCGTACGCCTCGAAGTAGCGGTTGCCGAAGAGTGTGTCGAAGCGGTCCATCCGGGCACCGTCGTCGAACAACCCCTCGTGAATGGCCCTGCGGACCTCGACGGTCACTTGACGGTACAGCGCCGCGAAGTACCCCACCCGGTCACCACCACGCCGCGCCTCCCGCACGACCCCGGCGAGCCCGTCCACAACCTCGTCGATGTTCCCGGCCACCACCATGCCCAACTCCCTCCCACGACCCCATGGTTGGACCACACTCGACCAAAAGCGAGCGCCCCGCCAGAGGAACGGAGAGAACCGCGCCCCGCCAGGGGCGCGGGGAACTGCGCGAGAAGCCCCACCCGCCCGCAGCCGAAGAACGCACCGAGGGGGGTGGAAGGGGCGCAGCCCCTGGGGATGGGACGGGTAGGGGCGGCGGGGACGAGAGAACCCCCAGCCACCCCCACAACCTCACACGTCCCCGAACCGCTCCCCCGATTCCGCCTTCTCCACCAACAGCACCGGCGGCTCGAACCGCTCCCCATAGAGCCCGGCCAACTCCCGCGCTCGCGCGACGAAGCCCGAGAGCCCACCCTCGTACCCGTTGATGTACTGCAGCACCCCACCGGTCCACCCCGGGAACCCGATCCCGAAGATCGACCCGATGTTGGCGTCGGCGACGGACGTGAGCACGCCCTCCTCCAGCAACCGCACCGTGTCCAGCGCCTCAGCGAAGAGCATCCGCTCCTGCATGTCCCGGAACGGAATCCGATACCCCGGCTTCGTGAAGTGCTCCCGCAGTCCGGGCCAGAGCTTGGCACGGCGCCCGTCGGACTCGTAGTCGTAGAACCCGGCCCCACCGCTGCGGCCGGTGCGGCCGAACTCGTCGACCATGCGGTCGATCACGGCCTCGGCGGGATGGACGGTCCAGGTGCCGCCGGCCTCCTCCACGGCCCGCCGCGACTCCGCGCGGATCTTGCGGGGCAGGGTGAGGGTCAGCTCGTCCATGAGGGAGAGGACCTTGGCGGGGTAGCCCGCCTGGGCCGCCGCCTGTTCGACGGAGGCGGGCTCGATGCCCTCGCCGACCATCGCGACACCCTCGTTGATGAAGTGGCCGATGACCCGGGAGGTGAAGAAGCCGCGCGAGTCGTTGACGACGATCGGGGTCTTCTTGATCTGCCGGACCAGGTCGAAGGCGCGGGCCAGGGCCTCGTCGCCGGTCTGCTCGCCCTTGATGATCTCGACCAGCGGCATCTTGTCGACGGGCGAGAAGAAGTGCAGACCGATGAAGTCGGACCGGCGGACGACGCCCTCGGCGAGCTCGGTGATGGGGAGGGTCGAGGTGTTGGAGCAGAGCAGGGCGTCCGGTGCCACGACCCCCTCGATCTCCTGGAAGACCTTGTGCTTGAGCTCGGTGTTCTCGAACACGGCCTCGATGACGGCATCGCAGCCCGCGAGGTCTGCCGGGTCGGCGGTGGGGGTGATCCGGGCGAGGAGGGCGTCGGCCTTCTCCTGGGTGGTGCGGCCCTTGGCGACCGCCTTGGCGCAGAGCTTCTCCGAGTACCCCTTGCCCTTCGCGGCCGCCTCGGGGGTCACGTCCTTCAGGACGACCTCGATGCCCGCGCGGGCGCAGGAGTACGCGATGCCCGCCCCCATCATCCCGGCGCCGAGGACGGCGACCCTGCGGACCCGACGGGGCTCGATGCCCTGGGGGCGGTTGGCGCCGGAGTTGACGGCCTGGAGGTCGAAGAAGAATGCCTGGATCATGTTCTTCGAGGTCTGCCCGGCGGCCAGCTCCACGAAGTAGCGGGCCTCGATGACCTGGGCGGTCTCGAAGTCGACCTGGGCTCCCTCGACGGCGGCGGCGAGGATGCGGCGCGGCGCCGGATAGGGCGCACCGTTCGTCTGCTTGCGCAGGGTGGCGGGGAAGGCGGGCAGGTTCGCCGCGAACTTCGGGTGGGCGGGGGTGCCGCCGGGGATGCGGTAGCCGGGCTTGTCCCAGGGCTGCTGCGACTCGGGGTTGGCGTCGATGAACGCGCGAGCCTTGTCCATCAACTCGTCCCGGGTGGCGGCCACTTCATGGATCAGGCCGTTCTCCAGGGCGCGCTGCGGGGAGTACTGGGTGCCCTGGAGGAGCACCTTCAGCAGGGCGTCGGTGATGCCGAGGAGCCGGACGGTGCGGACGACGCCGCCGCCTCCGGGGAGCAGGCCGAGGGTGACCTCGGGGCAGCCGATCTTGGAGCCGGGGGCGTCGAGGGCGACGCGGTGGTGGCAGGCGAGGGCCAGCTCGTAACCGCCGCCGAGAGCGGCGCCGTTGATCGCCGCGACGACCGGCTTGCCGAGGGTCTCGATGCGGCGCAGGTTGCGCTTGATCTCCAGGCCGCCGTCGAACAGCTGCTGTGCGGTGTCGGGGGTGACCTTGATGAGGTCGCGGAGGTCGCCGCCGGCGAAGAAGGTCTTCTTGGCGGAGGTGATGATGACGCCGCGGATGGTGTCCTTCTCGGCCTCCAGACGGTCGGTGATCACCGCGAGGGAGTCGCGGAACGCCTGGTTCATGGTGTTGGCGGACTGGTCGGGGTCGTCGAGGACGAGGGTGACGAGGCCCGTGCGGTCCTGTTCCCAGCGGATGGTGGTGCTCTCGGTCATGGCGGGGTCTCCGTAGAAGTCTCTTGGTTCCGCTGGGGTGTCAGACGCGTTCGACGATCGTCGCGATGCCCATGCCGCCGCCCACGCAGAGCGTGGCCAGCCCGTATCGCTTGTCCTGGCGCTCCAGTTCGTCGACCAGCGTGCCGAGGATCATCGCGCCCGTCGCGCCGAGCGGGTGGCCGAGCGCGATCGCGCCGCCATTGACATTGACCTTGTCGAGCGAGAGACCCATGTCCTTGACGAAGCGGAGGACGACGGCGGCGAACGCCTCGTTGATCTCGACGAGGTCGATGTCGTCGATGGTCAGCCCGGCCCGGGCGAGGGCCTTGCGGGTCGCGGGCGCGGGGCCGGTGAGCATGATGGTGGGCTCGGAGCCGGAGACGGCGGCGGAGACGATGCGGGCGCGCGGGCGCAGTCCGTAGCGCTCGCCGATCTCCTTGCTGCCGATGGCGACGAGGGAGGCGCCGTCGACGATGCCGGAGGAGTTGCCCGCGTGGTGGACGTGGTCGATCTCCTCGACCCAGTGGTACTCCTGAAGCGCCACCGCGTCGAAGCCGCCCAGTTCGCCGATGTCCGCGAAGGACGGCTTCAGCTTGGCGAGCGAGTCGGCGGTGGTGCCGGGGCGCAGGTACTCGTCGTGGTCGAGGACGACGAGTCCGGCGCGGTCCTTGACGGGGACGACGGAGCGGTCGAACCGGCCGTCCTTCCAGGCGGCGGCCGCCCGCTCCTGGGACAGTGCCGCGTACTCGTCGACGTCGCGCCGGGAGAATCCCTCGATCGTGGCGATGAGGTCGGCGCCGATGCCCTGCGGTACGAAGTTGACCGCCAGGTTGGTCATCGGATCGTTGAACCAGGCGCCGCCGTCCGACGCCATCGGCACCCGGGACATCGACTCGACGCCACCGGCGAGCACCAGGTCCTCCCAGCCCGAACGGACCTTCGCGGCGGCCAGGTTGACGGCCTCCAGGCCCGAGGCACAGAAGCGGTTCTCCTGGACGCCGGCCACGGTGTCGGGCAGTCCCGCGGCGATCGCGGCGGTCCGGGCGATGTCGGAGCCCTGGTCGCCGACCGGGCCCACGACGCCGAGCACGATGTCGTCGACGGCGGCCGGGTCGAGGCCGGGGAAGCGACCCTGGACCTCGTGGATCAGTCCGACGACGAGGTCGATGGGCTTGGTGCCGTGCAGGGAGCCGTTCGCCTTGCCGCGGCCGCGCGGGGTGCGGATCGCGTCGTACACGTACGCTTCGGTGCTCACGAGTCTGGCCTTTCCAGTGACGGGAGGGTGCGGCCCGGGGGCCGGTGTCAGTCGGTGTCCTTCGCGGCGGCGGCCTCGGTGGAGGTGGTCTCGGCGGACCTCTCCGGCAGGAGGCCAGCTATGCCCCAGTCGTGGGCCACGTCCGCCGTGTCGGCGCCCGGCTGGGCGGGTCCGGTGCGGATCGAGGTGTGGGTGGCGGAGAAGCGGGGCGCGGGGGCGGGCTGCGTAATGCCGCCGAAGTCGGTGAAGGTGCCCCGGGCCGCGAGGTGCGCGTGGTGCGGGGCCTCGCGCAGCGACAGGACGGGGGCCACACAGGCGTCGGAGCCCTCGAAGACGGCCGTCCACTCGTCCCTCGTACGGGTCCTGAAGCGGGCCGCGACCGTCTCGCGCAGCTCGCCCCAGGCGGCCGTGTCCTTGCGGGCCGGGGCCCGGTCCGCGATGCCCAGGAGGTCGACGAACTCCGTGTAGAACTGTTGTTCGAGGGCGCCCACGGCGACGTACCGGCCGTCGGCGGTCTCGTAGGTGCCGTAGAAGGGGCAGCCGCCGTCGAGGAGGTTGGCGGCGCGGCGGTCCTGCCAGCCGCCGGCGGCGAGCATGCCGTGGAGCATCGCGGACAGATGCGAGGTGCCGTCGACGATCGCCGCGTCCACGACCTGCCCGGCGCCGGTCGCGCGGGCGTGGTGGAGGGCGGCGAGGACGCCGACGACGAGGTAGAGGGAGCCGCCCGCGTAGTCGCCGAGGAGATTGGCGGGAGCGACGGGCGGGGTGCCCGGGGCTCCGGTCATGCCGAGGGTGCCGGTCAGGGCGATGTACGCGATGTCGTGGCCGGCGCGCTGGGCGAGCGGGCCCTGCTGGCCCCAGCCGGTCATCCGGCCGTAGACCAGCCTCGGGTTGCGGGCGTGACAGGTCTCGGGGCCGACGCCGAGACGTTCGGCGACGCCCGGCCGGTAGCCCTCGATCAGGATGTCGGCGCGTTCGGCCAGGTCGAGAACCGTGTCCGGGCCGTCCGGGGACTTCAAGTCGACGATCACCGACCGCTTGTTGCGGTTGGTGACGTCGTACAGCGGGTTCACCGCGAGCCCCGCGCCGCCCGGTCGGTCGACGCGGACGACGTCGGCACCGAGATCGCCGAGGAGCATGGCGGCGAACGGTCCCGGGCCGATGCCCGCGAGTTCGACCACGCGCACACCGGCGAGCGGACCGTGCCCGGGCGTCTTCGCCACCGACATCGAGCCCCCAAGCTCTGTGACACAAACGATGTAACACAAATGATGTAACACCAGTGATGCTAAGAACGTGTTCCACTCCGCACAAGCCCCGAATGAGCAAACGCTTAGTCACCCGCTCAGTCATTGTGCCCGGAGTCGCGGCAGGTGTCAGCCCGGCCCCGCCAAGCCTCGGGCGCCGCCCTCAGCGGGCCTCCAGCTCCGCTATCAGCCGCTTCGGGGCGATCACGCGGTAGCTCTCCTCCACCCAGTCGCAGAGCAGCTCCGCGCCCGGGGCACCCTTCTCCTCCAGCGGCACCCGCACCCAGCCGGACCTGCCCAGGCCGTACCCCGCGGGTTCGGCGCCGGGGCAGCTCAGGGCGTGGGCGTGGGTCTCGTCGTCCTTGAGCTTCACGGTGACACCCAGCGGATAGCCGCCGTCGTCCGTCCCGAGGAACACGAACACCTTCTTGTTGACCTTCGCGACGCTCTCGCCCCACGGGAACTCCTCGACCGCGCCGGGCATCCCGAGGGCGAACTCGCGCACCTTCTCCCATTTTTTCAGGGCGTTCTTCGGTACCGCCACGGCCACCTCCGGATCCCGCGCACTCGACCGCTCGTCCTTCACGCTAGCCTCAGCCACCGACAACGGCGCGTGGGCGGGCCGTGGCGAGTGCTGAGGGGTTCCATGAGCAACGGGCAGGACAGGGCGGAGCGGCCGTACGACATCGTGCTCTACGGGGCCACGGGGTTCGTCGGGGAGCTCACCGCGGAGTACCTCGCCGCGAACGCACCCGACGGACTGCGCTGGGCGATCGCCGGGCGCAACGCGGAGAAGCTCGCCGCGCTGCGCGAGCGGCTGCCCGGTGGCGCGGGGATCGGTGTGCTCCGGGCGGACGGGTCCGATCCGGACGCCGTGCGCGAACTGGCCCGCCAGGCGCGGGTGGTGGCCACGACCGTCGGCCCGTACATCACCCACGGCGCGGAGTTGGTGGCGGCCTGCGCGGACGAGGGCACCGACTACCTGGATCTCACCGGTGAACCCGAGTTCGTCGATCTGACGTTCGTCCGGCACGACGCACGCGCACGGGAGACCGGCGCCCGCATCGTGCACGCGGCCGGCTTCGACTCGATACCGCACGACCTCGGCGCGTACTTCACGGTGCGGCAGCTCCCGGAGGACGTGCCGATCACGGTGGACGGTTTCGTGCGCGCCGAGGGCATGTTCTCGGGCGGCACGTTCAACTCCGCGCTCACCGGGTTCTCCCGCGGCCGGCAGACGATGGCCGCCGCCCAGGACCGCAAGCGGCATGAACCGCGCCTCGTGGGGCGCCGGGCGTACGCGCCGGTGAGTGCGCCCCGGTTCGCCAAGGAGGTCGGGGCGTGGGCGCTGCCGCTGCCGACCATCGACGCACAGGTGGTGCAGCGCTCGGCGCGCGCCCTGCGGCGCTACGGGCCGGACTTCCGCTACCGCCACTACGCGGCCGTGAAGACCCTTCCGTACGCGGTGGGCGGGGTCGCGTTCGTCGGCGCGCTCGTCGCCGCCGCCCAGGTCCCGCCCGTACGGCGGTGGTTGGGCGACCGGCTCAAGCCGGGTGAGGGCCCGAGCGAGGAGAAGCGGGCGAAGAGCTGGTTCTCGGTGCGGTTCGTCGGCGAGGGCGGCGGGCGCCGGGTCTTCACGGAGGTCGCGGGCGGCGACCCCGGTTACGGCGAGACGGCGAAGATGTTCGCCGAGTCCGCCCTGTGCCTGGCCTTCGACGACCTCCCGGCCACGGCGGGACAGGTCACGACGGCGGTGGCGATGGGCGACGCGCTGATCGAGCGGCTGCGCGCGGCGGGGATCACCTTCCGGGTGGCCGCGACCCGGTGAGGCGCCGACAGGTCTACTGCGCCCACCCGGTCAGTGTGTAGACCATCCCGGCGATCCAGGCCAGTCCGGCGAGCAGGGCGAGGAGCAGGCCGGTCGTCACGGCCCGCTCGACGGACTGGGTGGGGCTGGCGGCGGGCTTCGGGGCTCGGTGCGTCGTCATACGGCACAGCCTGCCGATCATGACGACGCACCGGCATCCGTACAGGTACTCAGTTCGTACTCAGGTACCAGGTCCGCGCGTCCCCCGACGGGTGCCCCGGCGACCTCGCGCGGCCGGCGCTCCAGCGTCCCCCTCGGCAGCCGACGCGCCAGCGGTCCGGGCAGCCACCAGGTGCCGAGCGCGGTGCGGACGACGGCCGGCGCGGCGAGGGCGACGGCCGCGCGGAGGTGTCCCTCGACGGAGACCGTGCAGAGGGCGACGACCACGGCGACCATCAGGGGGCCGTCGTAGGTGTCGTTGAGGCAGTAGGCCGTACTGCCGGCCAGCACGAACGCGGCGACGGCCACCGGGTGGCGGCGTGGTGCGTCCACCGGCGACCGGACCCGTGGGCAGACGGGGACGCACGGCCGACCGGGACCGACGACCGACGACCGACGACGGCCACGGCCCGCCGGCCACGGCAGACGGGCCCGAGGCCGAGCGGGGCTGCACGGCCGGCAGCGGCCGGGGGTCTTGTCAGGCGAGCCGGGGGCAGCCGGGCGGACCGGGTCCCGGCCTCGCGGTCGGCATCGGCGCCAGGACCCGCCCGGCGCCCGGCTGCCCCCGGCCCCGGTGTCCCCCTGCGGCGGCCGCACGGTGCTCCCTCTCCGTTCCACCGCCGCCCGCTGGGGTTCAGGCCGTCGTGGTGAGCAAGGCGCGGCGGCAGAGGGAGTCGGCTTTGCGGGTGGTTTCCGGGAGGCGGTAGGACGGGGTGAGGGCGAGGGTGTGGGCGCAGGCGTTGTCGAGGGCGACGCGGTGGCCGACGGAGACGAAGACCGGCTTCACGCCGTCGCGGGTGCGCAGGGCGCGGCCCACCTCCTCGGTGCCTGCAAGGAGCGGGGACGTGTTGCCGCGCGCGGCACCCGGGTCGTCGTAGGTGAAGGTGAAGGGGTTCTTGGCGACGCCGATCGTGGGCAGGCCGGTGAGGACGCCGAGGTGCGCGGCGAGGCCGAAGCGGCGCGGATGCGCGAGACCGTAGCCGTCGCAGACGACGAGGCCGGGGTCGCACGGCAGCGCGTCGAGCGCGGCCAGGACCGTCGGGATCTCGCGGAAGGCGAGCAGGCCGGGGACGTAGGGGAAGGAGACCTGCCCGATCGCCGTCGCCTCGGCGACCACGTCGAGCGTGGCCGCGTCGAGCACCACGGCCGCCGCCGCGACCACGTCCCGCTCGTCGTCGTACGCCACGTCGACCCCGGTGACGTGTCCGGTGCCCGGCGGCGGTCCGGTCTCGTCGAGCACCACCTTCCCCCGCAACTCGTCCTGCACGGCGAGGGCTTGCTCTTCGGTGGCGGGCCAGCCCGCGGGGATGCGTACGGTCGTCATGGTGTCGACGAGCGTACGCATCCGGGCAGGGGCGCGCGGCCCCGGGCTACTTGTTGCCGAGGGCGCGCTGCAGCTGGCTCTTGTTCATGTCCGAACGGCCCTGGATGTTGCGCCGCTTGGCCTCGGCGTAGAGCTGGTCGTACGTGGGCCCCCCGGATCCCTGGTGCGAACGTTGCCCACCGCGCTTGCCCGACGACATGTCCTGGGTGGAGCTACGGCTCGCGGTCTTGGACTCGCCGGAGCGGGCGCGTTCCTTGTTGACGGTCCGCGCGGCGATCTCCTTCGCGCGCGACTCGCTCTCACCGCGGTCCTCGGCGCTCTCCTTGATGTGCTCGTACTGGCGTTCCCTCTTCGGGCTCGAACCGCGTGGCATGACCGATCACTCCTCTCGTGATTCGAACACGCCACAAGTACCCCTCTCGACCGGAACAACCCCGCACCGCCCACCTGCGGGAACGCCGCCGCGCGGGTCAGTTCTCCAGCCGGGCCACCCGCCCCCGCTCCCCCGCCGCCCAGCAGCCCCGGTCCGGAGTGCAGTCGACCGTGTCGTAGGACCCGGTGTCGACCGTGCGCCAGGTGCGGCCGCCGTCGGTGGTGAGATCGGTGCCGGTGGGGCCGACGGCGAGGGCGGCGTTGCGGCTGTACGGGAGCCAGGCCACGCCGGAGCGATAGGCGGGCGGGGGCTGCGTGGCGGGCTTCCAGGTGCGGCCCGCGTCGCCGGTGGTCGCCGCTGCCTGCGGGGACGGCTGGTCGGCGCGGTAGTCGCCGCCGACGGCGATGCCGTGGGCCCGGTCGCGGAAGGCCAGCGCGAAGACGCCCCGGGCGGGGTCTCCGGCCGGCACGGGCGTGTCGGCGACCGTCCAGGTGCGCCCCCGGTCGGCGGAGTGCAGCACACGCGCGCGTGCCGCCCCTCCGGTCGCCAGCCACACATCGCGCGGCCCCGAGCTGACCAGGCACTGCCCGCTCGCCGCGAAGCCCGCCTCGCCCTCCAGCGCGGGCGGCATGCCCTCGTTCGGCAGGACCTCCCAGGAGCGGCCGCCGTCCTCCGTGGACAGGATGCGGAATCTCCCGTCCACCGGGTCGCTCATGGCGAGCCCGTGGCGGGGGTCGAAGAAGGTGAGGCAGTCGTAGAAGGCGCGCGGATCGGTGTTGCGGAAGGACTCGGACCACGTCGCGCCGCCGTCGTCCGTGCGGTACACGCGGGAGGCCTCACCCTCGCCGATGGCCAGGACGACCGCCCTGCGTGCGTCGAATGCCTCGATGTCCCGGAACTGCAGTTCCTGTGCGCCGGGCGGTGAGACATCGCGCCAGGTCCTGCCCCCGTCGCCGGTGCGGAGCACGGTGCCCGCGGAACCCGCCAGCCACGCGCTGTTCCGGCTGACCGCGGCCAGCCCGCGAAAGCGCACGTCAGTGCCGGTTTTCTTCAGTTCCCAGTGCGGGGGACGGCCCTCCCCATGTGCCTGCGCGGGCACCGCAAGGGCGGCGGCGAGTGCCGCCGCGGCCAGGCCCGTCGTCATCGTCCGACTCGTCCGACTCGTCCATCTCGACTGCCCCAAGCCCCTCATGGCGGGCGAAGCTAGTGCACCGCCGAGGTGTCGTCCAGATGGCCTCGGCCGGGAACCACCGGGCGGCGTCCGGTGTCCTCTCCCATATCCCGGAACGCGGGATGAGAAATGGATCACCGCAGTGATTGGGCCCGGTGACAGAGGTCACTCGACCCTCATGTGCACGGATCGGCCCGATCCGGCGTCTTTGCAAATGCCCGGCCGCAGTCAACCGGAATCCGTCCACCCGTCACAAGGGAGCAAGGCGTTGTCCACCGTCATCGAGCAGCCCGTAGAGGCCCGTCTCGTCGCCGCCGCGCCGCGGATGCCGAGCATTCCCGCCACGCTCCACTACGACCGTAGCGACCCCTTCGCCGTCCGTATGACCTTCCCCGCCCCGGCCACGCTGGAGGGCGTCGAGGTCTGCTGGACCTTCGCCCGCGAACTGCTTGTCACCGGCATGGAGGACTCGGTCGGCTACGGGGACGTACGGGTCCGCCCGTACGGGTACGACCGGCTGGTCCTGGAGTTCCACGCCCCCGAGGGCACGGCCGTGGTGCACGTCCACGCCGACGAGATACGGCACTTCCTGGAGCGTTCGATGGACCTGGTGCCGCTCGGTCTGGAACACCATCAGGTCGACCTGGACCACGACCTGGCCGAACTGATGCGCGACGCCTGCTGAGGCCACACCCCCAGACGCCGCCCCGCGCCGCCGGGGGCGGCCGATCCGGGTGCGCTCCCGGTGCCGGTGCGGGTCCGGGTGCCGATCGGGTCGTTAATTGCGTTGACACCCCTTCCGGCCCTCCGTACGTTGTCACACGGTCCTGTTGCCGTCGATTGGAGAAGGACGTTGCTCGTCTGAGGTCCTGAGACACCGCGTCACACACCCCGCCGTATCCCGGCGTCCCTGTGTGCGTAGCGTGCGACCTCGGCGTACGAGCCGTCCCTTCGGCAGCGGGCTTTTCTCTTGCCCTCGTCGTGTGTCGCCCTCGCGGTGTTTCGAACGCGTCGCCCCTGGCCGCTTCCCGCACCCGCGAGGTTCCTCATGTCTACTCCCCTTTCCCTCACCTGCACCTCCCTCTCCTTCGCCTGGCCCGACGGCACCCCCGTCTTCGAGGATCTGCAGATCGCGTTCGGCCCCGGCCGGACCGGGCTCGTCGGCGTCAACGGATCCGGAAAATCAACCCTGTTGAAGCTGGTCGCCGGTGAACTGACCCCGTCCGACGGAACCGTTCGGGTGGCGGGCGAGGTCGGCTACCTCCCGCAGAGCGTCACGCTCGACACCGGCCTGCGGGTCGACGAGGCGCTCGGTATCGCCACCGCCCGCGCCGCGCTGCACGCCATCGAGGCGGGCGACGTGGCCGAGGAGCACTTCGCGGCGGTCGGCGACGACTGGGACGTCGAGGAGCGCGCCCTCGCGACCCTCGGCCAACTCGGCCTGGGCCACGTCGACCTGGACCGCACCATCGGCGAGGTCTCGGGCGGCGAGTCGGTGCTGCTGCGCCTGGCGGCGCTGCTGCTGCGCCGCCCCGACGTCCTCCTCCTGGACGAGCCGACCAACAACCTCGATCTGTACGCGCGGCGCCGGCTGTACGACGCGGTCGAGGCGTGGTCCGGGGTGATGGTCGTGGTCAGCCACGACCGTGAACTCCTGGACCTGGTCGACCAGATCGCCGATCTGCACTCCGGCGAGGTCACCTGGTACGGCGGCAACTTCTCGGCGTACGAGGAGGCGCTCGCCACCGAACAGGAGGCGGCCGAACGGATGGTGCGGGTCGCCGAGACCGATCTGAAGAAGCAGAAGCGCGAACTCGTCGACGCTCAGGTCAAGTTGGCCCGGCGCAAGCGCTTCGGGCAGAAGATGCAGGACCAGAAGCGGGTGCCGAAGATCGTCGCGCACGCGCGCAAGCGGGCCGCCCAGGAGTCCGCCGGCAAACACCGCATCCTGCACGAGGAGCGGCTCGCCGGGGCGAAGGAGCGCCTCGACGAGGCGGTGGAGGCCGTACGGGACGAGGACGAGATCCGCGTCGAGCTGCCGTACACGGCCGTGCCGCCGGGCCGTGGCGTCCTCACCCTGCTGGACCTGGAACTGAAGTACGGCGCCCGGGTCAAGGGCGGACTGGATCTGCGCGGGCCGGAGCGGATCGCGCTGATCGGGCGCAACGGCTCGGGCAAGACCACGCTGCTGCGGACGATCGCGGGCGAGTTGGAGCCGCTGAGCGGGGAGACGACGGCACATGTGCCGTTGCGGTTCCTGCCGCAGCGGCTCGATGTCCTCGACGACGAGCTGACGGTCGCCGAGAACGTGGCCCGGTTCGCGCCCGACGCCACCAACAACCGGATCCGGGCGCGCCTGGCCCGCTTCCTGTTCCGGGGCGCCCGGGCCGACCAGCAGGCGGCCACGCTCTCCGGCGGGGAACGCTTCCGGGCCGCCCTCGCCGCCCTGATGCTCGCCGAGCCCGCCCCGCAGCTGCTGATGCTGGACGAGCCGACGAACAACCTCGACATGGCAAGCGTGCGGCAGCTGACCACCGCCCTGGAGGGGTACGAGGGAGCGCTGATCGTGGCCAGCCACGACCTGCCGTTCCTGGAGTCGATCGGGATCACCCGGTGGCTGCTGATGGAGGAGGGAGAGCTGCGGGCGACCACCCCGGAGGAGATCGCGGCGGCCGACTGACCCGGGCGGTCGGCGAGGGCGGCCGGCGAGGGCGGCGACCGGGTGCTCGACTACCGCCCAGTATCTCAGGAGGGCCACAGCCTGCCCACGGGGGTTTTGTCCTGGTGGGCCGGGACTGCATGATGGCGGACCGGCGTCGCCTCACGGGCGCCGGAAAACCGTCGTTCGATTCGGAGTCACCCACGTGCCCAGCAAGAAGGCCCTCGTCCGCCGCCCCAGCCCCCGCCTGGCCGAAGGCCTCGTCACGCACGTCGAACGCACGGAGGTGGACGTCGACCTCGCGGTCGAACAGTGGGAGGCGTACGGCGAGGCCCTGCGCGACCACGGCTGGGAGACGATCGAGGTGGACCCGGCCGACGACTGCCCGGACTCGGTGTTCGTCGAGGACACCGTCGTCATGTACAAGAACGTGGCGCTGATCGCGCGCCCCGGAGCCGAGTCCCGGCGGGACGAGACCGAGGGGATCGAGGAGGCCGTGGCCGCGCTCGGCTGCTCGGTGAACTGGGTCTGGGCCCCGGGCACGCTGGAGGGCGGCGACGTCCTCAAGGTCGGCGACACCGTGTTCGTCGGGCGGGGCGGACGCACCAACGCGGCCGGGGTCCAGCAGCTGCGGGCCGCGTTCGAGCCGCTCGGGGCGCGAGTGGTCTCCGTGCCGGTGAGCAAGGTGCTGCATCTGAAGTCGGCCGTCACGGCGCTGCCCGACGGCACGGTCGTCGGGCACATCCCGAAGATGGACACCCCGTCGCTGTTCGGTCGCTTCCTGCCGGTGCCGGAGGAGGCCGGGGCGCATGTGGTGCTCCTCGGCGGCGACAAGCTGCTGATGGCGGCGAGCGCGCCGAAGACGGCCGAGCTGTACGCCGACCTCGGCTACGAGCCCGTCGTGGTCGACATCAGCGAGTTCGAGAAGCTCGAGGGCTGTGTGACATGCCTCTCGGTGCGGCTGCGCGGACTGTACGCCTGAGAGGTGCTCGCTTCACATCTTCGGCCCCGGGACCTGCGGGTCAACGGGGCCTTCGGCATGCCGCGGATCGCGGGCGGGGCCCCCGCTGATCAGGGATCTTTACAGCGCACTTAACCTACGGCATCGTAACCTACGGATTCGTAGCCTACGATGCCGTAGGTTCAGGTCGCCCGTCTGCGGCGGCACCGCATGTCCCGTCCCCGTACGTCCCCCTGGAGCCTCTGTGTCGATCACTTCTCCCCACCTCGGCAGCCCGTCCGGCGAATGGACCGACGCACGGCTGCTGTACGCGCTGGAGGAAGTCGTCGAGAAGGAACTCAACCGGCATCTGAAGGTCACCAAGGACTGGATGCCGCACGAGTACGTGCCGTGGAGCGACGGCCGCAACTTCCCCGGCTTCTTCGAGGACGGCGAGGCGTGGGAGAAGGGACAGTCGAAGGTCTCCGAGGTGGGCCGGATCGCCCTCGTGGTGAACCTGCTGACCGAGGACAACCTGCCCAGCTACCACCACGAGATCGCCACCCTCTTCGGCCGTGACGGCGCCTGGGGCACCTGGGTGCACCGCTGGACCGCGGAGGAGGGCCGGCACGGCATCGTGATGCGCGACTACCTGCTCGCCTCGCGCGCGGTGGACCCGGACAAGCTCGAAGAGTTCCGTATGGCCCACATGAGCGAGGGCTTCGAGTCGGACAACCGGCACTCGATGCTCCACACGGTCGCGTACGTCGCCTTCCAGGAGCTGGCCACGCGTGTCTCGCACCGCAACACCGGCCACCACTCCGGTGACCCCGTGTGCGACCGCATGCTGGCGCGCATCGCGGCCGACGAGAACCTGCACATGATCTTCTACCGGAACCTGCTGAAGGCCGCGTTCGAGTTCGCCCCCGACCTCACCATGCAGGCCGTCCGGGACGTGGTCGTGGGCTTCCGTATGCCCGGCCACGGCATGCCCGGCTTCGAGCGGGCCGCCGCACAGATGGCCATCGGCGAGGTCTACAACATGCGCATCCACCACGACGACGTCCTCGCGCCCGTCATCCGGTTCCTGAAGATCATGGAGATCGACGGCCTCGGCCCCGAGGGCATGAAGGCCCAGGAGGAACTCGGCCTCTACATGGGCGGTCTGGACGCGGAGGCCCGCAAGTTCGACGAGAAGCTGGCGGCGCGCAAGGCGCGGATGGCGGCGCGCGCCGGAGCGTGACGACCGCGGGCCCGTGACGACCGCGCACGCGGGCGCCGTGCGGCGCGAGTGCGGTGCGGCGCGAGTGCGGTGCGGCGCGGGTGCCGTGCGGCGCAGGGGGCGGGGCGGCTGGATTCGAACCAGCGTGTTCCAGTTTTGGAGACCGGCGCGCCTGCCTCTGCGCTACGCCCCACCCTTGGCCGCAAGCCTAGCCGCTGCCCTCACCACTCCGCCTCCCGGTAGTCCTTGAGGAACACGCCCGACACCGGGTCGCCCGCCTCGCCGCGCACGATCGGGTCATAGACGCGGGCCGCGCCGTCGATGATGTCGAGCGGGGTGCGGAAACCGGCGTCGGCCATCCGGTGTTTCTTGGGGGCGGGGTTCTCGTCGGTGATCCAGCCGGTGTCGACGGCGCACATGTGAACGCCCTGCTCGGCGAGTTCGGGGGCGCTGGTGCGGGTGAGCATGTTGAGGGCGGCCTTGGCCATGTTGGTGTGCGGATGCCCGGCCGTCTTGTTCCGCACCGCGAAACGGCCCTCGACAGCGGTCACATTGACCACGTAGCGCCGGGGGCGTGGGGCTGCGAGCAGCAGCGGCAGCAGGCGGTCGCAGAGAAGCGCCGGGGCGAGGGAGTTGACCAACTGGGTCTCCAGGACCTCCGCCGGGTCGAGTTCGCCGAGCCGCGCCGACCAGGAGTTCTCCGGGGCGGGGTCGGGCAGCAGCCCGGCCTCGTCGGCCTCGCGCAACGCGACGGGCAGGGTGGCGGCGCCGGCGCCCAGCATCCGCATCGGTGTGAACCCCGGTGCCTGCCGCGCCCCTTCGGGCAGCGCGTCGTACTCCCCGGCGGCCAGCAGCGCGTACGACTCCGGCGGCCGCCGTACCGTCTGGGCCGCGTTGTTGACCAGGATGTCCAGCGGCTCGCCCTCCTGCCTCAACTGCTCGCACAGGCCCAGTACTTGCCGTGGGTCGCGCAGGTCGACGGCGACGACGGTCAGCCGGTCGAGCCACTTGCCGCTGCCCGGCTCGGCGTGGAAGCGGCGCACGGTGTCGTGCGGGAAGCGGCTGGTGACGAGCAGTTCGGCGCCGTCGCGCAGCATCATCAGCGCCAGCTGGAAGCCGATCTTCACCCGGCCGCCGGTGAGCAGCGCGCGGCGCCCGCTCAGATCGGTGCCGAGGGCGCGGCGTGCGGTGTTGTCGGCGGCGCAGTCCGGGCACAGCCGGTGGTAGAACGAGTCGACCTGTCGATAGGGCGACTTGCAGACGTAGCAGTGACGGGACTTCAGGAGGTTGCCCCCGCCGCCCGCCGCCCGCTCCGACAGAGGGGCGTCCTCGCGCCGGTCCAGGGCTCCGGTGGCTGTCGCGGCCATCACGGCGGCGTCCGCGGCGGACTTCCGGGCGTTGAGCGCCTTACGGCGCCGCTTCCAGCCGTCGCGTGCGAAGGACGCGGCGACCCGCTCGGTCCGTAGCCGCACGGGGTCGTCCACGGGCAGCGCCCGCAGTCTGCCGACCGTACGGTGGAAGGCCGCCAGCTCCTCCTCGGTGATCCCAACGCTCTCGCCCATGCGTGCCCCCCGCTCGATCCGTCGAGCACGGTTCGGACGACCGGATGGGAACCAGCGTGTGCGGCCTGGCCGAGGCGGTGCGCCTGCCTCCGCGTCGCCTCCGAACCGCGCCTCCGGATCCTATGTGACCGCTCTGGACGGGGCCCATCGAATATCAATGGGGTCAGCCGTTGTCGGTGCGCCGCAGGCGCAGTCTCTCCTTCTCGGAGAGTCCGCCCCAGACGCCGAACCGTTCGTCGTTGGACAGCGCGTACTCGAGACACGCGGTACGCATCTCGCACATACCGCAGATGCGCTTCGCCTCGCGCACCGAGCTGCCGGGCTCGGGAAAGAAGAAGTCGGCCCCCGTCTGCGCACACAGCGCCCGCTCCTGCCAGGCACGGTCGATCGGGGTGATCGTTTCGTTGAGCATGCACAGCATCGTGCCGAGTGCCGAAAAACGTTCGATCAACGCGACATCAACACGACGCCCCGCGTAGTCCCGGCCCGGGCCGACTCCCCGGCGTCGATGAGCGATCCGGCGAACAGCGATCCGGCGAACAGCCCCTGTCGCTCAGTGGGGTGGGACCGCATGGGGCGTGGCAGCCCATGAGGCGAGCAGGCGAAGTCCCTCTTCGGAGGGCGAGCCGGGTTCGGCGGTGTAGATGGTGAGGGTGAGGCCGGGTTCGGCGGCCATCTCCAGGCCCTCGGAGGCGAGGGGCAGGTCGGCGACGGCCTGGTGGTGGAAGTGTTTGGTTCCAGTGCCGTGGTGGCGGACGTTGTGGGCGCCCCAGCGTGTGCGGAAGCCGTCGCTGCGGGTGGACAACTCGCCGACGAGGTCGTGCAGGTCCTTGTCGTGGGGGTTGCGGCCGGCCTCGGTGCGCAGGCGCGTGGGGGCGCGGTCCGCGTGAACGGCCGTCACCTGTGTCTGCGGCTCCGACCTGTGGCCCTACCGGGGAGCGGAGTCCATCGGTGATCCGCACCCGATGGGGCACGAGTACGTCGGCTTCGTGGAGGAGGTCGGCTCCGAGGTCACCGCGGTCCGGCCGGGCCGACGGGCTGGTGGGCGGCTGAGGCCGCCGAGGTGAGACCCGGCTCCACAGCCGTGGTCGTCGGCGACGGCGCGGTCGGCCTGTGCGGCGTGATCGCTGCCAAGGAGATGGGCGCGGAGCGGATCATCGTCAGTCCCGGCACGAGCGCCGGCAGCAGCTCGCCCTCGAGTTCGGTGCCACCGACATCGTCACCGAGCGCGGCGACGACGGCGTCGAGAAGATGAAGGAGCTGACCGGCGGGATCGGCGCCGACAGCGTGCTGGACTGCGTCGGCACCGCCCAGGCCATGAGCCAGGCCCTGCGTCGGAGCAGCCGTGCGAGATCGGCGAACTTCCCGTACGGCTCGGCCTGTTCGTCGGTCAGAAGCTCCACGAGCACGGCCGGACCGTAGCCAGTGCCCAGGCCGCACCGGCAGCCTTTCGGGGAACCCCGGCGAACCGTCCACGGCGCGTCCGTCCGATGCGTGGGCGATCGTGCGCGCGCGGTGCCAGACTCGGCGGTACGGACAACGGGCCTCTCGAACCTCCTCAGAGGAGCACAGCCATGCTCACCACCCGCTATGTCACCGGCTCCCCGAACTGGATCGACCTCGGCACTCCCGACATCGAGGGCGCCGCCTCCTTCTACCACCACCTCTTCGGCTGGCAGTTCGAGTCGGCCGGCCCCGAGATGGGCGGCTACGGCTTCTTCCGGCTCGACGGCCGCACCGCCGCGGCCGGTATGCAGAACCCCCCGGAGCAGGGCCCGCCGTCCTGGAACATCTACTTCCGGACGCCGGACGCCGACGCCACGGCGAAGGCGGTCGAACAGGCCCACGGTTCCGTGCTGATGCAGCCGATGGACGTGGCGGACGAGGGCCGGATGGCGATCCTCGCCGACCGGGCGGGGGTGCCCTTCGGCGTGTGGCAGCCCGCCCGCGTCACCGGGCTCGACGTCGTCATGGCCCCGGGCTCGCTGTGCTGGCTGGAGCTCTACACACCGGATCTGCCCGCCGCGGCCGGGTTCTTCAACTCCGTGTTCGGCTGGGAGACTTCCGCGATCGACATCGCGGGCTCCAGCTACACCTGTGTGAACCCGGCGGGCACCGAACCGCGGTCGATGTTCGCCGGCATCGTGCCGCTCGACGAGGACCCCAGCGAGGCGGACTCCGGGCCGTACTGGCTGCCGTACTTCGAGGTCCCGGACACGGACGCCGCGGTCAGCAGGGCGCTGGAGCGCGGCGGCGGCGTCCGGTCGGCCGCCACCGACCTCCCGGGCGCGGGCCGTTTCGCCAAGCTCACCGACCCGTACGGGGCCCGGTTCGCGGTGATCAGGAGCGAGCAGCCGCAGGGCTAGGGCTCCGCCGCTCCACTGGGGTCCGTTGCCGCCCCCGGTGGCCGGGGGCGGGGTGGGTACGGACAGGTCAGGCGAGGTTCTTGGTGAAGAACTCGTCCAGCGTGTCGAAGGGGATGAGGTCCTTGCGGTCGTAGAGGTCGACGTGGTCCGCACCCGGGACGATCACGAGGTCGACGGTGTCGGGGGCCATCGCCCGGACGTCCTCGGAGTAGTAGCGGGAGTGCGCGTCGGCGCCGGCCACCAGAAGCGCCTTGCGGGGCGCGAGCAGGTCGATGTTCGTCATCTGCCGGAAGGCGAAGAACGACATCGGCGTGGTCCCGGTCCACGCGGTGGTGGAGTTGATCGAGCGCGGGTGGTAGCCGCGCTCGGTGCGGTAGTAGTCGAAGAAGCTCTTCGTGACCGGGTCGGCGTCCGCCGGGAGGGCCTTGGGCAGGACGCGGTTCGAGGGGGCGACGTTCCCGTCGGCGTCGAAGGGGACCTCGTGCGAGAGCCGCGTGGAGGTTCCCCTCTCGGCGTCGATCCAGCGCTGCCGGCTGAGGTGGTCCACGACCTTCTGGCGCTGCTCACGCGTGTAGTAGTCCTGGTGGCCGCGGGACATGCTGCGTGACATGTCGTACATCGAGGCTGCGGCGACCGCCTTGATGCGGCTGTCCGCGGCCGCCGCGGTGAGCGCCATACCGCTCAGGCCGCAGACGGCCTGCGCGCCGATCCGCTCGCGGTCGACGATCTTCTGCAGGCCGAGGAAGTCGACGGCGGCGCTGTAGTCCTCAGTGTTGATGTCGGGCGAGCCCACGTCGCGCACCGCGCCGCCGCTCTCCCCGGTGAAGGAGGGGTCGAAGGCGAGGGCGACGTAGCCGCGGCGGGCGAACTCGTTGGCGTAGAGCCCCGAGGACTGTTCCTTGACCGCGCCGAACGGGCCGCTGACCACCAGGGCCGGCAGCTTGCCCTTGGCGTTCTTCGGTATGTAGAGGTCAGCGGCGACCTCGATGCCGTAGCGGTTCTCGAACCGCACCGAGGTCCGCTTGACGTTCTTGTCCAGCGCGAAGGTGTAGCCGTCGCTGCCCTTGGTCCTGCCCTGTCCCGTGCCGCCGCCGGCGCCTGCGGTCTCCGCGGCGAAGGCGGGCGCGGCCGTGAAGGAGGCGGCGGTAGCGCCGGTGGCGGCGATCAGTCCGAGCGCTGTGCGACGTTCCATGGAGTGGACCTCATATTCGATCGATGGGGGAAGGCGCGACGGTCGGTGGTGTCGTGACCGAGACGCGATTCCAGGAGACTGCCTCCGCGCCGGGCGTGACAGGTCGGGTTTATGGGGGGTACAAGCGCGACCCCTCACAGCGGCGGGGCGCGTCGTGGCGTGGAAGGCCGCCGACGGCTCCGATCACCTCATGAACCCATCCAGGTTCTTGAGAGCGCTCTCAGTCATAAGTCTTGACGGGTCAACCTCCCCTGGCAACAGTGGGGGAACCACAGCAGGGGCCCCGTCCGCTGTGCCTCCACTCCCCCACGTCCCAGGAGGCCATCGTGATCTCCCGCCGTACGTTCCTGTCCACGACCGCCGCCGCCGTCGGCGCCACCGCCGTCGGGGGTGCCCTCGGCGCGCCCGCCCAGGCCGCACCCGCGACCTGTCAACTCGCCCTCCGCAACGCCTCGTTGCCGGGTACGGTCCGGGCGTACGTCACCGGGCACGAGCAGTCGACGGGTGCCTGGGTATTGCTGCGGGCCGACGGGAGCGTCTACCGGCCGACCTCGCCCTCGGCTCCCCAGACGCCGCTGCCGGTCGACTGTGCGATCCCGCTCGGCGCGGCGGGCTCGGCGCCCAAGGTGCTGACGCTTCCTCAGATGTTCGGCGCCCGTGTCTACTTCGTGCGCGACACCACTCTGGAGTTCTTCCTCAACCCGGGCCCCGCCCTGGTCGAGCCCGCGTTCGCGACACCCGCCGACGCCAACTACGGCAAGACGTGGTCGTTCTGCGAGTTCACGTTCAATCCGACTCAACTGTTCGCCAACATCAGCTATGTCGACCTGGTGACGGCCCTGCCGATCGGGCTGACGCTGGAGGGTGACAGCACCCACACGGTCGCCCCGCTGCCCGACGGGGCGGTGGGCCGGATCGCCGCCGACTTGGTGGCGCAGTCGGCGCGGGACGGCCAGCCCTGGGACCGGCTCGTCATCCGGGGCGGTGACGGCCGGGTGCTGCGGGTCATCTCACCGCAGAACCTGATGGCCCCGTACTTCGACCGGCCGGACCAGATGCCGTTCCGCGCCTACTGGAACTCCTACGTCGACCAGGTGTGGGAGAGGTACCGGTCGACGGACCTGAGGATCGACCTCCAGGGCGGCCGGGGCGTCCTCGCCGGGCGGGTGTCCGGGAACACCCTCACCTTCGCGGGCGGCCACTCCTTCGCCAAGCCGACGTCGAAGGACATCTTCACCTGCAACCACGGCCCGTTCGCCAACAACCCCGGCGACCCCGACGACAAGAAGGCCCTCCTCGCCCGGCTCGCGGCCGGCTTCAACCGCTCGATCATGCTCACCCACCCCACACAGCCGAACGGCGCGACGGCGGCCGACTACTACCGGGGGACGGTGACGAACCACTGGTCACGCGTGGTGCACGCCAACTCGCCCATCGGCTACGCCTTCCCGTACGACGACGTACGGCCCGACGGGCAGCCCGATGTGTCGGGCGCGGCCCACGACGGCAATCCCCGCCGGTTCACGGTGACGGTGGGCGCCTGAGCGCTCCGCCGGTGAAGCCCGCCCCGCACGGGGCACGGCCGCGGGCCCTACGCGGAGGCGCGCCGTACCAGGGTGGTCGGCAGGACCACACTGGACGGCGTGCCGGCCAGGCCCTGGGCGCCCCGGCCGTCCGGCTCGCCGGGGGTCCGCCGTTCGAGGCCCCGGAGCAGAAGCCTGGCCATCAACCTGCCCATCTCCTCTATGTCCTGACGGACCGTCGTCAACGGAGGATCCGACTGCTCGGCCACCGGCAGCATGTCGTCGAAGCCCACCACGGCGACGTCCTCGGGAACCCGTCGCCCGAGTTCCCGCAGCACGCGCAGCGCACCGGACGCGGACACGTCGTTGGCGGCGAACACCGCGTCCACCTCGGGGCAGCGGCCGAGCAGTTCCCGCATCGCCCGCTCCCCGCCGGCGGGGGTGAAATCGCCCTCCACGATCAGCCGGGGGTCGGCGTCCACCATGACGTCCCGGAACCCGTCGAGCCGGTCCACGGCGGAGGTCTGGTCGAGGGGCCCGGTGATGTGGGCGATCCGGGTGCGGCCGAGGCCGACGAGATGGCGTACGGCGTCCCGCGCACCGCCCCGGTTGTCGCTGTCGACGTACACGGTGGCCGTGTCGCCGCGCGCGCCGTCGGCCCAGCCGGGACGGCCGCCGAACACGGTGGGGACGCCCGCGCCCCGGATCAGCGCGGGCAGTTGGTCGTCGAGGTGCAACGAGAACACGAGGGCCCCGTCGACGTGTCCGCCCGCCAGATACCGTCCCACCCGGGCGTGGTCCTCGGGTCCTTCGGTGAGCAGCAGCACGAGCTGTGAGTCGTGCGCGGTCAACTCCTTGCTGATGCCGCGGAGTTGCAGGGCGAAGAAGGGGTCGGCGAAGACCCTGGTCTCCGGCTCGGCGATCACCACGGCCACGGCGTCGTGCCGCCGGGTGACGAGGCTGCGGGCCGCCTGGTTGGGCACGTACCCGAGCTCCTCGACCGCCTTCCGCACCCGCTCGACCAGGGGCTCCCGAACGCCCTCGCCCCCGTTGACGACCCGCGACACCGTCGCCCTGGACACCCCGGCCCGCGCGGCCACGGCCTCCAACGTGGGACGCGACGCTGTCTCGGTCACTACGAAACACTCCTCCGGGCCGGCTCCGCCCAGGATAGCCCTGGAAAAGAGCCCCCTGAGAGCGCTCCCGACCGTCGGCCGCCACCCTCGCCCACCACCTGGCCGAGCTTTGCACCGCCGGCCCCGCCCAGGCGTTGACCTGGGACGCGCGTGCGCTGGATGCCGCCGATGCCGTGACGCAGCGGCGGGTTCAGGAGCATGACGCCGAGCTGCGCATCGCCGGGTTCTACCCGTCCCTGCACCTCGATCTCGCCGACAACTACCGTCGCCTCGCGTCCTTCGAAGCCGCCGGCGAGCACCTCAACGCGGCGAGGCGGCACGCCCCGAGCCTCGCCCAGGACGCGTACGGCGATTTTCTGCGTACCGCGATCGACCAGGTGGGCGAGGCTGTCGGCCGTCGGGACACGGCCGAGCGGGCGCAGCCCGATCAGCCTTCCCCTCGATGAGTCTCAGTGGGCGTGGGACGCCTCGGAACCCCCGGACGACTCCGACGCCTCGGAGTCGTGGTGCTCGTGCGGCTCGTACCCCGGGATCGTCCCGTCCGTCCTGCGCACCAGGAACAGCCCCACCATGCCCATGTCGGAGTGGCTCTGGACGTGACAGTGGTACATCCAGGCGCCCGCGCCCACCCCTTCGCCCGCGACGACCTGGAAGCCGAAGGAGTCGGCGGGGCCGACGATCTTGTTGTCGATGACCTGGCTGGGGTCGTCGGGGCCGGTGAGCATGCCGGTGCGGTTGTCGGCCCAGCGGTGACCGTGCAGGTGGAAAGTGTGGTAGTACTCGCCGTGCGTGAGGACGACCCACTCGACGCGATCGCCCACCGTGGCGTCGAAGTTGGGGCCGGAGTGCGCGGGCTTGTTGTTGATGAGCAGGTCGTTGAAGACGACGGTGACGGTCTTGTCGGGCAGGACGTCACCCTTGCGTCGGACGATGACGGGACCATAGAGCCCCTTGCGGACGCCGACCGTGCCGTGTTCGGTGCCGACGACATGGTCGTGGTAGTGCCAGTAACCGGCGCTGCCCGCACGCCAGGTGCCGTCCTTGCGGACGCCGGGGGCGTGGGTGCGCCAGGTGTAGGTACGGGTGCCGCCGGGTTCGACGTGGCTCTTGTTCTGTCGGGTGCCGTCGCTGGAGATCTCGTAGTCCAGGCCGTGGACGTGCAGGCTCGCCGCCACGTCCATCGTGTTCTCGAACTCGATGTGCAGGGTGTCGCCCTCGTTGAGTTCGATCAGTGGGCCCGGTATCGACGCCTTGCCCTTCTCGAAGCCGTAGCCCATCTGCCCGTCGGGCAGCTTCTCGGCGTACATCTTGAGGTGTCTGACCTGGCCGCCCGCGGGGGCCGTCCTCGCCTGCGTGGCGGCGCTCGCGGACCCGGAGGTGCCGACGGTCTCGATGGCCACGGACAACGATGTCGCGGCGGCCGCGCCACCCAGCAGCATCCGCCGGTTGAACCCTCGTCTGTCCATCCCGTCCATGCGGAACTCCCCACGCTGATACGGATCTTGCGGAGACGCCAGCTGTGATCAACCTGTGAGACGGTAGCGGCCGCGCGACTGTTTATCCACACCCAGGACAAAGTTCAGACCGTTCCGGTCATAGCTATTGGCGAGTCGCGTCAAAGCGGGCTAGCTTCCTTGGCGCTGTTGCTGTGACCGAGGAGGTGCCCATGTACTTACGAGGGTTGAGCGACGCGAAGAGACGGGCCTGGGCGGCCACCCTGACCGCCTCGGTCGTCACCGCGGGACTCCTGTCGGGCCCCGCGGCCCAGGCGCGACCGGCGCCGGAACCACCGCTGACAACGATGTCGATCAAGTCACCCCCGGGCGGCTCCGGCCCTCAGGTGCTGATCTTCCACGGCTCCGCCGCTGCCGGGGACGAGTCACCCGTCGTGAATGCCGGGATCGAGGCGATCGAACGGATCGGCCTGTCCGGGCCGGCCGCCGAGCGGTTCGGGGTCGTGGCCACCGACGACGCCTCCGTCTTCACCGACGAGACCCGGCTGAGCGGGTTCAACGCCGTCGTCTTCCTGACCGGCGGCGGTGACGTCCTGGATCCGGAGCAGGAGGCGGGCCTCGAGACCTATATGGAGGCGGGCGGCGGTTTCGTCGGCGTCCATGACGCGGCCCGCGCCGAGCCGTACTCGGACTGGTTCACCGGGCTGATCGGCGCCCGGCCGGCCACGTCGAGCCCGACGACCGTGCAGCGGGCGACCGTGGAGGTCGGTGACCGGCGGCACCCGGCCACCAAGGACCTGCCCGTGCAGTGGAAGCGGCCCGACAAGTGGCTCAACTGGACGAAGAACCCGTCGGGCTCCGTGCACACCGTGGCCCGGGTGCGCGAGTCCACGTACCAGCCGGGCACCGGCGCCAACGGCTGGGACCACCCGGTGAGTTGGTGCCGCGACTACGACGGCGGCCGTTCCTTCTACACGGGCATGGGCGGGACGGTCTCCGCGTACGACGAGACCGACTTCCGCACGCATCTGCGCGGCGCCCTGCTCTGGACCTCCCGCCTCGCGCAGGCGGACTGCAAGGCGACCATCACCGCCCACTACAAGGCCGAGCGGCTGACGCAGCCCAACCAGCCCGGGCAGAACGACCAGATCGGTGAACCGCACGGCCTGGTCACCGCACCCGACGGGCGGGTCCTCTACATCGGCCGGGGCGGCGCCGACTCCTCCCAGCCCGTGGTCACCGACTGGAACAACCCCGACATCGGCAAGGGCAAGGGCGAGATCCACGTCTACGACCCACGGACGAAGAAGGTCACCCTCGCGGGCGCCCTCACCGTCTTCGGCAACAAGGGCGGCGGCGACGAGCTGATCAAGGTCGAAGAGGGCCTGCTCGGCATCGAGTTGGACCCCGCCTTCCAGCAGAACGGCTGGGTGTACCTGCACTACACGCCGCACTCGCGGATCGACCGTGACACCCGGATGGCCGAGCGCCGTGTCTCCCGCTTCACCCTCGACCTCGCGAGCAACAAGCTGGACCTGAGCAGTGAGAAGGTCCTGCTCAAGTGGCCGGTGCAGATCCACAGTTGCTGCCACTCCGGCGGCGGGATGAGCTGGGACTCGAAGGGCAACCTGTACATCGCGACCGGCGACAACAACTCCAGCGGCTTCAGCTCCGGTTACTCGGGCAACAACCCCGAGCCGAACTACAAGGGCGTCTCCTTCGCCGACGCGCGCCGCACCGCCGGCAACACCAACAACCTCAACGGCAAGATCCTCCGCATCCACCCGGAGCCCGACGGCACCTACACCCTGCCCGCGGGGAACCTCTTCACCGGCAAGGAGACCGCCGAGGGCGGCGGCAAGACGCGCGGTGAGATCTATGTGATGGGGGTCAGGAACCCCGCCCGCATCTTCGTCGACCGGCAGACCGACGTCCTCTACGCCGGCTGGGTCGGCCCCGACGCGAGCGCGCCGTCGACGACCTGGGGCCCCGCCAAGTACGACACCTTCGCCGCCATCACCGAAGCGGGCAACCGGGGTTGGCCGTACTGCATGGGCAACAAGCAGCCCTACCGGGACCGCAACCTGCCGGACCCGTCGAAGCCGCTCGGCTGGTACGACTGCGACCGCCCGAAGAACGAGTCCCCGAACAACGACGGGCTCGTCAACCTGCCCCCGGTGACCGGCAACAACATCTGGTACGCACCGCAAGGAGGCGCCCCCGACTTCCCCCGGGACGCGAGCGGCGTCCCCTCCTACAAGAACGAGGAGGCCACGTACCTGCTGCCGTGGCTCAAGGGCGGCGGTCAGGCGACGATGAACGGGCCGGTCTACCGGCACACCGCGTCCGGCGACAACTCCGTCCGCTGGCCCGCCTACTGGGACGGGAAGTGGTTCGTCGGCGACTTCTACGACGCCGACCAGCCGCGCCACGCGGTCGTCATGGACCCGAAGAACCAGGGCAGCGGCGGACTCCCGGTCCACGCGGAGTCCCTGAAGAAGATCGTGCCGGTCGGGGCCGACGGCATCAGGAACCTCATGGACTGGAAGTTCGGTCCGGACGGCGCGCTGTACGTCCTGGACTACGGACGCGGCTTCTTCACCTCGGACGCCAAGTCGGCGTTGTGGCGCGTGACCTACACGGGCGGCGGCCCGACACCGGCGGCCGACGAGCTGGCGAGGAAGGCGGAGTGATGCGGGAAAGACGTCTGTGGGCGGCCCTGCTGGCGGCCCTGCTGATGGTCCTCGGGCTCACGTCGACGCCCGCCTCCGGCCGTACGGACGCGGCGCCGGAGAAGGCCGCCGCCCAGGTGCTCACCTGGACCGCCGGTGACGACATCACCAAGTACCTGACGGCGCCGCAGACCGCGGTGGCGGGCCCGACCACGCTCGTGTTCGAGAACAGCAAGGCGACCGGCAACACCATGGGGATGCCGCACACGTTGACGTTCGACGTCTCCGACCCGGAGTACAACAACGACGTGCCGCTCAACATCCTGGCCAACCCTGGCGACGACCAGGGCGGCCGGCACACCGCCGAGGTCACGCTCACCCCCGGCCGCTACCGCTACTACTGCACCATCCCCGGGCACGGCCAGATGCAGGGCATCCTCGTGGTGACCGAGGGCACCGGCGAGGACACCACCGCGCCCGAGACCTCGGCCCAGGTCACCGGGACGCAGAACTCCGAGGGCGCGTACGTCGGTTCGGCCTCCGTCGCGGTGAGCGCGAGCGACCCGGGCGGCTCGGGCGTCGAGCGGATCGAGTACGCCGTCGGTGACGCCGGAGCCTGGCTGCCGTACACCACGCCCGTGGTGGTCGACCAGGTCGGCACGCACAAGGTGCGCTACCGCGCGGTCGACAGGGCGGGCAACACGGCGGCCGAGAAGAGCGTCGGCTTCACCGTCGTGGCACCACCGACCGACGACACGACCGCGCCGGAGACCTCGGCGACGGTGGCCGGCGAGAAGAACCCCCAGGGCGACTACGTGTCCATGGCGACGGTCACCGTCTCCGCGTCGGACACCGGGTCGGGGGTCAACACCATCGAGTACGCCCTCGGCGACTCGGGGGCCTGGCAGCCGTACACCGCGCCCGTGATGGTGCACGAGGTCGGCACGCACAAGGTGCGGTACCGGGCCACGGACAAGGCGGGCAACGTCGCCGCCGAGAAGAGCGTCGGCTTCACCGTCGTCGCCCCGCCCGCCGACGACACCACACCCCCGGTGACGGGCGTGACCGTCGAGGGCGAACGGAACTCCGCCGGCGCGTACCTGAAGAGCGCGAAGGTCACCGTCAGCGCGACCGACCACGGTGGCTCGGGCGTCGCCGCCGTCGAGTACTCGCTGGACGGCGGCCCCTATCTCGCCTACACCGCCCCCGTGGTGGTGGACCGGGCAGGCACCCACACGGTGGCGTACCGGGCGAGCGACAAGGCGGGCAACACGGCCGCCGCGCGCTCGGTCAGCTTCACCGTCGTCGTCGGCGGCGGGGTCCCCGCGCCCAACTGCGCCGAGTACGACGAGCGGTTGACGGTCTTCGTCGGCACGGTCGACTCGGGGGTGCCGAACCGGGTCACCAACAACCGGTGCCGGATCAACGAGTTGATCGAGGACGAGAAGGAGTGGACGTCCCACGCGCTGTTCCTGAAGCACGTGGACACCGTTCTCGACAAGCTGTTCCGGGAGGGGGTCGTCGACCTGCGCGAGTACACCGCCGTGAAGGAGGCGGCGGAGGAGTCCGGCATCGGCAGGCCCGGCCAGACGGAGGGCTACCGCACGATCCTGGACGGCACGGCCGAGTCGTTCGCCAAGTGGCAGCAGGTGGGCGGCGGTTCGTTCGGGCTGAACACCGACGGCTCGATCACCTCCGGCACGACGAAGGCCGGGCTCGGCATGCTGTGGTTCCCCGAGCGGAAGTACGGCGACTTCTCGCTGCGCCTGCAGTGGCGGGACGACGCGCCCGGCACGGGCAACGCCAACTCCGGTGTGTTCGTGCGCTTCCCGGGGGTCCACGACCATCCGGAGGAGTCACGGCCGGAGTGGGTGGCCATCAAGTACGGCCATGAGGTGCAGGTCCTCGACCGGCCCGACGGCGACATGTACAAGACGGGGTCGGTGTACGGCTTCGACCGGGTGGGGCTCGCCGGAGCGGGCGTCACCCAGAAGGGCACCTGGAACGACTACGAGATCAGGGTGGTCGACCAGCACTACTCGGTCTACCGCAACGGCGTCCTGATCAACGAGTTCGACAACATCGGCGGCCAGGACTTCACCCCGCCCCGCTCGGACGACCCGGGCACGGACGGGCGGCGGTTCGCCTCCGGCTACCTCGGACTCCAGGTCCACGGCACGACGGATGTCGTCTCCTACCGGGACATCCGGATCAAGGAACTGTAGGGAACCGAGGGTGGCCCGTGCCCCGCGAGGGCGCGGGCCACCCTCATGTCTTCTTGGCCCTGCTCGGCTGCACGCGCTTGGGCTCCCCCGGCATCTTCGGGTACTCCGGCGGATACGGCAGGTCCCCGAGCCCATGGTCGTGTTCGTCCCGCGCCGCCAGCTCCAGCAGCGCTTCCAGCGAGAACGCGTGTTCGTCCATGTCGGCGTGGACGTCACCGACCTCGGCGAAACGCCCCGGCATCGTCCCCAGGTCGAAGTCGCGCGGCACGGCGACCCCCACCTCGTCCCAGGTGAGGGGCGCCGAAACGGGGGCGTGCGGGCGGGGGCGTACGGAGTAGGCGGAGGCGATGGTGCGGTCGCGGGCGGTCTGGTTGTAGTCGACAAAGATCTTCGCGCCGCGTTCCTCCTTCCACCAGGCCGTGGTGACCTGCTCCGGCATTCGGCGCTCCAGTTCCCGGGCGACGGCGATGGCCGACCGGCGTACCTGGGTGAAGGTCCAGTCGGGCCGGATCGGCACGAAGACGTGCAGGCCACGGCCGCCGGAGGTCTTGGGCCAGCCGCGCAGGCCGCCGTACTCGTGGAGGACCTCGCGCAGTTCGTGCGCGGCGCGGACCGCGTCGGCGTAGTCGGTGCCGGGCTGCGGGTCGAGGTCGATGCGGAGTTCGTCGGGCCGGTCGACGTCGTCGCGGCGGACGGGCCACGGGTGGAAGGTGAGCGTGCCGAACTGGGCGGCCCAGACGACGGCGGCGACCTCGGTCGGGCACATCTCGTCGGCGCTGCGGCCGCTGGGGAAGGTGATGTGCGCGGTGGGGATCCAGTCGGGCATGTTCTTGGGGGCGCGCTTCTGGAAGAAGTTCTCGCCCGTCACGCCCTCCGGGTAGCGCTCCAGGGTGGTGGGCCGGTTCCGCAGGGCGCGCAGGATGCCGGGGCCGACGGCGATGTAGTACCGGGCGAGGTCCAGCTTGGTGAAGCCGCGCTCCGGGAAGAAGATCCTGCCGGGGCTGGACAGCCGTACCGTCCGGCCCGCCGCGTCCAGTTCCACCGCTTCGCCCATGCGAGCCACGGTAGGCGGAACGATGGAATGCCGCATACCGGACGAAGCTCGCCGCGCGGCGGCGGAATCGCGGTCGCAGAATCGGAGGCATGGATCTTCCGGTGATGCCGCCCGTGAAACCGATGCTCGCCAAGTCCGTGGCGAAGATCCCGCCGGACATGCACTACGAGGCGAAGTGGGACGGGTTCCGGGCGATCGTGTTCCGCGACGGGCCCGAGGTGGAGATCGGCAGCCGCACCGGGAAGACGCTGACCAGGTACTTCCCCGAGCTGGTGGCGGCCCTGCGGGAGCGGTTGCCGACGCGGTGCGTGATGGACGGCGAGGTCGTGATCGTCCGGGACGGGCGGCGGCTGGACTTCGACGCCCTGACCGAGCGTATCCACCCCGCGGACTCCCGCGTCCGGATGCTGGCGGGGACGACCCCGGCCTCCTTCGTCGCCTTCGACCTGCTCGCGCTGAACGACGAGTCGCTGCTCGACGTCCCGCTCACCGATCGGCGCGCCCTGCTGGAGCTGGCGCTGTCCGAGGTGACCGCCCCGGTGCATCTCGCGCCGGCGACCACGGACCGCGAGCTGGCCGAGCAGTGGTTCGAGCAGTACGAGGGGGCGGGTCTGGACGGGGTGATCGCCAAGCCGCTCACCCTGCTGTACCGGCAGGACGAGCGGGCCATGTTCAAGATCAAGCACGAGCGGACGGCGGACGTGGTGGTCGCCGGGTACCGCTTGCACAAGAGCGGGCCGGTGGTCGGTTCCCTGCTGCTGGGCCTCTACGACGACGGGGGCACGCTCCAGCACATCGGCGTGTGCGCGGCCTTCCCGATGAAGCGGCGCGCGGAGCTGGTGCGGGAGCTGGAGCCGCTGCGGCTGGAGGACGTCGGCGAGCACCCCTGGGCCGCCTGGTCCGACGAGGCGGCGCACGAGACGGCCCGGCTGCCGGGCGCGCCGAGCCGGTGGTCGGCGAAGAAGGACTTCTCCTGGGTGCCGCTGCGCCCCGAGCAGGTCGCCGAGGTGGCGTACGACCACATGGAGAACGGTGTCCGCTTCCGCCACACGGCCCGTTTCCGGCGCTGGCGCCCGGACCGCACGGCGGAGAGCTGCACCTACGCGCAGCTGGAGGAGCCGGTGAGCTACGACCTGGCGGAGATCCTGGGCACCTGATCCCGGTCGCGGACTCAGGGGTCAGGTCGCGGGCTCAGGGGTCAGTCGCGGACTCAGGGCTCCATGATCACCTTGACCGCCCCGTCCTCCTTGCGCTGGAACATCTCGTAGGCGTGCGCGGCGTCGGTGAGCGGCACCCGGTGGGTGGCGAAGTCGTCGACGCCGAGGGGGTCGTCGTCCGTGAGCAGGGGCAGGATGTCGTCGCTCCAGGTGCGGACGTTGGCCTGGCCCATGCGCAGCCGGACCTGCTTGTCGAACAGGGTGAGCAGGGGCAGCGGGTCGACCTTGCCGCCGTAGACGCCGGAGAGGGAGATCGTGCCGCCGCGTCGTACGAGGTCGATGGCGGTGTGGAGGGCGGCGAGCCGGTCGACGCCGAGGCGTTCGGTGAGGCGGGAGCCGATGGCGCGGGGCAGCAGTCCGGTGGCGTTCTGGGCGAGCCGGGCGGCCGCGCTGCCGTGGGCCTCGGTGCCGACGGCGTCGATCACGGAGTCGGGGCCGCGTCCGGCGGTCCGGTCCTGGATCGCGCCGACCAGTTCCTTCTCGCTGTCGAAGTCCCTGAGGTCGAAGGTCTGCACGCCCCGCTCGCGCGCCCGGCGCAGGCGCTCGGGCACCAGGTCGACCCCGAACACGTGCTCGGCGCCACGCTGCAGGGCCACCCGGCAGGCCATGTCGCCGATGGGGCCGAGGCCGAGCACGGCGACGCTGCCGCCGGGCGGGACGTGCGCGTACTCGACCGCCTGCCAGGCGGTGGGGAGCACGTCGGAGAGGTAGAGGAACCGGTCGTCGGGCGGCCCCTCCGGCACCTTGATCGGCCCGAACTGGGCCTGCGGGACGCGCAGATACTCGGCCTGGGCCCCGGGGACCGAGCCGTACAGCCGGGTGTAGCCGAAGAGGGCGGCGCCCATGCCCTCGCCGGTGCACTGGGTCGTCTCGCACTGCGTGGGGAGCCCGGTGAGACACATCCAGCAGCTGCCGCAGGCGATCTGGAACGGCACGACGACCCGGTCGCCCGCCGCGAGGTCGGGCACCCCGGCGCCGACCTCCTCGACGATGCCCATGGGCTCGTGGCCCAGGATGTCGCCCGGTGTCATGAACGGGGTGAGCACCTCGTAGAGGTGGAGGTCGGAGCCGCAGAGCCCGGTGGAGGTGATCCGGATGATCGCGTCGGTCGGCTCCTTCAGCACCGGATCGGGCACGGTCTCCACGCGTACGTCCCGCTTGCCCTGCCACGTCACTGCCTTCATCGTGCCCACACTCCGTTCCCTCGCCTGGTTCAGCAGGTGCCCGCCGAGTACCCGGCACCCCACTCCCGAACCAGTCAGAAACAATCCACTATGGCCATCCATGAACGGATAAGTGCACAATCGGATGCATTATGAGCGACTTGAGTACGGTGCGCGACAGATCGCGGACGCGAGAGGCCCGGCGCGGCTCGACGACGGGGGCACTGCTCGCCGCCGCGATCGCGGCCACCCTGCTGGCGGGGTGCACCTCGACCGGCACGGACAGCGACGACGGGAAGGGACAGGGCGACGGCCGCCGGGACGACCGGATCAGCGCCCCGCCGATGGGATCCGTACTCGCAGTGAAGATCGACAACGTCTCCCCCGCCCGCCCCCAGACCGGCCTCGACGCCGCGGACATCGTCTACGCCGAGCAGGTCGAGGGCGGCCTCAGCCGACTGATGGCCGTGTACGCCACCCGGTTCCCTGAGGCGGTCGGACCGGTGCGCAGCGCCCGCGAGTCCGATCTGGAGCTGCTGCGCCAGTTCGACGAGCCGACCCTGGCGTTCTCGGGCGCGCAGGGCAAGCTCCTTCCGCTGATAGACAGGGCGCCCCTGCACGCGAAGACCCCCGAGGACGCCGGCGACGCCTACTTCCGGAGCGACGAGAAGCCCGCACCGCACAACCTGTATCTGCGGCCCGGTGAACTGATGGATTCCGCACCCGGCGCCGACGCCCTCACCACCGGCTTCCGCCACGGCCCGGCCCCCTCCGGCGGCACCCCCGAGGACTCCCGCACCGTCCGCTACCCGGCGGCGCGATTCACGTTCACGTGGTCCGACGACAGCCGCCGTTGGCAGGTCTCGATGGACGGGCGCCCGACGGTCACCACCGACGACGTCCGCGTCGCCCCGGCCACGGTGGTCGTTCAGTACGTGAAGATCCGCGAGTCCCGGTTCCACGACTACCTCGGCAACAACACCCCGTACACGGAGACGGTCGGCTCGGGCCGCGCGGAGGTCCTGCGGGACGGCAGGGTCTTCGAAGCCGGCTGGGAGCGGAAGACCGCGACCGACGGCACGGACTTCACGACGACCGGCGGCGAACCGATGAACTTCGCCGAGGGCCAGGTGTGGGTGGTGTACGCCGCCGACCGCTCGTAGCGGGGTGCCCGGGTCGTGTCCGCGGCGCTCCGCCAGCCCCACGACGCCCGGCCGAGCTAACGGATCGCCTCCACCGGACTGCGCAGTTCCTCCGCCGCGTCGGCCACCCGTCGGATCAGGTCGAAGAAGACGTCCTGCTCCTCCGCCGACAGCGGGCCCAGGAACACCTGGTTCATGCGCGCCGTCCGCACCGCGAGCCTGCGGTGCGTGCGTACCCCGTCGTCCGTGAGCCGCAGCAGGAACCGTCGCCCGTCCTGCGGATCGCGCACCTTGTCGAGGAGCCCCCGGCGCCCGAGCCGGCTGATGACCTCGGACATCGTGGACCGGTCGAGCCCCACCCGCTCCCCCACCGTGCGCTGGTCGAGCCCCGGTTCGGCGACGAGGGTGTTGAGGACCGCGAACTGCGGCGAGGTGATCTCCTCGGAGACCATCGCGTTCCACAGCAGGTAGTGGGCCTGCTGCAGCCGTCGGGCCAGGTGCCCGGGGTGGGTGGAGAGGTCCACCGCGGCCATGTTCGCTCCTCGGCTCGGCAATTCGTCCGTGCACTGAACGATACCGGTCGACCCTCGGGGTGTGTCCATAACGCGTACCCTGCCATCCCGGCCCTTTTCGCAGGTCTTGACGACGGAGCCGACCAGTGGCAGCGTGAAGGAAACTTCACCATAATGCTCAGTGCCCTGATTAATGGTCACCGGGTGCGCGGACGAGATGGGGCCTCACGGATGGACAAGGTGGTCGCCACAGCCCTGGAGGCAGTGGCCGATGTGCCGGACGGCGCGACCCTCGCCGTCGGCGGATTCGGGCTGAGCGGTGTGCCGAACGTACTGATCCAGGCGCTCCACGAGCGCGGGGTCTCGGGCCTCGGCGTCGTCTCGAACAACTGCGGAGCCATGGAGTCCGGCCTCGCGGTCCTGCTCGCAGCCGGCCGGATCACACGGGTGACCGGTTCGTACATCGGGGCGAACAAGGAATTCGCGCGACAGTACCTCGCCGGTGAGCTGGAGGTCGAGATGATCCCGCAGGGCACGCTCGCCGAGCGGCTGCGCGCGGGCGGCGCGGGCATCCCGGCGTTCTACACCCCCGCCGGCGTCGGCACCCAGGTCGCCGAGGGCGGCCTCCCCTGGCGCTACGACGGCAACGGCAGCGTCTCGCTGGCCTCGCCGCCCAAGGAGATCCGCGAGTTCGACGGCGCCGAGTACGTGCTCGAACGCGGCATCCGCACCGACTACGCGCTCGTCCGCGCCGCCCGGGGCGACCGCCACGGCAACCTGGTCTTCAACAAGTCCTCGCGCAACTTCAACCCCCTCGCGGCGATGGCCGGCAAGGTGACGATCGCCGAGGTCGAGGAGCTGGTCGAGCCCGGCGGGATCGACCCGGACGCCGTGCATCTGCCCGGCGTCTTCGTGCAGCGCGTCATCGCCCTCACCCCCGCGCAGGCGGCCGACAAGAAGATCGAGAAGCGGACGGTCTCCGCCGCGGCACAGGGAACGGTGAGCGAGTGATGGCCTGGACCCGTGAACAGATGGCCGCCCGCGCCGCCCGCGAACTGCGCGACGGCCAGTACGTCAATCTCGGCATCGGACTGCCGACACTGATCCCGAACTACCTCCCGAACGACGTCGAGGTGATCCTGGAGTCGGAGAACGGCATCCTGGGCACCGGCCCGTACCCGACCGAGGACCAGGTCGACCCCGATCTGATCAACGCGGGCAAGGAGACCGTCACCGTCCTGCCGGGAGCCTCCTTCTTCGACTCGGCGCTGTCCTTCTCGATGATCCGCGGCGGCCACATCGACGTCGCCGTCCTCGGCGCGATGCAGGTCTCCGCCCGGGGCGACCTCGCCAACTGGGCCATCCCCGGCAAGATGGTCACCGGGATCGGCGGTGCCATGGACCTGGTCCACGGCGCGCGTACGGTCATCGTGATCATGACCCACACCGCCAAGAACGGCTCGGCGAAGATCCTGGAGGAATGCGCGCTGCCGCTGACCGGCAAGGCGTGCGTGAACCGGATCATCACCGACCTGGGCGTGCTCGACGTGACCGACGAGGGCCTGGTGCTCGTGGAGACCGCGCCCGGTGTCACCGTCGAGGAGATCGTCGCCAAGACCGCCGCGAAGCTGCGCATCCCCGAGGAGATCCAGTGATGAGCAACGGCACGAAGGACGTCTACATCGTCGACGCGGTCCGCACCCCGATCGGCCGCTACAACGGCGGCCTCGCGGGTGTGCGCCCCGACGACCTCGCCGCGCACGCCGTCCGTGAACTGCTCGCCCGTACGCCGGACCTGGACCCGGCGCGGATCGAGGACGTGTACTTCGGCAACGCCAACGGCGCGGGCGAGGAGAACCGCAACGTCGGCCGCATGGCCGCGCTGCTGGCCGGGCTGCCCACCTCCGTGCCGGGCGTGACCGTCAACAGGCTGTGCGCCTCGGGTCTGGAGGCCGTGATCCAGGCTGCGCGGGCCATCGCGCTGGGCGACGCGTCGATCGCCGTCGCCGGCGGTGTCGAGTCCATGACCCGCGCCCCGTACGTCCTGCAGAAGAACGACCGGCCCTTCCCCGCCGGGCACACCGAGCTGTACTCGACCACGCTGGGCTGGCGCATGGTCAACCCGAAAATGGATCCGCAGTGGACGATCCCGCTGGGCGAGTCGGCCGAACTCATCGCCGACAAGCACAAGATCAGCCGGGAGCAGCAGGACGAGTTCGCCCTCGCCTCCCACCGCAATGCGGCCGCGGCGCGGGCGGCCGGGGCCTTCGACGACGAGATCGCTCCCGTCGCCCTCCCCCAGCGCAAGGGTGACCCGGTCGTCCTCGGCGCCGACGAGTGCGTACGGGCCGACGCGTCCCTGGCGGCCATGGCCAGGCTCAAGCCATCCTTCCGTCCGGACGGGGGCACGGTCACGGCGGGCAACGCCTCGCCGCTCAACGACGGGGCAGCCGCGCTGCTGCTGGTGGACGAGGAGGGGCTCGCGGCCACCGGGCGTGAGCCGCTCGCGCGCATCTCGGCGACCGGCGTGAACGCCGTCGACCCCGACTACTTCGGGCTCGCTCCCGTCGAAGCGGTCACGCGTGCGCTGGCCAAGGCGGGCAAGGCGTTCGACGACCTGGACGTCCTGGAGCTGAACGAGGCGTTCGCCGCGCAGGTGCTCGGCTGTGTCGCCGAGTGGCCCGAGTTCGACCCGGCGATCCTCAATCCGCAGGGCGGGGCGATCGCCCTCGGCCATCCGCTGGGCGCGTCCGGCGCGCGACTCGCCGGGACGGTCGCGCACCAGCTGGCGCGCAAGGGCTCGGGCGTCGGCGTGGCCACGCTGTGCATCGGGGTGGGTCAGGGACTCGCCCTCGTCCTGGAACGCTGAGCCGTGCTCGCGGCTGCGGGCCGTGGGTGGCTGATCGCGCAGGTCCCCGCGCCCCTGACGGGGCGCGACGCCAACATCCGAACTTTCGACGTGACCATCAGGAATCCCAGGGACACACCATGACCCTCACCCAGCACGACATCGACCAGGAGATCGCGGCCGAACACGCCGCCTACGAGAAGCGGCTCGCCGACGGCGCGCCCGTCGAGCACCAGCCCCGCCGTGACTACGCGCCGTACCGGTCCTCGGTGCTGCGGCACCCCAAGCAGCCGCCGATCTCCATCGACGTCACCAAGGACCCCGAGCTGGTGGAGCTGTCCTCCCCCGCCTTCGGGGAGCGGGACATCACCGAGATCGACAACGACCTGACCCGGCAGCACGACGGCGAGCCCATCGGTGAGCGGATCACCGTCTCCGGGCGGCTCCTCGACCGCGACGGACGCCCGCTGCGCGGCCAACTGGTCGAGATCTGGCAGTCCAACTCGGCCGGCCGCTACGCCCACCAGCGCGAACAGCACGACGCGCCCCTGGACCCGAACTTCACGGGCGTCGGCCGCACGCTGACCGACGACGACGGCCACTACCACTTCACGACGATCCAGCCGGGCCCGTACCCGTGGCGCCAGCACGTCAACGCCTGGCGGCCGGCCCACATCCACTTCTCGCTCTTCGGCTCGGCGTTCACCCAGCGGCTCGTGACGCAGATGTACTTCCCGAGCGACCCGCTCTTCCCGTACGACCCGATCATCCAGTCGGTGACGGACGACGCGGCCCGTCAGCGGCTGGTCGCGACCTACGACCACAGCCTGTCCGTGCCGGAGTTCTCGATGGGCTACGTCTGGGACATCGTGCTCGACGGCCCGAAGGCCACCTGGATCGAAGAAGGACGCTGACCTGCCATGACGAAGATCGACACCAGCCGCCCGGAGACGGTGCTGCCGACCCCGTCGCACACGGTCGGCCCCTTCTACGGTCACGCCCTGCCCTTCCCCGGCGGCGGCGACATCGCTCCTCTCGGCCACCCCGACACCATCTCCCTCCAGGGCCACGTCCTCGACGGGGAGGGCAACCCGCTGCCGGACGCCTTCCTGGAGCTGTGGGGCCCCGACCCGGACGGCAACGTCTCCCGGGTCGACGGTTCCATGCGCCGCGACTCCGCGAGCGGCGGCTTCCTCGGCCGCAACGGGGTGGAGTTCACCGGCTGGGGCCGCGTCCAGACCGACGCCAGTGGGCACTGGACCGCGCGTACGCTGCGACCCGGCGCACGCGGGCGGAACGCGCCGTACCTCAGCGTGTGCGTCTTCGCGCGGGGCCTGCTGGTCCACCTGTTCACCCGGATCTACCTGCCGGGCGACGACGCCGCGCTGGCCGCCGACCCGCTGCTCTCCCGCGTGGACGAGGCGCGCCGGGGAACGCTGATCGCCGAGGACCAGGGTCATGGCACCTACCGTTTCGACATCCGCCTTCAGGGCGAAGGCGAAACGGTCTTCCTGGAGTTCCAGTGACTTCTGCTGACGCCGACACCGGTCTGCTCGCCCCCGGGTGGACCGGTTCCCCGGCCGCGGCCGCGACGAGCGACACCGCCTATCTGCGGGCGCTGCTCGACGCCGAGGCCGCGCTGACCCGCGCCCAGGCCGCGCTGGGGCTGGCCCCCGCCGCGGCCGGACCCGCGGTGACCTCGGCGGCGGACGCCGCCACCCTGGACGTACGCTCCCTCGCGGAACGCGCGCGCGGCGGCGGCAACCCGGTGATCCCGCTGGTCGCGGACCTCACCGAGGCGGTCGGCACGGAGTACGGCCCGTACGTCCACCGGGGCGCGACCAGTCAGGACATCCTGGACACGGCGACGATGCTGGTCGCCGCACGCACCCTCGACCTGGTCCTGGCCGACCTCGGCGGTACAGAGGCCGCGCTGGCCGCGCTCGCCGCCGCGCACCGGGACACCGCGATGCCCGGCCGCACCCTCACCCAGCACGCCGTGCCGACGACCTTCGGGCTGAAGGCCGCCGGCTGGCGCTCCCTGCTCCTGGACGCCCGGGACCGGCTGGCCGTCGTCCGGGCGACGCTGCCGGCCCAACTCGGGGGCGCGGCGGGCACCTTGGCGGCGTTCACCGTCTTCGGGGCGGTGGACACCCCTGCCCTGAGCGCCGCCTACGCCCGTGAACTCGGCCTCCACGCTCCCGAGTTGCCCTGGCACACCCTGCGTACCCCGATCGCGGACCTGGCCGGAGCGCTGGCGTTCACCGCCGGTGCCCTGGGGAAGATCGCGGTGGATGTGCTCACCCTGGCCCGTACCGAGATCGCGGAGGTCGCCGAGGGCAGCGGGGGCGGCTCGTCGGCGATGCCGCACAAGGCGAACCCGGTGCGGTCGACGCTGATCGCGGCGGCGGCCCGGCGTGCGCCCCACCTGGCGGCGACGCTGTACGGGTCACTGGCGGCCGAGGACGAACGGCCGGCCGGGGCGTGGCACGCGGAGTGGGAGCCGCTGCGGGAGCTGCTCCGGCTGGTCGGGGGTGCCGCCCGGGACGCGGTCGAGCTCACGCGGGGGCTCCGGGTGAACACCGACGCGATGCGCCGGCACCTGGACCTCACCCACGGGCTGATCGTCTCGGAGCGGCTGGCCGCCGAGCTCGCCCCGGTGCTGGGCAGGGCCCGCGCCAAGGAGCTGCTGACCCGGACCGCCGCGCGCGTCTACGCCGAAGGTCGCCCGCTGGGCGAACTGCTCGCCGAGGAACCGGAGTTGAAGGACCTCGACCTCGCGGACCTCACGGACCCCACCCGCTACACCGGCTCCGCCGGAGCCCTCACCGACCGTGCCCTGGAGCGACGTTGACCGACAAGCTGCTCAACCACCGTGCGGAGGGCCCGACTTCCGCTCCCCCGCTGCTGCTCGGCCCCTCCCTCGGTACCTCCACCCGGCTGTGGGACAAGGTGGCGCCCGAGTTGTCGATCACGCACCGGGTGGTCCGCTGGGACCTGCCGGGGCACGGCGGCTCCTCCCCCGGGCTGATCGCGCCGGGGGCGACGGTGGGTGACCTGGCGGCCCTGGTGCTGCGCCTGGCGGACACACTGGGCGTCGAACGGTTCGCGTACGCCGGGGTGTCGCTGGGCGGCGCGGTCGGTCTGTGGCTGGCCGCGCACCACCCGGAGCGGGTCTCGTCCCTGGCCGTGCTCTGTTCCTCGGCCCACTTCAACGGCTCCAAGCCGTGGGAGGAACGGGCGCAACTGGTGCGCCGGGAGGGACGGGAGGGGCTGGCCGGGCTCGCGGAGACGGCCGACACGCGGTGGTTCACACCCGGTTTCACCGTGCCGGAGCTGGTGGAGGACCACCGCCGGGCCGACCCGGAGGCGTACGCCGCCTGCTGTGACGCGCTCGCCGCGTTCGACGTCCGCGCGGAGCTGTCCGGGATCACCGTGCCCACGCTCCTCGTCGCCGGTCGCGAGGACCCGGCGACGCCGCCCGCGCATCTGCGGGAGATCGCGGACGCGGTGCCCGGGGCGACGCTCACCGAGATCCCGGGGGCGTCGCACCTCGCCCCCGCGGAGCGGCCGGAGGCCGTACTGGCCGCGCTGCGCGGGCACTTCGACGGGTATGCGCGGCGTGGGATGGAGGTGCGGCGCAAGGTGCTCGGCGACACGCACGTGGACCGCGCCCAGGCCCGGCAGACGCCCTTCACGGCCCGCTTCCAGGACTTCATCTCCCGCTACGCGTGGGGCGAGATCTGGACCGATCCGACGCTGTCCCGCCGCGAGCGCAGCATGATCACACTGACCGCGCTGATCGCCCACGGCCACTACGACGAACTGGCCATGCACATCCGCGCCGCCCGCCGCAACGGCCTCACCCCGGAGGACATCGGCGCCGTCCTCCTCCAATCAGCGGTCTACTGCGGCGTGCCGGCCGCGAACTCGGCGTTCGCTACTGCGCAAAGGGTGTTGGCGGAGGAGGAGGCAGAGCAGGACTGATCAAGGCCTCTCGGAGAGAACCGCGGGCGCCCCGCTCCCGCAGCCGGCGGAGTCATCGACGACAGGGATTCATGGACGCCCGGCGCACTCCCGGTGCCTCCCCTATCCGATCCGGGCGAGTTCTTCCCGGGCCTGCCTGACCAGGCCGTCCGCACCACAGGACTCGGCCAGCGTCAGGCCGCGGTTGAGTTCGGAGACCGAGCGGTTGGCGATGCCGTATTCGACGCGGGCCGCGGCGTGTTCGTAGGCCGAGGGCGAGGCCGCCAGGTAGGTGACCGCCTGGGCATAGAGGGAGGCAGCCTTACGGCCGGTGGCGAGGAACGCCTCCACACGCAGGGCCTCACCGATGGCGGTGTCCGTACCGAAGCGTTCGGCACGGCGGCGGATGCTCGCGGCGAGTTCGGCGGCACGGCGCGGGTCCTCGGTGGCGAGGGCCCGGGCGAGGGCGCCGCCCCAGGTGGCGGAGACGGGGTTGTGGTGCCCCCGGGCCGCCGTCGCCTTCTCGGCGGCCTCCAGTTCGTTGATGCCTTCCTTGGTGCGCCCCACGGCGAGGAGCAGCCGCCCCCGTACGGACCGCGGTTCGGGCAGCACGATGGTGGACGGATACGGCGGCGCGAAGTTGTACTGCTCGGCGACCGCCCAGGCCTCGTCGACGTGGCCGCGGACGAGCAGTGTGTCGACGAGGTTGCAGGTCGTGCTCCAGTAGAGGGGCAGTCCGCGACCGACCGTTTCGGCGAGCACCAGCGACTTGCGCAGGGAGGCTTCCGCGTCCTTGAGCCTGCCCCGCATGCGGTGTCCGAGCCCGACGTAAGCGTGAGCCAGTGCGAGATGGCCTCCACGCCAACCGGCGGACTCGTAGGTGCGCAGGGCTTCGGTGTACAGACTCTCGGCCCGGTCGAGGCGATCCGCGTAGGCGTACGCGGTGGCCAGCATCAGGAGCAGTTCGATACCCCACTCGGTGTCGGTCCAGCCGAGTCCGGGCGCGAGGCGGCCGTTGACGAGGGCCCGGTCGCAGAGCTCGACCACCTCCTCGGCGTTCTCGCCCCGTGTCATCGCGTCGAAGCCCCGGAGGATGAGCAGCGCGCGTTCGGAGTTGTCCCTGCCGGTGCAGGTCGCCGCGAGGGCGGCCAGCTCCTGGGAGTGCGTCGGCGGGAGTTCCTCGCCGGCGTGGACGCCCTCCCACATGTAGCGCGCGGCCTGGAGACGCATCCGGGCGGGCCCGGGATCCAGTCGGCCGATCTCCGCGTCGAGTGTACGAACGGCCTCGTGCAACTGGTCGTTGTGGAGCAGCACCTGGGAGAGGCGGAAGACCGCGTCGACGCGCTCGGCGCTGTCGAGGCCGGGCTCGGCGAGTGCCGAGCGGAGGTATTCGACCGTGGTGGCGGGTGACGTGAGGAGGGTGGCGCAGCCCAGCTCGTAGAGCACACGGACCCGGACGTCCGGCTGTGGCGGCTCCTTCAGGGCTCGCTCCAGACAGCGACGGGCGGCCTCGGGGGCACCCACGGCCAGGTGTTCGGCCGCAGCGGCACGCAACTGCTCGACCAGCTCGGCCTCGCCGTCGGGGTGGACTTCGATGAGGTGGCGGGCGGCCGCGGCGGCACCGCGCCCGGATTCGGTGACGGCCGTGGCGGCGACTCCGTGGAACGCGGTGCGGATGCCCGGCGGGATCGAGTCGTAGACGGCGGTGGCGATGAGGGGGTGGACGAACTCGAGGTCCCCGGCGTCCGCCTGACGGTTGGCCGGATCGGGTTCGGTGAGGATACGGGCCGAGGTCAGCAACTCGGCACACTCCACCGCCGAGGCGCGGGGCAGGCTGGCGAGGCGTGCCACGATGTCGACGGTGATCCCGGTATGGAGGATGGCCGCCGCCCAAGCGAAACGCGTGGCCTCGACTCCCAGTTCTTCGAGGCGGGCGACGAGGCCGGTGCCTCGCGCGGAGCGGTTCAGGGCGCGCAGTTCGCCGGCCGACTCCTCCACCGGATCCAGTCCGCAGTCCTTCACCTTGGCGAGGAGTTCGACGGTGTTGTAGGCGTTGCCACCGGTGACCGCCCATACCTCGCGGCAGAACGGGTCGTCGGCGTGCCGGCCGACTGTGGCACGGGTGAGCCCTGCGGTGGCCTTCGGGGTGAGCGCGCTGAGAGTGGTGACGGGGCGGGCCTTGGCGGCGATCCGGCTGAGATGGCGGGCGCGTTCACCGGTGGCCTCGCCGGGGCGGCGGGCCACCACGACCAGTACGCACATCTCGGTCAGACGGTCGGCCAGGGCGGACAGCCAGTGCAGCGTCTCCTGATCGGCCCAGTGGACGTCGTCGATCAGCAGTACGAGCGGCCAGGCGCGGCGCACGAGGCGGTTCACGGCGGCGACCAGGCCCTCGCACACGCCCTGCGGATCCGCTTGGCCCTCGCCCGGTTCGGCGAGCCCGAGGGCGGGACCGGCGATGTCGTACCAGTCACCCAGGTACTCGCGGGTCTCCTCCTCCATCAGCCCGATGAGTCCGGGTTGCAGCAACTGCCGTACGACGTTGAAAGGGACGGAGGTGACGGTCTCCCCACCCCGTGCGTACCAGACCCGGCAGCCCCGTTCCTCGGCGATCCGGCGGGCCTCGGTGAGGAGAGCGGTCTTGCCGACACCGGCCTCACCGGTGAAGACCAGCACGCTGCCGGGGGACGCCTTGTCGACGCAGAGTTCGTCGATCGCCTCCGTGATGGCGGTGATCTCCGCGTCGCGCTCCCACAGGGAAGCCGAGGCTGCCGCATCGGGCCGTGCCTCCGTCATTCCGCTACCTCCCCTGGTCGCCCGAACGATGCACAGGTCATTGAGCGTAGCCCCATGGATGCCCAAGTGAAGGCCGGTCCGGGCACCTGTTGCCGTGTCGGGTGACACCGGGTGCCCGACGGACGACGGATCCCGGCGCCCACCTGGCGCGTTGGTCGTGATGGGTAGTCAACTTGCCGTGATCGAAAGGCGATTTTCCGGATTTCCGGTGGCGGGTCCCCACCTCTCGGAGGAGACGGCATGACCGCATCCGACCCGCGGCCGGAGCCCCCGTTCCCGTGGGGGCGGGCGGTCTCGGCGGGCCCCGTTCGGCTTCTTCACCCCGGAGGGCGGCGACGAGGCGGAGACACTCGTGCGTACGCCCCGTTCGCGCTTACGACACCGCCGGCGCCGCCGCTCGCTGGCTGGCTGGCTGGCTGCTGACACTGCTCCGGGTGGTCCGAGGGCTGGCGACGGGAGGGGAGTTCGGGGGCCCGGTGTCGGTGACGACGGAGTCGTACCGACGGGGAGACGGGGAGACGGGGAGACGGGGACTGTATGGGGCGTGGCAGTCGTTCACGTCCAGCACGGGCGCCCGCCGTCCCAGCGTGCTGGGATCGGTGACGCCGGGCCGCCGGGGTCTCCCCCGCTCGGGGCGGAGCATCGAGCCCGGCCCCGGTGCGGCTCGTCATCGGGTGAGTCGCGGGGGCGGGCTGCGGCGAAAGCCGCCGGGTACCGCGGCGCCTCGGGCGCGAATCTCCGCCCCTCTCATCCGGTTTTCACTCCGGCCTCATACGGTTACCCCATGACGCAGGTGACTCCTCCCGGCTGGTACCCCGACCCCGGGCAGACAAGTGACGCGCCCGCCACCGAACGCTGGTGGGACGGCAAGGCGTGGACGGACCAGGTCCGCCCCGTCGGCTCGGCCGCGGGGTTCGGTCCGCCGGCCTACCCGCCGGGCGCCGGCCCCTACCCGCAGGGGCCCGGCGGCTACCCCGGATACCCCGGGCATCCCGGCTACCCGGCCCCGGCTCCCACCCCCAAGCGCGGCCTGCGCACCGGGATAGCCGTCGCCGTGGCCGCCGCGGTGCTGGCCAGCATCGGGGTGGGCGTGTACGCGCTGACCAGCAACGACGGTGGCAGTGAGGGCAGTACGACCTCCCAGGGGCCCGGCGGGCAGAACGGCGGGCCCGGTGACGACGGCGGCCAGGGCGGCCCCGGTGGCTCGGGCGGTTCCGGTGGATCCGGTGGTTCCGGCGGGCGGACGCCCGGGCCGGACGGGTCGGAGCAGCCGCCGCAGGAGGACGGGTACGCCACCGACACGACCAGCGGCATCAGCATCCCCGTGCCCGACGGCTGGGTCACCTCACCGCTGCAGGTCGGCGCGCAGGTGACGACCGAGGCGTCGTACGACTGCCCGGCCGACCCCTCGAAGACCTGCACGCGCGGCGGGGCGTACTCGACACCCGCCGAGCTGCTGAAGCTGAAGGCCACGACAGCCGAGGCGGCCGCCAAGGAGGACATCGCCCGAAACGCCGAGGACGCCTACGGCAGCGAGGGCTACGGGAAGATCACCTCGCACGAGGAGCTGGCCTCCAAGGCGGTGACCGTGGCCGGCGAGAAGGGGTACTACGTCCGCTGGAAGGTGGTCACGGGCAAGGGCGACGACGGCTACGTCGAGTCGCTCGCCTTCCCCTCCCCGGCGGACCCCTCGCGGCTCGTCGTGGTCCGCTTCGGCATCGACGTGAGCGACAAGGCGCCCAAGCAGTCGGTCATCGACGAGATCACCCAGGGCATCAAGAAGGCGTCGATCAGCGGGGGCGGCAGCGGCCAGGACGTGTGAGGCGGCGGGCGGCCCGGGGCGGCCGTGAGGCCGGCCGCACCCGCCTGCCTGCCTGAACCGTCGGCACGGCGACATGATCGGCAGGCACGCAGAGGTCGGGCCGGAAAGTCGGCCGGGTGGGATTCCTCTCCGCTCCAGAGGAACCCCACCCGGCCGGGGTTACGCGCCGCCCCCGTCCCCACGGTGCGGCGCGATCAGGTCGTCGTCCGGTCGACTCACGAACGGCGGCCTGAGCCTTATGAGAGGCCGAGCGTCGGCAGCACGGCCGCCTCCATGAACTTGGTGATGTACGTCTCGTCCGCGTCCTGGCCCTCCAGGACCGGCCGGGCCCGCAGGACGCCGAAGATCTGCGCCGGGACGAACTCCAGCGCCGGGTGGTCCGCGGGGACCTCGCCGCGCGCCACTCCGCGGGCGATCATCGCCCGCAGCGCCTCGATCTCCGGCTCCACCAGCGCGTCGCGCAGGGCCGCCTTCAACTCCTCGTCCTGCACGACGGCATGGCCGAGGGCCTGGAACAGCCGCCCCTCCAGAACGTAGCCCTCTCCCGCCTGCCTGGCCACCTCGCGCAGGTCACCGGCGAGGGTGCCGGTGTCGATCCCCGCGAAGCGGACACTGCGGCGCGCGCGCAGCGCGGCCGCCACGAACTGCGGTTTCGTCCGCCACTGCCGGTAGAGCGTCGACTTGCTGCACCGCGTGCTCGCGGCGACGCCCTCCATGGTCACCGAGTCGTACCCGCACTCACGGATCTGTTCGAGCACAGCGTCGAAGAACTCCAGCTCGCGCTCGGGCGTGAGCTTGGAGCGGCGCGAGGCGACGGCCGTCTCCGGCCCCTCTGCTGCCTGCGACGTCATGACTCGTATCTCCTTCGGTCGTCCCCATGCCGAAAGGCCTGTCGATACGCCACTGTACCGGAACGGCTCCGTATCGGTACAGTGGCGTATCGATACCCCCTCGTTTCGGTACGGGAACGTATCGGTACACTCACGTATCGGTACCAGCACGTATCGGTACTACGGCGTGTCGATCGTCGTGTGGATCGCCGTGTCGATCGCCGTGTCGATCTTTGTGCCGCCAAGGGAACCAGCGCCACCAGCGCCGTCAGTGAAAGGGCCGGGGATGGAATGCCGCACCGCGCCTGCGCGAGAGCCGGCCGCCGCGATATCGCGGCCGCCCCTCGTCCGTGAGTTCCTGCTCGTCGCAGGGCTCTTCCTCGTCTACAAGTCCGGCCGGCTGCTGGCCAACGGGCACACGGCCGAGGCCTTCCGCAACGCCCACGACGTCTGGAGCTGGGAGCGCGCCCTCGGCCTGCCGGGCGAGGGTTCCGTGCAGGCCGCGCTGCTGCACGGCGACACGCTGATCCACGTCGCGAACGTCTACTACGCCACCGTCCACTTCCCCGCCACCGCGGCGTTCCTGGTCTGGCTGTACCTGCGGCGCCCCGGGCACTACGTCTGGGCGCGCAGGGTCCTCGCCGCGCTCACCGCCGCCGCGCTGCTGCTGCACCTCGCGTTCCCGCTGGCCCCGCCGCGGATGCTGGACGGCGCGCACCTCCTCGACACCGGACAGGTGTACGGGCCGACGGTGTACTCGGCGACGCCGGCGACCGACTCGCTGGCGAACCAGTTCGCGGCGATGCCCTCGCTGCACTTCGGCTGGGCCCTGATGGTCGCGGTCGGCCTGATCGCCGCGACCCGCTCCCGCTGGCGCCGGCTGTGGCTGCTGCACCCGCTGGTGACCCTGGTAGTGATCGTCGGCACCGCGAACCACTACTGGCTGGACGCGATCGTCGCGGGCGCGCTGCTGGCCGTCGTCCTCGCCGTGGTCCAGCTCCCGCACCGGACGGCCACGACCGCCGGGCAGCACTCCCCGGCCCTCGTTCCGGCCGAGGAACCCGTCCTGGTGGGAGCGGGCCGATGAACGCCACCCTCGTCGCCGTCGCCCTGTCGCTAGTGTCCGCCGTCGCCTACGCGGCCGCCGCCGTGGCCCAGGAGCGGCTCGCCTCGCGCAGCGCCGGCTCGGGCGTGGGGCGGATGCTCGCCAGCGGTGCCTGGTGGGCCTCGGTCGCGCTCAACGCGGGCGCCGCGCTGCTGCACGTCGTCGCCCTCAAGTACGGCCCCCTCACGGTCGTGCAGCCGCTGGGCGCGCTCACGCTGGTGGCCGCGGTGCCGCTCGGGGCGCGGGTGGCGGGGCGCCGGGTCACCTCGACGGAGTGGCGGGGCACCGCGCTCACGCTGGCCGGTCTCGCCGCCATCCTGGTCGTCGCGTCCGGGTCCGCGCCGGACGACGTGCTGAGTCTTCCGGAGGCCGTCGCCGTGGCCGGCGCGACCGTCGCCCTGGTCGGCCTGCTGTCGCGGCCCGGCGCCAAGCCCGGGCTGCGCCACGCGGGCGCCTCGGGCATGGCCTCGGGTGTCGCCTCCGCGCTCACCCAGACCGTCACGGTCGCCGCGACGGACCGCTCGGGGTCGCTCCTCGATGTGGAGGTCGTCGTGGTGGCCCTGTTGGTGGCCGCGTTCGCCGTGGGCGGGCTGCTGCTCTCCCAGACGGCGTACCGAGGGGGTCTGGGCGCCCCTCTCGCGGTCGTGACCCTGGCGAACCCGCTGACCGCCGCCGTGATCGGCCTCTCCCTCCTCGGGGAGGGCCTGCGCGGTGGGGTGGCGGGGGCGCTGCTCGCGGGCGCGGGGGCCGTGGTGGCGGCGCGGGGTGTGGTGCTGCTGACCCGGGCGACCCCGGAGGCCGTGACCCCGCCGGTGGCCCCCGCCCGACCGGCCGGTCCCGCACCGGCGGCCGAGGACCACCCCGTGGCGGCGGTCCTCGCCCTGGAACCCCACCACGCCCCCACGGAACCGTCATTGCTGCCCCGCCGCCCGATCACCCCGACACCGGAGCACCTCACCGCCCTCTGAAGCAGGGCGGCAAGGCACGCACAGGGCACCACTAGCGCCCACACCGGCACTCACAGGGCACCACCCGCGCCGCCCCTGGGGCCGCGGCCCGTCAGGGGCGCGGGCCCCAGGGGCGCGGGCCCCAGGGGCGCGGGGAACTGCGCGATCAGCCACATCCGGCCGCTCGCCGCCCGATCACAGGCCCCGCCGAGCTCTCAGGCGCCCCCAGCCTCAGGCGCCCCCAGCCTCACGCGCCCCCAGCGCCGGATCGCTCACCCCGGCCCGCCCGTTCTCCACGTGTCCGGCGAACCTCCGGAGGAAACCCCCCTCACCGGTCACCGTCAGGTCGTACCAGCGGCGGCTGGACCGGAGCTCCACGACCTGCCGGACGGTCGCCCCGGCCCGCAGCCGGACGGTACGGGACCGGCCGCCGTACGCGCTCGCGACCTTCAGGCTGACCGCGGCGGAGCCCTTGTTGGTGAAGGTCAGTTCCACGTCGTCGCCGACGTGGCGCGCGGTGACCTCGGGTCCCCGCGTCTTCCCCTTCCCCGGCCCCTCGAAGACCCGCAGGAAGCCGTTAGGCCCGTGCACCGTCAGGTCGTACGAGCCGCCGGAGGCCGCGGAGTCCCAGGTGTCCGACACGGTCCGGCCAGCCTCGGTGGTGTACGTCCACGGCCCGTCCGTACGGTTGCCGGACGTGACGAGGAACGCCGCGCCCGTCCTGCCGCCGGAGGCGAACGTCAGGGTGAGGGTCCCGGCCTTCGGATCGGCCGAAGCGTCCACCCGGGGCGCGTACTTCAGCGGCCGGGCGGGCCGCAGCCCCCGTTCCTGCCGCGGCATGCTCGGGTCCGCCGGCACCGTCGGCCGGTAGTCGGGGTGCCGCTCCCGGTCCTGCGGCTCGTACGCGTCGGTGCCCGGCAGCGCCGCGGGCCGGGTGTCCTTGCGGGAGAAGTCGAACGCGGAGGTCAGGTCACCGCAGACGGCCCGCCGCCACGGCGAGATGTTGGGCTCGCGCACCCCGAACCGCCGCTCCATGAACTGCAGGATCGAGGTGTGGTCGAGGGTCTCCGAGCAGACGTAACCGCCCTTGCTCCAGGGGGAGACGACCAGCATCGGCACGCGCGGGCCGAGGCCGTAGGGCCCGGCGACCCGGTTGGCGTCGCCCTTGTAGAGGTCGAGGGACACGTCCACGGTCGACTTGCCGTGGGCCGCGTCGCGCGGCGGCAGCGGCGGCACGAGGTGGTCGAAGAAGCCGTCGTTCTCGTCGTAGGTGATGAAGAGGGCCGTCTTGGCCCAGACCGCCGGGTTGGACGTCAGCGCGTCGAGGACCTGGGAGATGTACCAGGCGCCGTAGTTCGAGGGCCAGTTGGAGTGCTCGGAGAAGGCCTCGGGCGCGGCGATCCAGGAGATCTGCGGCAGCTTGCCCGCCTTGACGTCGGCCTTCAGCAGGTCGAAGTAGCCGTCGCCGGCCTTGGCGTTCGTACCGGTGCGTGCCTTGTCGTACCAGGGGTCGCCCGGCTTGGCGTTGCGGTACTTGTTGAAGTACAGCAGCGAGTTGTCGCCGTAGTTGCCCCGGTAGGCGTCCGCTATCCAGCCCCAGGAGCCGGCCGCGTCCAGGCCGTCGCCGATGTCCTGGTAGATCTTCCAGGAGATCCCGGCGGCTTCGAGCCGTTCGGGGTAGGTCGTCCAGTCGTAGCCCAGTTCGTCGTTGCCGAGGACGGGGCCGCCGCCCTTGCCGTCGTTGCCCGTGTAGCCCGTCCACATGTAGTAGCGGTTGGGGTCGGTCGAGCCGATGAACGAGCAGTGGTAGGCGTCGCAGACGGTGAACGTGTCGGCGAGGGCGTAGTGGAACGGGATGTCCTCACGCGTCAGGTAGGCCATCGTCGTGGTGCCCTTGGCCGGCACCCACTTGTCGTACTTGCCGCCGTTGTAGGCGGCGTGCCCGTCCGGCCAGCCGTGCGGCAGGCCCTCCAGGAACTGCATGCCGAGATCGTCGGCCTCGGGGTGGAAGGGCAGCACGTCCTTCGTGCCGTCCGACTGGTGCCACACGCTCCTGCCGTTGTCCAGCGTCACCGGATGCGGGTCGCCGAAGCCCCGTACGCCTCTCAGCGAGCCGAAGTAGTGGTCGAAGGACCGGTTCTCCTGCATGAGGACGACGATGTGCTCGACGTCCTCGATGGTGCCGGAACCATGGTGCGCGGGCAGCGCCGCGGCCCGCTCGATACTGGCCGACAGTGCGCTGAACGCCGTCGTGGCGCCCGCGACTTGGAGGAATCGCCGCCGGTTGACTTCAGGCATGGGTGAAAGACCTCTTGTCCTGACGTGGTGCGTCGGATGTGACCTGCGCGACGGGGGTGGATCTCGAAGCGCCCCCGGGAATGGTCCAAGAGGAACGAACGCCGGGGAAGGGTCCGTGGCGCGGGTGTGACGCGCCGGGGGCCGCCGCGCGAACAGCGCCGGGCGGGCGTGCCACGGCCGGGCAAAGCCGTGCGCGGCGGCCCTTCCGTCTGACGGAAGCGGTATTGCCGGGGTCCTGGCCCGCTCAGGAATGTGGTGGCACGCGGGGCGACGTGGTCCCGCTCACAGGGTTCTCAGGGTTCTCAGGGACGGGATCGCCATGCCTCACATGACCGCCTTCGCCAGGAATCAGTGGTACGTCGCCGCCTACGCCGAAGAGGTGGGGCGGGAGCTGCTGGGTCGGACGATCCTCGGTGAGCCGCTCGTGTTCTACCGGACGGAGGAGGAGGGGACGCCGGTCGCGCTGCACGACCGGTGTGTGCACCGCCGATACCCGCTCTCGAAGAGCGGGCTGGACGGGGACCGGATCGTGTGCGGCTACCACGGCTTCACGTACGACACGACGGGCGCCTGTGTGTACGTGCCGGGGCAGAAGCGGATCCCGCGGACGGCGCGGGTCGCCTCGTACCCGGTGGTGGAGCAGGACTCGCTGATCTGGGTGTGGATAGGCGACCCGGCGCTCGCCGACCCGCAGACCATCCCGCGTGCCAAGCACCTGGCCGCCCCCGGCTGGACGACCGTGCGCGGCATGGAGCCGATCGACGCCGACTACGGCCTCCTCGTCGACAACCTGCTCGACCTGTCCCACGAGACGTATCTGCACGGCGGCTACATCGGCACCCCCGAGGTCGCCGAGACGCCGATCACCACCGAGGTCGACGAGGGCGCGGGCGTGGTGCGGGTGAGCCGGCACATGGACGACGCGGAGTGCCCGCCGTTCTACGCGAAGTCGACCGGCATCGAGGGCCGGATCACCCGCTGGCAGGACATCGAGTACTTCGCGCCCTGCCTGTACCTGCTGCACAGCCGGATCGCCCCCGTGGGCGTGCTCCCCGAGGCGGACGGCAGCGACCCGAACGGCTTCCACACCGAGATCACCTACGCGATCACCCCGTCCACGGACGGCAAGGTGTACGACTTCTGGATGGTCTCCCGGGACTGGGCCACCGACGACGACGAGGTCACCGAGTTCCTCAAGGGCAACAACCACACGGTCGTCATGCAGGACGTCGTCGCGCTGAACCTGCTCCAGGAGACACTGGGCTCCGAGCGCACCGGCTACCAGGAGCTGAGCATCAACATCGACACCGGTGGTCTGGCCGCCCGCCGCATCCTCGCCCGGCTGGTCGAGCAGGGCGAGAAGCCGGTGGAGAAGGTCCAGTGAGCACGTCGCCCGGATTCAAGACCGGGGAGGTCTACCGCATCGACTGGCTGCCGGGCACGGACATCCTGCACGGCACCTGTCACTGCGGTCGCGAGCACACCGCGCAGGACCCCATCGAGATGTGGGAGTGGATGCTCGCCCACCCGCAAGGACACGAGCCGCAAGGAAACAGCACATGACCTCGTCCTCCACCTCGCCCGTCTACGAGGCCGAACTCGTCGTCGACAGCCGCGAGTTCGCCGCCGACGGCGTCCTCGCCCTCACCCTGCGGCATCCGCTGGGCGAGGAACTCCCGGCCTGGGAGCCGGGCGCGCACATCGATGTGCTGCTCGGGCCCGAGCTGGAGCGGCAGTACTCCCTGTGCGGCGACCCGGCGGACCGGCACACCTGGCGGATCGGGGTGCTGCGGGAGCCCGACGGGCGCGGCGGATCGGCGTACGTGCACACGGAATTGGCGCGGGGCGACAAGGTCCGGGTGCGCGGGCCGCGCAACAACTTCGCGCTGGAGCCCGTGCCCCGCTACCGCTTCGTGGCCGGCGGCATCGGCATCACGCCCATCCTGCCGATGCTGGCCGCCGCCGAGGCCGCCGGCGCGGAGTGGTCGCTGCTGTACGGCGGGCGCAGCCGTGAATCCATGGCGTTCCAGGAGGAGTTGGGCGCGTACGGGGACCGGGTGACGGTCGCCCCGCAGGACGAGACCGGGCTGCTCGACCTCGGGTCCGTGCTGGACGGGCTGCCCGAGGACACCCTTGTCTACTGCTGCGGTCCCGGACCGTTGCTCGACGCGGTCGAGGAGCGGTGCCCGGGCAGGGCGCTCCGGGTCGAGCGGTTCCGGCCGAAGGAGCAGGAGACCGGCCCGGACGGCGAGTTCGAGGTCGTGCTGGAGCGGACGGGGAAGACCGTCACGGTTCCCGTCGGGGTCTCCGTGCTCGACACCGTGCGGGCCGCCGGGGTCGAGGTGCTGTTCTCCTGCACGGAGGGCACCTGCGGGACGTGCGAGACGGATGTCCTGGAGGGCACCCCGGACCACCGTGACTCGGTGCTCAGCGAGGAGGAGCGCGCGGCCGGGGAGACCATGCTCATCTGTGTGTCCCGCTGCCAGGGGTCACGGCTGGTGCTCGACCTGTAGCGGCGGTGGCGGCGGGGCCGGGGCGCTCCGGCCGGGCCGGGGCGACGCCGGGGATCATGGCTCGCGCCCGGCCCGCGGCCGTTCCCGTCCCCCACAGGTCGGCCTCGATCCGGGCGACCGCAGCGAGCAGAGGGGGCAACAGGTCGCGGCGTACCGCCTCCACGGAGGTACGGCCGGCGTGGGAGCTGATTCGACGGTCGGCGGAGGTGAGGGTGCGCGGGGTCAGCCGGAAGAGCCGGCCGCCGGTGTGGACGTAGCCGAGGTCGACGAGGGTGAGCAGGAAGCGGCGGGTGGCGGCCCGGGGCAGCTCGCAGGTTCGGGCGACCTCGCTGAGCGTGAGGGCGGGATGCTCCGCGTCGAAGGCCCGGATGACCGCGAGTCCCCGCTCGAAGGACCGGACGAAGTGCGGTTCGCGGGCCGCGCCGAACCGGTGTCGATCGGGCATCGTTCCACCTCCGGGAAGCCGCTCGGACGAAGCCCGGCACCTGCGCTCCGCACGCACGGGGGTGCGCTCCGCGCACGCTTCAGCGACTGTCAACGCCCGTGCGCAGCAAGGCCATTGACCCGCAACCGACGGCGTTCTACCTTCCCGCTGAGCACTTCTGTGCGGTGTGCGCACAGCATGTCGAGGAAACCCGTCGTAGCGCGGTTCCATCAGGGGGAGTCATGCGTCGTCTGCTCATCGGCCTCGCGGCCGGCATCTTATTCACGGCCGCGACCGGCTGCGGTTCGTCCGACTCCGGTTCGAACGGCGGAGGTTCGGACGGCGGAGGTTCGGCGTCCGGCGGCACCACCACCCTCAAGCTCGGTGTCATCCCCATCATCGACGTCGCCCCCCTGTACCTGGGTGAGAAGAAGGGCTTCTACAGCGAGCGCGGGCTGAAGCTGGAGCCCACGCTCGCCCAGGGCGGGGCGGCGATCGTGCCCGGTGTCGTCTCCGGCCAGTTCGACTTCGGCTTCAGCAACATGACCTCCCTGCTGGTCGCCCGGTCCAAGAACGTGCCGGTCGAGGCCGTGGTGAACGGGGTCGCCTCCACCGGGAAGGCGGGCGCCGACTTCGCGGAGATCGCCGTGCCGAAGGGCAGCTCCCTGAAGTCCGCCAAGGACCTGGAGGGCAGGAAGGTCGCGGCGAACACCCTTGGCAACATCTGCGACACCTCGGTCAACGAGTCGGTCCGCAAGGACGGCGGTGACCCGTCGAAGGTCGAGTACGTGGAGATGCCCTTCGACCAGATGCCGGCCGCGCTGGCCAAGGGCCAGGTCGACGCGGCCTGTGTGGTGGAGCCCGCGCTCGCCACCATCAAGTCCCAGGGCGGCACGGTCCTCGCGTCGAACTTCGTCGACGTGTCCCCCGACCTGACCGTGGCCATGTACTTCACCTCCCAGGAGTACGCCCGGAAGAACCCGGAGTTGGTGAAGAAGTTCCAGGAGGCCACGGCCGAGTCGCTGGCGTACGCCGACGAACACCCCGACGAGGTAAGGGAGATCATCACCACGTACACGAAGATCCCCGAGAGCCTGCTGGAGACGGTCGTCCTGCCCCGCTGGCCCGCCGAGCCGGACCGGGCCTCGATCGAGCGGCTGGCCGAACTGGGGCAGCGGGACGGCCTGTTCGAGAAGGCCCCGGACCTGGACGAGCTGCTGCCGTGAGGGGTTCCCACGCCCTCCTCGGCGCGGCGGGCCTCGCGGGATTCCTCGCCCTGTGGGAGGCGGTCCCACGACTCGGTGTGGTCGAGGACGACTTCCTGCCGCCGGTCAGCCGGGTCGCGGGCGCGCTCGGCACCGAGTTCGCCGACGAGGCGTTCTGGTCGGCGCTCGGCGACACCCTCACCGGCTGGGCGGTGGGACTGCTGATCGCCGTCACGGCCGGGATCGTGGTGGGGGTCGTCATCGCCGTCGTGCCGTATCTGCGCGAGGCGACGTCCTCCACGATCGAGTTCCTGCGCCCGATCCCCTCGGTCGCCCTGATCCCCCTCGCGGTCCTGTTGTACGGCACCGAGCTGCGGTCGGTGCTGCTGCTGGTGGTCTACGCGTCCTTCTGGCAGATCCTGATCCAGACCCTGTACGGCGTCCAGGACGTCGACCCGGTCGCGGAGGAGACCGCCCGCTCCTACGGCCTCGGCACCTGGGCGCGGATCCGCCACGTGCTGTGGCCCACCGCCCTGCCGTACGTCATGACGGGCGTCCGGCTGGCCGCCGCCGTGGCCCTCATCCTCGCCGTGACCGCGGAACTGGTCATCGGCGCACCGGGGTTGGGGCAGCGCATCGCGGTCGCGCAGACCTCGCAGGCGGTGCCGGAGATGTACGCCCTGGTGGTGGTCACCGGGCTGCTGGGGCTGCTCATCAACGTGGGGGCGCGGACGGTGGAGCGGCGGGCGCTGGCCTGGCACCAGTCCGTGCGCGGGGAGGTGGCGGTGTGAGCCGTGTCCTGCTCCGGCTGCTGTTCGTCGTCGCCCTCCCCCTCGTCCTGGTCGCCGTGTGGTGGCTCGCGTCGGACGACAGCACCGATGTGTACTGGCCGCCGCTGCGCACGATCCTCGGCACCTTCCCGGACGTCTGGACGGCCGAGAGGCTGCGCGCCGACGTCCTGCCCAGCCTGCTGCGGCTGACCGCCGGTTACGCCCTGGCGGCGGTCGTCGGTGTGGCGCTCGGCACCGTCATCGGCTCCTACCGGCGGGTGCGGGCGGTCTGCGAACCGGTCCTGGAGTTCCTGCGGGCGGTGCCGCCGCCGGTGCTCGTCCCGGTCATCATGCTGTTCGCTGGCATCGGGGACACGATGAAGATCGCCGTGATCGCGAGCGGCTGCGTCTGGCCGGTCCTGCTCAACACGGTCGAGGGTGTGCGCGCGGTGGACTCGGTGATGGCGGAGACGGCCCGGTCGTACGGCATCACGGGCGCGGCGCGGCTGCGGCACGTCGTGCTGCGTTCGGCGAGCCCGCAGATCTTCGCGGGACTGCGCCAGGCGCTGTCCATCGGCATCATCCTCATGGTCATCAGCGAGATGACCGCGTCCAGCAACGGGCTGGGCCACTCCATCGTCCAGTTCCAGCGCGGTTTCGCGATCCCCGACATGTGGACCGGCATCCTCGTCCTCGGTCTGCTGGGGTTCGTGCTGTCCGTCGTCTTCCGGCTGGTCGAGCGGCGCGTGCTCGGCTGGTACCACGGTCTGCGCGCGTCCTCCCGGCGGTCGTAGTGGGAACTCGAGAAGGGGCGGCGGGCGATGCACGCCTTGCTTGACGTGGCGGGCCTGAAGAAGGTCTACGAGGGTTCCGGGCGGCGCGTGGAGGCGGTGCGGGACCTCACCTTCACCGTCGACCCGGGGGAACTGGTCTGTCTGGTGGGCCCGTCGGGCTGCGGCAAGACGACCCTGCTGAAGTGCGTGGCCGGGCTGCTGCGGCCGACGGCGGGTGAAGTCCGCCTGGGGGGACGGCCGGTGGAGGGGCCACCGCCGGGCATGGCGGTCGTCTTCCAGGAGTACGGGCGCAGCCTCTTCCCCTGGATGCGGGTCCGCGACAACGTCGAACTGCCGCTCAGGCAGAAGAAGTTCAGCCGGGAGCGACGGCGCGGGCTGGTCGACGACGCGCTCGCCTCGGTCGGTCTGTCCGACGCCGCGGGCGCGTACCCGTGGCAGCTGTCCGGCGGGATGCAGCAGCGCGTGGCCATCGCCCGCGCGCTGGCGTACGAGCCGGAGATCCTGCTGATGGACGAGCCGTTCGCGGCGGTCGACGCCCAGACCCGCGCCGAGCTGGAGGACCTCGTACGGGGTCTGTGGCGGGAGCGGGGCATCACGATCCTCTTCGTCACCCACGACATCGACGAGGCCGTCTACCTCGGCGAGCGCGTCCTGGTGCTCTCCGCCTCCCCCACGGTCGTCCAGGAGCGGCTGACGATCGATCTCCCCGCGGAGCGCGACCAGTTGCACACGCGCGTGGCTCCCCGCTTCGCGGAACTGCGCACCCATGTGTACGAGCAGATCCAGGCGGCCAAACGGGGGGTCGTCCTGGACAAGGGTTGACCTCCGGCGCCGTCGGCGACCTGAACGCCGGCGGCGCCGGAGGGGGTGTCCCTCACCTCTCGGGGGAGGGCACCACGCTGAGGTGGGTCGATGCGGCGCGGCGGGGGCGGCGGGTCCTGCGGCCGGGGTCGGTCGGGCGGCCCACCTCGCGCAGGACGAGGGTCATCCGGTGGTAGCCGAGGTCGCGGAGGGTGTCGGGGCTCTCGCCGACGACCCGGCAGAGGGTGGCGCCCCAGCGCGGATCGGGGTGGACCAGGGGGCGCACGGCGCCGTCGTGCCGGCCGGCGCCGGGGCCGACGGTGCGCAGCCAGTGCGGCAGTCCGTGGCGGTAGGCGGCGTCCATGATGGGGTCCTGGGCGATCTCGCGGCGGATGGACTGCAGGCCCCGGTCCTGGGGGTGGCGTTCCACGGCGGCGGCGAAGTGGGCGAGCATCGGCAGGCACCAGCTGGACTCGTGGTCACCGAGGACGGTGGCGGCGTCCGGGTGGAAGAGTACGAAGCGGAGGAAGTTGTCGTCCGGCATGGCGGTCGGGTGGGGTCCCACGCCGGTGAAGAGCGCCCGGAACGCGGCGTTGCTGAGGACGACGTCCCAGCGGTGGTCGAGGACGACGGACGGGAACAGGACGGAATCCAGCAGTACGGCGTAGTCCTGGAGGTAGGCCTGCGCTTCCTGGGCTTCGAGCGTGTCGGGGACGGGCCGCGGTACCGACCGCTGCCCTCCTGCCTGATATGCCATCGGGAGGTCACCCCTCTTGCCTATGCGGCCTTCACACGGCTCCTTGATCCTCCTGCCCTGGGCGGAGGCGTGTCAACTATCGTGGCATTTGGCGACGGTTGACGGCTGAATCTCGCCACAGTTGTGGCGAGACCTGGATGTGAGTTCGACCGAACCGCTAGTCTCCCCGCAGTTCACGGTGTACTTGCCGGGACCAGGGTCTCGCGCCAGGCTTGGATCCACGGATTCCGCAGTACCGCGAAATTGGCCTGAGAGAGACGTAGGAGATCTGTCGGTGACGGATGGCTTCGAGGTTCCGGACGCCGCGGCGACGGTTCTGCTGCCGGCCGTCGTGGCCCGTGTCACCGCGCTGGCGGACAAGTTGCGCGTGGGGCACGCAGAGGTCTTCGACACCCGGCGGCTCTCGGTGGCGTCGGGTGTGCCGGAGGCGGTCGTGAAGGCCCTGCTGAGCGGTCGGCGCGCCGGTGAGCCGGACGTCCAGGCCCGTTTCCTGCAACGCCTCGACCTGCTGCGACGCACCCGGCTCAAGCCCAACGGCCGCAAGTACACCCAGCAGGAGATCGCCGACGGCGCGGGCATGTCGCGCCAGCAGGCGGGTGCCCTGATCAACGGGGACCGGCGTCCCACGATGGAGCACTGCGACGCCATCCAGCGCTTCTTCAGAGTGCACGCCGGTTTCCTCACCGCCGAGGATCCCGAGGCGCTGGCGAGCGCCCTGATGCGAACCGAGCAGGAGCTCCTCCAACAGCTCGCCGACCGCGAGCGGGCGGCGGCCGAGGCCGCGGACGACCCTCTGCAGCGGCTGCTCCAGAACCACGGGGTGCGTTCCATCGCCTGGCGGGCGGCCCAGCTGCCCACCGACCAGCACCGCGACAAGGTCGCGGAGTGGTTGGACATGCTGCTGGAGAGCGTCAAGCGGCCCGAGTCCTGACCGGGGGAGATCTGTGGGCATCGGAAAGGAAATGCGCCGCCTGTGCGGCGAGTTGGTCGGCGAACTCACCCTGCCGGCACCGGCGGACCCCGCCGACCTCTACAGCGCCCTGTGCGACGCCATGAGCAGACGCCGCGGCCGCCCCGTCCACTACCGCACCGCCGTCTTCCCGCCCGGTACGGCCAGCGGGCTGTGGCTGGACATGGCCGAGCAGGACCTGGTCGTCATCGAGGAACGCACGGCCCCCGACCACCAGTTGGTGATCCTCGGCCACGAGTTGTGGCACATGCAGGCAGGGCACTGCGGTCAGCACGTGGACGGCGCCGCCGTCGCCGCGCGCTTATTGAGCCAGGACGCCGATCTGCGGGAGACCGTGCTGAGGGTCGCCGCCCGGACCCGGTTCGACCTGTCCGACGAGCAGGACGCCGAGAGCTTCGGACTGCTGCTGGCCAGCAAGTGCCGTACGTGGCTGGCCGGTTCGGCGCTGCGCGGGCCCGTGCGCCGCGATCACCTGGCGGGCCGTATCGGGGCCTCGCTCGGCTACCGCGGGCCGCAGGGCTGAGCGGCACCGGAACGCCGAGACTCCGAGACCGGGAACACCGAAGCCATGGACGGGTCCAGCTACTACATTCCGGCCGTCGCGATGACGATCGCCCTCGCCCTCAAGACCCCCGCGCTGCTGCGGAACTGGGGCGATCCCCTGATCAGATCCGTGTGCGCCCTGATGACGCTGGCCGCCCTGGTCTTCTGCTTCGCCGCGCCGCCGACGATCATCGAGCTCAACCGCGTCACCGGCGTCAGCAACGTCTCGGCCGCCGTCGTGTATCTGCTGCTGAGCGCGTTCAGCGGCTCCTGTCTGGTGCTGATCACCAACTGGCGGGGCGGCCCGGCGGAGACGACCCGTCGCCTTTCGCGCCGCTGGATCGCCGGGTACGGCGCGGTGTGCGCGGCGATCGTGGTGCTGTTCGTGCTCGGCGACGCCCCGGTGGAGCGGGTGCGGGACTTCGACACGTACTACGCCAACTCCCCGTTCCTGCGCGAGATGATCGTGCTGTACCTGACCGGGTTCATGGTCGCGGGCCTCGCGATGAACGTGATGTGCTGGCGGTGGGCGCTGCAGGTGCGCGGCTGGCTGCGCGCCGGGCTGCTGATCATCGCGTTCGGCTTCCTGCTCAACGTCCCGTTCGCGGCGGTCAAGCTGATCGCCGTGGTGGCCCGCTGGCAGGGCGGCGACGTGGACTATCTGAGCACGTACGTGGCGCCCGTGCTGTCGTCGGTCGGCGCGCAGGTCTGCGCGGTCGGGTTCTGTCTGCCGCTGGCGGGCGAGCGCCTCGGCGACTCCTGGACCATCTGGTCCATGTACCGCCGGCTCGGCCCGCTGTGGCGGGAGCTGCGCCCCGTCTGGGCCCAGGCCAGCCACGAGGTGCGGATCTCCTGGTGGGCGCCCGCGCGGCTGCAGATGACCCAGCGCGAGTCCGACATCCACGACGGCATGCTCAGCCTGTACCCGTACTTCGACTCGGCGGTGCGGGCCAAGGCCTACGACGCGGCCGTCGCGTCGGGCTCCGAGCCCGTCCAGGCGCGGGCCGAGGCCGACGCGGCGATGGTGACGGCGGCGGTGCGGGCGAAGGCGGACGACCCGGAGGGCCGGGTCATCAGTTCGGCCCCGGCCGACGTCACCGCCCCGCCGGCCGAGAACCCCCGTGATCTCGTACGGATGTCCATCGCCCTGCGTCAGTCACCCGTCGTAGCGGCCGCCCGCGAATGGGCCGCCGCGACCAGGTCAGGAAGCGACTTCCATGAGAGAACCCGTTAGCGGCCCGCACGACAGCGCGAGCACGACTGCCCGGCGTGCCGTCGTCGTCGGCGCGGGCCTGGCCGGCCTGCTGGCCGCCGCCGCGCTACGCGACTACGCCGACGTCACCGTCGTCGAACGTGACGCGCTGCCCGAGGGGCCGGAGCCCCGCAAGGGCGTGCCGCAGGCCCGGCACACCCATCTGCTCTGGTCCGGCGGGGCCCTGGCGATGGAGGAGTTGCTGCCGGGTGTCACCGACGCCTGGCTGGCGGCCGGCGCCCGGCGCATCCCGCTGCCGACCGGGCTGGTGTCCCTGTCGCCGCAGGGCTGGCTGCGTCGCTGGCCGGAGATGGAGTTCATGATCGCGTGCAGCCGCGATCTGCTGGAGTCGGTCGTCCGTGCCCGGCTCGTCGCCGACGACCGCGTCACCGTGCTGGACCGCACCGAGATCCTGGGCCTGGCGGGCGACGCCTCCCGGGTGACGGGGATCCGGGTCTCTTCCGCCGACGGTGAGGAGCGGGTGCTCACGGCCGATCTGGTGGTCGACGCCGCCGGGCGCGGTTCGCGGGGCACGGCCTGGCTCGACGCGCTCGGGGTGGCGCCCGCGCCCATGGAGGAGGTCGACTCCGGACTGGTGTACGCGAGCCGGATCTTCCGGGCCCCGGCGGGCACCGAGGAGTACCCGGTGGTGAATGTGCAGCCGGACGGGTCGCAACCGGTGCCGGGGCGCAGCGCGACGCTCGTGCCCATCGAGGACGGGCGCTGGCTGGTGACGCTGTCGGGCACCAGAGGGGGGCAACCGACCGCGCGCGCCGAGGAGTTCGAGCCGTTCGCGCGGGACGTCCGGCATCCGGTCGTGGGCGAGCTGATCTCCCGCGCCGAGCCCCTGACGGACGTCGTGGTCACCCGCAGCACGATCAACCGGCGGCGCTTCTTCGAGAAGGTGTCCGGCTGGCCCGACGGCTTCGTCTCGATCGGCGACTCGGTCGCCACGTACAACCCGATCTACGGCCACGGCATGTCGGTCGCCGCGCAGAGCGCCCTCGTGCTGCGGGAACGGGTCGCCGCGCTCGGCCTCACGGCGCCCGGGCTGGCGCGCCGGGTGCAGAGGGCCGTGGCGAAGCCGGTGTCCCTGGCCTGGGAGCTGGCCACCGGCACGGACATCCGGTACCCGGAGGCCATCGGCAAGCGGCCGAACGCGGCGCGGAGGCTCTTCGCGCGCTACGTGGAGCGGCTGATGCGGACCGCGCTGGGTCGGCCCCTGGTGTTCAGGCCGTATCTCGGCGTGGTCACCCTCACCGCGCCGATCGGCGCCCTCGTCCGGCCGGAAGTCGTCCTCGCCGTGCTGCGCGGTCCGGTCAAACCCCCTTTGACGGGACCCCCCCTGACGGAGCATGAGCGAAGGACGGTGCTGGGAGCGGGCTCCTAGGGCGACTTGCGCGCGCGGGAGAACAGCGTTGTCAGTGGTGGACGGCAAGCTGGGAGGGTGCCACCCGTATGCCGGGGCGGGCACGGAGTTTCGCCGATCCGACCAGGGGAGAGCCGTTCGATGCCGACCGCCGTACTGACCGACCGCGAACGCGCCGCCGTACAGGCCTATCTGCGGCTGCTGGGAACCGTACGAGCAGCGTTCGACGGACCGCCGGAGTCCCGCCGACCACCCGTGGTGCCGCCCGCCGCGCTAGCCGAGGCGGAGCGGGCGCTGGCGGCGGCGGGCCTCTCGGGCAACGAGCAGGAGTTCTTCGAGCTGCTGCGGAGCTGGTGCCCGGAGGCGTGAGCGCGCGAGCGTGGCGGTCCGCCGGGTGTCCTCCGGCGGGCCGTCGCCGGTTCCGGTCTAGGGGCAATGCCGTTGCTTTACGGGTCTGCTGGTTGGGGTCGTTTGATGCGGACAGCTCGGGTTCCGGTGAGGGTGGGCTGGGGCCATGTCAGGTGCTCAGCCCGCTTGAGCCAGTAGTTGGACATCTTGCGCTTGACG
>NZ_JAQYWT010000325.1:0-422 GCF_036322545.1 Streptomyces sp. SP18BB07
GGTGGGGGGGCGGGTGTGGTGTTGGTGGGGGGGGGGGGTGGGGGTGGGTGTGGGGGGGGGGGGGGGGGGGGGGCGGGGGGGGGGGGGGGGGGGGGGGGGTGGGGGTGGGTCGGTGGGGTGCGGGGGGGGCGGGTGGGTGGCCGGGGCTGGCTTGGTGGGGGGCCCGCGCCGCCACAAAAAACAAAAAAAAACACCCAACAAACAACCCCCCCCCAACACACCCCCCACACCACACCCCCCACCCCCCCCCCCCACCCCCCCCCCCACCCCCCCCCCAAAACAAAACCCCGCCCCACATGAATAAAACAAACCCCCACCCCCCCCCCACCACGCCAAAACCGCCCACCAACCCGCCCACCCGATCGCCGACGACAACAACCCCGAGTATCCCCCACAAGACCCCCAGAAAAAACCCCACCACA
>NZ_JAQYWT010000326.1:0-69075 GCF_036322545.1 Streptomyces sp. SP18BB07
CCCCGCTCGCCGTGCTCTCCGTGCGCCCGCGCTCGGCGGTCCGCGCGGGGAACGTGCACTCGGCCCAGACGATGGGGAGAGGGAAACACCATCTGGGCCGAGAACTCGGGGGCGGTGCCGGTCAGCGCGTACCCCGCTGGAGCTGCGGCAGCACCTTTGTGCGGTAGAAGTCGAAGAACCCGCGCTGGTCGGGGCCGATCTGGCTGACGTAGACGCGGTCGAAGCCGGCGTCGGCGAAGGCGGTCAGTTCGGCGACGTGCTCGTCCACGTCGTCGCCGCAGACCGTGTTCTCGCCGACCATCTGCTCGGTGACCAGCGGCTCCAGCTGTTCGAAGTGGCTGGGCGTGGGCAGGATCTGCCCCATCTCGCCGGGCAGCAGCTGGTTCGACCACAGGTGGCGGACGAGCCGGACGGCGGCGTCCCGGTCGGGGCCCCAGCACACCTTCGTCCCGCCGCTGACGGGGTTCGCGCCCCCGCCGCCCTTGCGGTACTGGGTCACCAGTTCCTCGTCGGGGCTCATGGTGATGAAACCGTCGCCGACGCGGGCGGCGAGGGCGGTGGCCTTCGGCCCGAAACCGGAGATGTCGATGGGGACCGGCGCGTCGGGGAGCGTGTAGAGGCGGGCGTTCTCCACCGTGTAGTGCGTACCGCGGTGGGTGACCTCCTCGCCGGTGAACAGGCGCCGCATCACCTGGACCGACTCCTCCAGCATCTCCAGACGGACGTCCACCGGGGGCCAACGGGTGCCGAGGACATGCTCGTTGAGCGCCTCGCCCGAGCCGATGCCGAGCCGGAAACGACCGCCGGTCATCACCGAACTCGTCGCCGCCGCCTGGGCCACGATCGCCGGGTGGATCCGGACGGTCGGGCAGGTCACCGCCGTCTCGATCGGCAGCGACACGGCCTCGGAGAGCGCGCCGATCACCGACCACACGAACGGGCTCTGGCCCTGGGCGTCGTTCCACGGGTGGAAGTGGTCCGAGATCCACAGACAGTCGAATCCGGCCTGCTCGGCCATCCTCGCCTGCTCGATCAGCTCGGCGGGACCGAACTCCTCGGTCGCCAGGAAGTATCCGTACTCGGGCATGGGGGGTACCTCCGCGACAGATGCGATCGGGGCGGGGCCGGAACGCGGTCCGAGTACCCGGGGATCACGGCGGAAACCCGCGCACGATCGGGCGGTCCGCCGGTTTGGGCCCCTTGACCAGGGGGACGCGGAAGGTTCGTACGCACGCGACCCGCCGGAGGCGAACCGTGAGTCGACCCCGCATCGTGATCGTCGGTGCCGGTTTCGCCGGCTACCGGACGGCCCGCACCCTCGCGCGGCTGGCCCGGAACAAGGCCGACATCACCCTGTTGAACCCGACCGACTACTTCCTGTATCTCCCCCTGCTGCCCCAGGTCGCCGCCGGCATCCTGGAACCACGCCGGGTCACCGTCTCCCTCACCGGCACCCTGCCCCAGGTGCGGCTGGTGCTGGGGGAGGCCGACGACATCGATCTCGACGCGCGCACCGTGCGCTACTCGGACCCCGAGGGCGGCGTCGGCACCCTCACCTACGACCGGCTGGTGCTCGCCGCCGGCAGCGTCAACAAGCTGCTGCCCATCCCGGGCGTCGCCGAGCACGCCCACGGCTTCCGGGGGCTGCCCGAGGCGCTGTACCTGAGGGACCACGTCACCCGGCAGGTGGAGCTGGCCGCCGGCAGCGAGGACCCCAAGAGCTGCGACGCGCGATGCACCTTCGTGGTGGTCGGCGCCGGGTACACCGGGACCGAGGTCGCCGCCCACGGCCAGCTGTTCACCGACGCGCTGGTACGGAAACAGCCGTTGCGGGCGGGCATGCGGCCGCGCTGGATCCTGCTCGACATCGCGGACCGGGTGCTGCCCGAGATGGACGAGAAGCTGTCGCGGACCGCCGACAAGGTGCTGCGGCAGCGGGGCGTCGACGTGCGCATGGGGACCTCCGTGAAGGAGGCGACACCGGGCGGAGTGCTGCTGAGCGACGGGGAGTTCGTCGACACCCGCACCCTCGTGTGGTGCGTGGGCGTACGGCCCGATCCGCTCGCCGAGTCGCTGGGCCTCCCGATGGAACGGGGGCGGCTGCTCGTCGAGCCCACGCTGCAGGTGCCGGGGCGGCCCGACGTGTTCGCCTGCGGTGACGCGGCCGCCGTACCCGATCTGACCAAGCCCGGCCAGTACACCCCGATGACCGCCCAACACGCCTGGCGGCAGGGCAAGGTGGCCGCCTACAACGTCGCCGCCTCCCTCGGCCGCGGCGAGCCCGAGGCCTACCGCCACAGCGACCTCGGCTTCGTCGTGGACCTCGGCGGGGTGAAGGCCGCCGCCAACCCGCTCGGCGTACCGCTGTCCGGGCCGGTCGCCGGGGCCGTCACGCGCGGCTACCACCTCGCCGCCATGCCCGGCAACCGCGTCCGGGTCGCCGCCGACTGGCTCCTCGACGCCGTACTGCCCCGCCAGGGCGTCCAGTTGGGCCTCGTACGGTCCTGGTCCGTCCCCCTGGACACGGCGTCACCGGAACTGGCCAGGATGCCGGGCGCGCCGGAGAAGGCGGGGGCGGGCGCCGGGAAGTCGCCGACCGCATCACCGGGCCGCAAGCTCGGCACGGTGTCCGAAGACCCACCGAAGCCCGCCGAGGGTTCGAAAGGAGAGTCATGAACAGCCGTCAACTGACCGAGCTGGCACAGCAGTTGCGGGTCGACAGCGTGCGCGCGTCGGACGCCGCGGGGTCCGGGCACCCGACGTCGTCCATGTCGGCCGCCGAGCTGATGGCGGTGCTGCTCGCGAACCATCTGCGGTACGACTTCGAACGCCCCCAGCACCCCGGCAACGACCGCTTCGTCCTGTCCAAGGGACACGCCTCGCCCCTGCTGTACTCCGCGTACAAGGCGGCCGGCGCGATCAGCGAGACCGAGCTGATGACGTTCCGGAAGCTCGGCAGCCGGCTTGAGGGGCACCCCACGCCGCGGCGCCTGCCGTGGGTGGAGACGGCCACCGGATCGCTCGGCCAGGGACTGCCCGTCGGCGTCGGTATCGCGCTGGCCGGGAAGCGGCTGGACCGCACCGGCTACCGGGTGTGGGTGCTGTGTGGTGACAGCGAACTCGCCGAGGGCTCCGTGTGGGAGGCCGCCGAGCACGCCGCGTACGAGCACCTGGACAATCTGACGGCGATCGTCGACGTCAACCGGCTCGGGCAGCGCGGGCCCACCCGGCACGGACACGACCTGGACGCCTACGCCCGCCGCTTCGCGGCCTTCGGCTGGCACACGATCGAGATCGACGGACACGACGTGGACGCCGTCGACCGCGCCTACGGCGAGGCCGAGTCCACCAAGGGCCAGCCCACCGTGATCCTCGCCCGCACCCTCAAGGGCAAGGGCGTCGAGGCCGTCCAGGACCGGGAGGGCATGCACGGCAAGCCGCTCAAGGACGCCGACGAGGCGATCACGGAACTCGGCGGCGTACGCGACCTGCGCGTCGAGGTCCGGCAGCCGCCCGCCGCCCGGATGCTGCACGCCGTACGCACCGGACACCTGGAACTGCCGCGCTACGAGACCGGTGACGAGGTCGCCACCCGGGACGCCTACGGGCAGGCCCTTGCCGCGCTCGGCTCCGCCCGCGGTGACATCGTCGCCCTCGACGGCGAGGTCGGCGACTCCACCCGCTCCGAGTTCTTCGCCAAGGAGCATCCCGACCGCTACTTCGAGTGCTACATCGCCGAACAGCAGCTCGTGGCCGCCTCGGTGGGCCTCGCGGCACGCGGCTGGGTGCCGTACGCCGCCACGTTCGCGGCGTTCCTCACCCGTGCCCACGACTTCATCCGCATGGCGTCCGTCAGCGGGTCCGGCCTCAACCTCGTCGGCTCCCACGCCGGTGTCGCCATCGGCCAGGACGGGCCCTCGCAGATGGGCCTGGAGGACCTGGCGATGATGCGGTCGGTGCACGACTCCACCGTGCTGTACCCGTGCGATGCCAACCAGACCGCCAAGCTCGTCGGCACCATGGCCGGCCTCGAGGGCATCCGCTATCTGCGGACGTCCAGGGGCGAATCGCCCGTCCTCTACAGTCCGACCGAGGAGTTCCCCGTCGGCGGCAGCAAGGTGCTGCGCGCCTCGGACACCGACCGGCTGACCGTCGTCGCGGCCGGCGTCACCGTCCACGAGGCCCTCAAGGCCGCCGAGGCTCTGGACCGCGAGGGCATCCAGGTCCGGGTCATCGATCTGTACTCGGTCAAGCCCGTCGACCGCCGCACCCTGCGGGAGGCCGCCGAACGCACCGGCTGCATCCTCACCGTCGAGGACCACCACGAGGAGGGCGGCCTCGGGGACGCGGTCCTCGACGCCTTCCTCGACGGCCGCCCGGTGCCCCGCCTGGTGCGCCTCGCCGTCCGTACGATGCCGGGCTCGGCCTCCCCCGAGGAGCAGCTGCGCGAGGCGGGCATCGACGCGGAGGCGATCGCGGTGGCCGGACGGATGCTGGTGGAGCACGCGATCACGCCCTGAACGTTCTGAACGATCGCGATCCGGAAGGAGCAGGCGATGGGGGACACGCACACGATGCGCGTCGGCCGCCGTACCGTCGAGATCCACCGGCCGGACAAGGTGCTGTTCCCCGCCGACGAGGGCGGCGGCAAGGAGTACACCAAGGGCGACCTCGTCGCCTATCACCGTGCCGTCGCCCCCTTCATGCTGCCCCACCTGCGGGGACGCCCGCTGATGCTGGAACGGCATCCGGACGGGCTCGACGGGCCCATGTTCATGCAGAAGAACACCCCCGAGCACTACCCGGACTGGATCGAACGCGTCGAGGTGCCCAAGGAGGGCGGCACGGTCGTCCACCCCGTCTGCGACGACGCGGCCACCCTCGTCTACCTCGCCGACCAGGCCTGTCTCACCCTGCACCGGTGGCTCTCCCGGACCGGCGACGTCGAACGGCCCGACCGGCTGGTCCTCGACCTCGACCCGGCGGTGGACGACTTCGCCCAGGTCAGGGAGGCGGCCCGGGATGTGCGGGAGCTGCTGGAGGCGCTGAGACTGCCGTCCGTGCCGATGACCACCGGCTCCCGGGGCGTCCACGTCGTCGTACCGCTGAACGGGCACGACGACTTCGACACGGTGCGCGGCTTCGCCCGGGAGATCGCCGACGAACTCGTCCGCGCCCATCCCGAGCGGCTCACCGTCGAGCCCCGCAAGAAGGACCGGGGGGACCGGCTCTACCTCGACATCCAGCGCAACGCCTACGCCCAGACCGCGGTCGCCCCCTACACCGTGCGCGCCCGCCCCGGCGCGCCCGTGGCCACGCCCCTCACCTGGGAACAGCTCGACGACCCGGCCGTCGACGCCCGCCGCTGGACTCTGGCGGACGCCATCGACCAGGCCCGTACAGATCCCTGGGCGGGGGCGTTGCGCCGGGGCCGGGCGCTCGGCCCCGCGCGGCGCAGGCTCACGGCCCTGCGCGGCTGACACCGACAGGTTTGGCCAACGGCCGAGGGGCCACTCGGTGTTCGAGGTGGCCATGTCGAACACATCGAACACATCAAAAGCACAGAATTCACGTACAGCACATGAGTCGGACGAAACCGAGGAAACCGAAGAGGTGCGGGAATCGGCGGACGAGCGCCCCAGCCCCATGCAGGTGCTGCGTCATGCGCGGACCCAGCTCGCGGAGCTGACCGGCATGGCGCCCGAGTCCGTGTCGTCGTTCGAACAGACCGAGGACGGCTGGATCTTGGAGGTCGAGGTCCTGGAGATCGCCAGGGTCCCCGACACGATGAGCCTGCTCGCGAGCTACCGGGTGGAACTCGACCCCCAGGGTGAGCTCACCGGCTATCGGCGTGTCCGCCGTTACGAACGCGGGAGGGCTGACCCACATCGCCCCGGTGGCCGGTAGGCCGCGTCCCGCTCCAGCATCCACAGACAAGGAGGATCAGCCGGCATGACCGTAGTCCCGGCACAGCAGTCCGGCGGCGGAGGCGGCAGCAGCGGCCTGTACGACGTCCTGGAACTCATTCTCGACAGGGGGCTCGTCATCGACGCCTTCGTGCGAGTCTCCCTGGTCGGCATCGAGATCCTGAAGATCGACGTCCGGGTCGTCGTGGCCAGCGTCGACACCTATCTGCGCTTCGCCGAGGCGTGCAACCGGCTCGACCTGGAGGCCGGACCGCGCAAGAACCCTGGCCTGCCGGACCTCGTCGGTGAGATCACCGAGTCCGGCGCGCGCGGCAAGTCCAAGGGGGCGCTGTCCGGCGCCGCCGAGACGATCTCCGACGCCTTCAAGCAGGCCCGCGAGGAGGGTCAGTCCGAGTCGCGGCCGCGGGCCCGCAAGACCACGAGCTCGCGCAAGAGGGAGGAACAGGAGTGAGCACGTACGTCTACGGCATCACCGCGAGCTCGCACCCCGCTCTCCCCGAGGGCATGGGCGGTGTGGGAGATCCGGCCCGCCCGGTGCGCATCCTCAAGGAGGGGAAGCTGGCTGCGATCGTCAGTGAGGCCCCCGAGGGGCTGCGCCCCAAGCGCAAGGATCTGCTCGCCCACCAGAACGTCCTGAGCGAGGCGGGCGCGGGCGGCCCCCTGCTGCCCATGCGCTTCGGCAGTGTCGCCCCGGACGACGCGTCCGTCACCGGGGTGCTCGCCGAACGCGCGGAGCACTACACGGAACGGCTCGGCGCCCTCGACGGCAAGGTCGAGTACAACGTGAAGGCCAGCCACGACGAAGAGGCCGTGCTGCATCGCGTGATGGGGGAGAACCCCGAGCTGCGGGCCATGACCGAGGCCAACCGGCAGGCGGGTGGCGGTACCTACGAGGACCGGCTGCGGCTCGGCGAGATGGTCGTCGCCGCCGTGCAGGCCCGGGAGGCCGACGACGCGACGGAGTTGCGGCAGGCGCTGGAGCAGGCCGCCGAGACCGTCAGCGCGGGCCCCGAGTCGACCGGCTGGCTGGCCAACCTGTCGTTCCTCGTGGACCGGCAGTCGGCCGCGGTCTTCCTCGACGCCGTGGAGGAGGTCCGCAAGAGCCATCCGCACATCGAGGTGCGGGTGAACGGGCCGCTGCCGCCGTACAGCTTCGTCGAACCCGGGCCCGCGCAGCCCGCCGAGACGACGCACTGACAGCGCGCGACGGCCGAGGAGGCAGGTACATGGGACTGATCACCGAGGTGCTGCTGCTGCCGTTCGCACCGGTGCGCGGCAGCCTCTGGGCGGTGAGACAGGTGCTCACCGAGGCCGAGCGCCAGTACTACGACCCGGCGGCCGTCCGCGCCGATCTCGCCCGCCTCGAGCAGCGGCTCGACGCGGGCGAGATCGATGAGGAGGAGTTCGACCGCTTGGAGGACGAGCTCCTGGAGCGGCTGGAGATCAGCGCGCGGAGGAGCACAGGAACCGGCAACGGGACGACACAATGAATCGAATCGGACTGGGCCTCGCCGTAGGGGCCGGATACGTCCTCGGACGTACCAAGAAGATGAAACTCGCGTTCGCCGTCGGCACCATGGTGGCCGGCAAGCGGATGCACCTCAACCCACGGGCGCTCGCGGAGCTGGCATCGCAGCAGCTGCAGAACAACCCGCAGTTCAAGGAGCTCGGGGACCAGCTCCGCGAGGACCTGCGCGGCGCGGGCAAGGCGGCCACCGGGGCGCTGGTCGAGCGGCAGATCGAAGGGCTCGCCGGCCGGCTGCACGGACGTACCTCGCAGGTGCGCGACCGACTCGCCGGGGTGACGCCCGACGTGTCCGGACGCGACGAGGACGAGGAGGAGCCGGAGTCCGGCCACGACGCGCCCGAGGAGTCGCGGCGGTCGTCGCGCGGGCAGGCGGCGAAGAAGCCCCCGCCCAAGAAGGCCGCCGCCAAGAAGACGGCCGCCAAGAAGACCGCCCCGGCGAAGAAGGCGGCTCAGGCGAAGAAGACCGCACCGGCCAGGAAGACCGCACGCAAGGCCACGCGGTCACGGACGACGAGAGGAGGCGGCGGCGATGACTGAGACCCTCGGAACGGCGACCGGCCGCGCGACCGGCGAGGTGGCGGACCGGGCGAAGGACGCGACGAAGAGCAATCCGCTCTCAGACCTCGCCCACAGCGAGGCCGTCGACCATCTCAAGGCCGAGGCCCGGGAGTACGTGGCCGCGCAGGCCCAGCGGCTGCTTGTCGGCGCCGGCCGCAAACTCGGCGAGACGACCGGCAAGCTCAACGACATCGCCGACGGCAACAGCCCCGGCTTCGCCAAGCTGGCCCTCGACGGCGGCCGTAAGCTCGCCGAGGGCAAGGGGCCGCTGCGCTCCGCCCTGGAGATGGGCGCCGGCCGCGCCAAGGACAAGGTGGTCAGCGCGTTCAAGAACCTCGGCGGCGGCAAGGGCAAACGCAAGGGAAGCTCGGGCAACAAGCCCACGGTGATCATCGAGTCCATCGACGTCGGGGTGCCGGTGCGGACCGCGTACGACCAGTGGACCCAGTACCAGAGCTTCAGCACCTTCGCCAAGGGGGTGAAGAGCGCCAACCGGGCCGACGACACCCACTCCGACTGGCAGATGAAGATCTTCTGGTCCAGCCGCGGCTGGAAGGCGCAGACCACCGAACAGGTGCCCGACCAGCGGATCACCTGGACGTCGGAGGGCGCCAAGGGCACCACGAAGGGCGCGGTCACCTTCCACTCCCTCGCCGACGACCTCACCCGGGTCCTGCTGGTCATCGAGTACTACCCGCAGGGCTTCTTCGAGAAGACCGGCAACATCTGGCGCGCCCAGGGCCGCCGGGCCCGGCTCGACCTCAAGAACTTCGCCCGCTTCATCACCCTCAAGGGCGAGGCCGAGGACGGCTGGCGCGGCGAGATCCGCGACGGCGAGGTCGTCGTCAGCCACGAGGACGCCGTCGCCGAGGAGGAGCGGGAGGACGAGGAGCAGGAGGAGCTGCCCGAGGGCGAGGCGTCGGAGGACGGCGAGGCCGAGGGCGAGTACGAGGAGGACGAGGACGCCGACGAGGCCGAGCCGGACGAGGAGCCGCGTGACTCCGACGAGGCGGACGAGGCCGAGGGCGCCGACGAGGACGAAGAAGAGGTCGAAGGGTACGTCGACGAGGACGAGGAAGGCGACCTGGAGGACCCGGACGAGGTACCGGAGGGCGAGTACGAGGACGTTCCCGAGGCCGAGGACGACGCCGGGGAGGACATCGACGAGGAACCGTACGAGGATGAGGACGAGGAGCGGGCCGCCGCCGGCGGGAGTCGCCGATGACGTTCCCGAGCCGAGTCCCCGAGCCGTACGGGCAGAACGGGAGTGCCAACCTGGCCGACATCCTGGAGCGTGTCCTCGACAAGGGCCTGGTGATTGCGGGTGACATCCGCATCAACCTGCTCGACATCGAACTGCTCACCATCAAGTTGCGCCTGATCGTCGCCTCCGTCGACAAGGCCAAGGAGATGGGGATCGACTGGTGGGAGACCGACCCGGCGTTGTCGTCCCACGCGCGCCGTGACGAACTCTCCCGTGAGAATGCCGAGTTGCGCGCCCGGCTCGCGGAGCTGGACGACGGCGGGCTCCGGCGGGAGCCGGAGCCCGCCATCGAACGCGGTCGCGCCAGAGAGGAGCCCTCATGACCGGACTGCGGTACGTGTACGCCGTCTGCCGCCCCTTCGACGCGGCGCTCCAGTCCCAGCTCAAAGGGGTCGCGGGGGCGCCGCCCCGGCAGTTGCGCCACCACGACCTGATCGCCGTGGTCAGCGAGGTGCCGGAGCGCGACTTCGCGGAGCAGCCGCTCCGCGCCCATCTGGAGGACCTGGACTGGCTGACCGAGACGGCCCGGGCCCACCAGAGCGTGATCGACGCCCTCACCGTCGTCACCACCCCGCTGCCGCTCCGGCTCGGCACCGTCTTCCGCGACGACAGTGGCGTACGGGTCATGCTGGAGGCCCGCGAGGAGGGATTCCGGCGCACCCTGGACCGGCTCGCGGGCCGGGTGGAGTGGGGCGTCAAGATCTACGCGGAGTCCGAGGAGCGAGAGGCCTCCCAGGCGCCCGCGAAGGTCTCCAGCGGGCGTGACTATCTCCGGCAGCGGCGGCGGAGCCACCGGGCCCACGAGGAGATGTGGGAGAAAGCCGACCGGTTCGCCCGGCAACTGCACGAAACTCTCGCCGAATTCGCCGAGGATACCCGGCTGCACGCCCCGCAGAATTCCGCGCTCTCCGGCGTTCCCGGACGCAATGTGCTGAACGCGGCCTATTTGGTGCCGCGCGCGCATTCCGAGGAGTTCGTGGAACTGGTGGACCGTACGAAAGGTGAGGAACCGGGATTGCGAGTGGAACTCACCGGGCCGTGGGCCGCCTATTCCTTCAGCGGTGAGACGACCGGGACCGGGGAGGAAAGCCCGTGACCGTGATCGAACGTCGTGAGGTCGCCCTCGTCGACCTCCTCGACCGGCTGCTGGCCGGCGGGGTCGTCATCACCGGGGACCTCACCCTGCGCATCGCGGACGTCGACCTCGTCCGCATCGATCTGAACGCGCTGATCAGCTCCGTGAACGCACAGGTCCCGTCACCTTGGGGAGGCATCGAGTGAGCGGCCGCAACCGTCTCGAACTGGAGCCCGACACCGTCGAGAGGGACCTGGTCAAGCTGGTCCTGACCGTCGTCGAGCTGCTCCGTCAGCTCATGGAGCGGCAGGCACTGCGCCGCTTCGACACCGGAGAGCTCTCGGAGGACCAGGAGGAGCGCATCGGGCTCACGCTGATGCTGCTGGACGATCGTATGACCGAACTGCGGGAGCGCTACGGCCTGCGGCCCGAGGACCTGAATCTGGACCTCGGGCCGCTCGGACCGTTGCTACCGCGGGAGTGACGTCACCACCTGTACCAGCGGCTCCTTCCTCCGGAGGCGGACGTGCCGCGCACCAGGAAGCCGAGGAGCCACAGCACCAGGACGGCCAATGCGATGTACCAGAGAACCTTCACTGCGAATCCGGCGCCGAAGAGAATGAGCACCAGAAGCAGTACCAGCAGGATGGGAACCATTATGCGAACCTCCTGATGGTCCGTGTTTCCAGTATTCCCGCTTTCAGGCCGTCTTGCGGCAGAGAATTTCTCCGTGGAGTACGGCGAACCAGCCGTCCTCCTGTCGTCCCCATTCCCGCCAGGACTCGGCGATCGCCCGCAATTGCCCGGCCGTGGCGTGACCGCCGTCGGTGGCCCGGTCGGCGTAGGCGGAGGCGACCGTCCGGTCCGCCCACAGTCCGCTCCACCAGGCCCGCTCCTCCGCCGTGGCGTAGGTCCAGGTGGCGGAGGTGGCCGTGATGTCGGTGAGCCCGGCGCGCAGCGCCCAGGACTTCAGCCGGCGCCCGGCGTCGGGCTCACCGCCGTTGGCGCGGGCCACCCGGCGGTACAGGTCCAGCCAGTCGTCCATGCCCGCCGACTCGGGGAACCAGGTCATGGCGGCGTAGTCCGAGTCGCGGACGGCGACGATCCCGCCCGGCCTGGTGACCCGGCGCATCTCGCGCAGTGCCTGCACCGGGTCGCCGACGTGCTGGAGCACCTGGTGCGCGTGGACCACGTCGAAGGCGTCGTCCGGGAAGTCCAGGGCGTGGACGTCCGCTACGGCGAAGTCCGTGTTCTCCAGGCCGCGTTCGGCGGCCGTGGCCCGGGCCTGGTCCAGGATGCCGGGCGCGTGGTCGACGCCGGTGACATGGCCGTCCGGAACCAGGGCGGCCAGATCCGCGGTGATGGTGCCCGGGCCGCAGCCGATGTCCAGGATCCTCATGTCGGGCTTCAGTGAACCCAGAAGGTATGCCGCCGAGTTGGCGGCCGTGCGCCAGGTGTGCGAGCGCAGCACCGACTCGTGGTGCCCGTGCGTGTAGACGGCGGTCTCCTGTGCCTTCGGCATGGCCGTTCCCCTTCCACGAGGACCGCGACGACCGCGGCTTCGTCCTCGAACCGTACGCGACCATGCCGAATGGTGAGACCGCCGTCTTGAATTATGGACACGCCTGCGTCGGTGTCGCGGTGGGTCTCAGCTCATCGGTACGGGGCGGTACACCGTCAGCGCCTCCGGGAGCTTCCGGAGCGTCAGATCCCCCTGCACCTCGGTGACTTCGCCGTCGTAGGCGAGGAGGGTGCCCGGTGCGATGCCGTCCACCCGCAGCCGCCGTACGCGGACCGCCGCGTGGGCCGGGGTCCGGGTCAGCGGGCCCGCGGCGGCCGCGGCCAGCAGCCGCAGGGCCGGGCGGCGGCCGCCGTGCACGACCCGGACGTCCAGCAGGCCGTCGGCCAGGTCGAAACGCCGGGCGGGGGCGAAGCCCAGCCGGTGGTAGGTGCCGTTGCCCGCGAAGAGCAGCCAGATCGGGCGGGGTCGGCCCTCGAACGTGGCCTGCAGCGGATGCCGGTCGGAGCGCAGGACCCGCAGGGCCGCGATGACGCCCGCGGGCCAGCCACCGACCACCTTCTCCCAGCGCTCGCGCTCCCGCACCAGCTCGGGGTAGACGCCGAGGCTGAACGTGTTGACGAAGTGGCCCTCCGTGTCGCCGGTGCTGAAGTGCCCGAGGTCCACCCGGACGGCCTCGCCCCGGCGCACCGCGCGGCCCAGGTCGCGTACGTCCTCCACGCCGAGGTCGTACGCGAAGTGGTTGAGCGTGCCGCCGGGCAGGACGGCGAGGGGGAGGCCGTGGCGCAGGGCCACTTCGGCGGCGGCGTTCACCGTGCCGTCGCCGCCGCACACGCCGAGCACCCGGGCGTGGGCGGCGGCCTTCTCCAGTTCGGCGCGCATGTCCTCCGGCTCGCACTCCACTGTTTCGGCCCCGGGCAGTACGTCCCGCAGGGCGCGCACCCGGTCCGACGTGCCGGAGGCCCGGTTGGCCACCACGACCAGGCCGTCGCCGTCCGGTAGCGCGGGCGCGTCCACGTAGGGGCGGCCGGGCGGTGGCAGCTGGTCGCGGGTCGGCACGATGCCCCGTACGGCGTAGGCGGCGCCCACGCCCAGGGCGGCGCCTACCAGGACGTCGCTCGGGAAGTGCACGCCCGTGTACACCCGGGACAGCGCCACGGCGGCGGCCAGTGGGGCGACCGCGGCGCCCCAGCCGCGCGACTCCAGGGCGACACCGGCGGCGAAGGCAGCGGCGGAGGCGGAGTGGCCCGACGGGAACGACGTGGTGATCGGTTGCCGCTTCAGCTGACGGGTCAGCGGCACGTTGTCGAGGACCGGACGGGGGCGGCGGATCGAACGCTTGCCGAGGGTGTTGATGGTCGCCGAGGCGAGTGCGAGCGAGGCGACGCCCCGGACGGCCGCCTTGCGGGCCCTCGGGCTCCGGGTCGCCGCGATCGCCGCCGCCGTGGCGAACCACAGCACCCCGTGGTTCGCGGCGCGGCTCAGCTTCGGCAGGAAGGGGTGGGCGCCCGGCCAGTCACGGGTCGCCACCGCGTTGAACAGGCGGCTGTCCGCGGCGAGGAAACGGTCGCGGAGGATGTGGTGGCCCGGGGGGCGGACGGTGAGGTCGACGTCTGGGGTCATGGTCCACGAGTACCCCATGGGGCGGGTTACGTGTCGGGCGGGGGCGAGCGAGCGTGGGAGATGGGCGGGCGGTGAAATGGATTTGCTCGGGTGTGGCGCGGGCTCGGACAATGCGCCCCATGGGACATCTCGAAGCCGCTCACCTGGAGTACTACCTGCCGGACGGGAGGGCGCTGCTCGGGGACGTGTCCTTCCGGGTGGGGGAGGGGGCCGTCGTCGCCCTCGTCGGGCCCAACGGGGCCGGGAAGACGACGCTGCTGCGGCTGATCTCCGGGGAGCTGAAGCCGCACGGCGGATCGGTCACCGTCAGCGGGGGCCTCGGGGTGATGCGGCAGTTCGTGGGGTCCGTGCGGGACGAGACGACCGTGCGGGACCTGCTGGTGTCCGTCGCCCAGCCCGGGATCAGGGAGGCCGCGAAGGCGGTCGACGCCGCCGAGCACGGGATCATGACCGTGGACGACGAGGCGGCCCAGCTGGCGTACGCGCAGGCCCTCTCCGACTGGGCCGAGGTGCGCGGCTACGAGGCCGAGACCCTGTGGGACATCTGCACCATGGCCGCGCTCGGCGTGCCGTACGAGAAGGCGCAGTTTCGGCAGGTGCGGACGCTCTCCGGCGGTGAGCAGAAGCGACTCGTCCTGGAGGCGCTGCTGCGCGGCACCGACCAGGTGCTCCTCCTCGACGAGCCGGACAACTACCTCGACGTCCCCGGCAAGCGCTGGCTGGAGGAGCGGCTGAAGGAGACCCGCAAGACGGTCCTCTTCGTCTCGCACGACCGGGAACTGCTCTCCCGCGCCGCCGAGAAGATCGTCAGCGTGGAACCGGGACCGGCGGGCGCGGACGCCTGGGTGCACGGCGGCGGGTTCGACACCTACCACGAGGCCCGGCGGCAGCGCTTCGAGCGCTTCGAGGAACTGCGCCGCCGCTGGGACGAGAAGCACGCCCAGCTGAAGAAGCTGGTACTGACACTCCGTCAGGCGGCCGCCGTCAGCCATGAGATGGCCTCGCGGTACGCCGCCGCCCAGACCCGGCTGCGCAAGTTCGAGGAGGCCGGTCCGCCGCCGGAGCCGCCGCGCGAGCAGGACATCACCATGCGGCTCAAGGGCGGCCGCACGGGCGTGCGGGCGGTGACCTGCGAGGGACTCGAACTCACCGGCCTGATGAAACCCTTCGACCTGGAGGTCTTCTACGGCGAACGGGTCGCCGTCCTCGGCTCCAACGGCTCGGGCAAGTCCCACTTCCTGCGGCTGCTCGCCGGCGACGACGTGGCCCACACCGGGCAGTGGAAGCTCGGCGCCCGGGTGGTCCCCGGCCACTTCGCGCAGACGCACGCCCATCCCGAGCTGGAGGGCCGGGCACTGCTCGACATCCTGTGGAAGGAGCACGCGCAGGACCGGGGCGCCGCCATGTCCCGGCTGCGCCGCTACGAGCTGACCAGGCAGGCCGAGCAGCCCTTCGACCGGCTCTCCGGGGGCCAGCAGGCCCGCTTCCAGATCCTGCTCCTGGAGCTCCAGGGCGTCACCGCGCTCCTGCTCGACGAGCCCACGGACAACCTCGACCTGGAGTCGGCCGAGGCGCTCCAGGAGGGGCTGGAGGCCTTCGACGGGACCGTCCTCGCCGTCACCCACGACCGCTGGTTCGCTCGTTCGTTCGACCGCTATCTGGTCTTCGGCTCGGACGGCCGGGTCCGGGAGACCCCCGAGCCGGTCTGGGACGAGCGACGCGTGGAGCGCGCCCGCTAGGGGGTGTTTCGAAAGTCCCGCGCGGGGGCCCGGCGGCCGGGATCTTCGTACAGTGGAGGAAGGACCCACCGAGATCGGGGTACCACCATGACCGGAGTGCACCCGGACCAACTGGACGACCAGCAGTTGATGAAGGAACTGGAGTCGATCCACCGCACGCGGCACGACACACTGCTGCACGGCTCGACCGAGGCGCTGCGCACCCACAACGAACGGATGGCCCAGCTGGAGGGCGAGTATCTGCGCCGCCACCCGCGCCGGCCGGTCGTCCCGGGCCGTACGCGCGACGGCGCGCGGGATCGAGGGCCGGCGTCGACATGAGACCCGGCGCGACCGCGGGGAGGCGTGCGCTGCTCGACCGGCACGCCGAGGCCCAGGACGTCTTCGGCGCGCGGGTCCACGCCGTCCGGGACGACCAGTGGGGGGCGGACACGCCCTGCGCCGAGTGGTCGGTCCGCGACCTCGTCAACCACCTCGTCTCCGAGCAGCTGTGGGTGCCCTCGCTGGTACGGGACGGTTGCATGATCGAAGAGGTCGGCGACACGTTCGAAGGGGATCTGCTGGGGCCCGACCCCGCGGCCTCCTGGGACACCGCCGCGCACTCCGCGCGGGAGGCGCTCACGGCCCCCGGTGCGCTGGACCGCACGGTCCACCTGTCCTACGGCGACACCCCGGCGACCGCGTACTGCGCGCAGATGGTCGCCGATCTCGTCGTGCACGCGTGGGATCTTTCACGGGCGATCGGCGCGGACGAACGGCTGCCGGGGGAGCTGGTGCGGTTCGCGGTGGACGAGATCGCTCCGTACGCCGGTGATCTGGAGAAGAGCGGGCTGTTCGCGGCGCCGGTGGCTCCGCCGGTGGGGGCGGATGCGCAGACCAGGTTGTTGTGTCTGCTCGGGCGGAGGCCTTAGCGCCGGAGGCCCGAGGGCCGGTTCGGGGGTGGGGGTGGTTGTGCGTCGCGGGGTGCGGGTGCGTCGTGGTTGCTCGCGCAGTTCCCCGCGCCCCCTAAAGCGGAGGGGGCGCCCCTTGTTGCGAGGGGCGCCCCCATAGCGATCAGCAGCGGGTCGGTGGGCGGTTCCAGTGGCGGTGGGCCGCTATCGCCGTGATGAACTCCCTCGTGAAGTCGTCGCTCGCGGTGCCCTGGGCCGTGTCCGTGACCACGCCCCGGTCGGCGACCACGTGGTGGAACTCGGAGGAGAGGCGCACCCCCTCGGGCTGGAGCGCGGCGAGGATGCCGACGCCGGAGCCGAGGGCGCCGATCGGTTTGCCGTGGCGGTAGGCGTCGCGGACGAAGCGCATGGCGTCGGGGTCGGTCGACGGGGACGGTGTGGCGACGGGACCGCCGGGCAGCAGCACCGCGTCGTACAGGACCGACGCCACCGTCGGCAGGGCCCGGTCCACGGTGTACTCGGCGCCGTCCGCCCCGCGTACCGTGCCGTCCTGGGCGGCCAGGGCCTCGACGACGGCGCCCTCGGCGGCCAGGGCCTCCCGCACACTGGTCACCTGCTCGGCATCCACCCCGTCGGCCACCAGCACGGCGATCTGCCGGGTGCGGAGGGAACCGGGGCCGCGCTGCGCCTCCAGGCTGAGCGCCGGCGAGGCGAGCTTGTACGCCACCGGCTCGGCGTCCGACGGGACGGGCACACCGATGCCCTTCGCCACCTCGGCCGCCAACTCCGGGTCCACCTTGGTCAGTTGCTCCACCGTGCGGGCGCGGACGGAGAGGGCGCCGACCTTGCCCAGCTCGAAGCGGAAGGCGTCCACGATGTGCTGCTTCTCCCAGGGGGCCATGCTGTTCCAGAACATGGCCGGCTGGCTGTGGTGATCCTTGAAACTCTCGCTGCGGCGGCGGATCTTGGCGCCGTCGACCCGCTCGGCGAGGTGTGTGTAGGCCTGCGGGTCGACGCCCGCGTGGGCCGGGCAGCCCCCGCCGAGGGAGTTCGGGAAGTAGTTCGTGCCGCGGTGGATCGCAGACTGGTGATAGCCGTCGCGGTGGTTGGTGCGCACCGGGGCCACGGGTCGGTTCACCGGCAGCTGGCTGAAGTTGGGGCCGCCGAGGCGGATCAACTGGGTGTCCAGGTAGGAGAAGTTACGGGCCTGGAGCAGCGGGTCGTTGGTGAAGTCGATGCCCGGCACCACGTTCGCGGTGTGGAAGGCGACCTGTTCGGTCTCCGCGAAGAAATTCTCGGGGTTGCGGTCCAGCACCATACGGCCGATCGGCCGCACCGGCACCTGCTCCTCGGGGATGAGCTTCGTGGCGTCGAGCAGATCGAAGTCGAAGGCGAACTCGTCCTCCTCCGGCACCAGTTGGACGCCCAACTCCCACTCCGGGAACTCGCCGGCCTCGATGGCGTCCCACAGGTCCCGGCGGTTGAAGTCCGGGTCCCGGCCCCGGCACTCCTGCGCCTCGTCCCACACCAGCGAGTGCGTGCCCAGCTTCGGCTTCCAGTGGAACTTCACGAACGTGCCCCGCCCGTCGGCGGTCACGAAACGGAAGGTGTGCACGCCGAAGCCCTGCATCATGCGGTAGCTGCGCGGGATCGCCCGGTCGGACATCAGCCACATGATGGCGTGCAGCGTCTCCGGCTGGAGGGACACGAAGTCCCAGAGCGTGTCGTGCGCGGACGCGCCCGTCGGGATGTCGTTGTGCGGCTCCGGCTTCACCGCGTGCACGAAGTCGGGGAACTTGATCCCGTCCTGGATGAAGAAGACCGGGAAGTTGTTCCCGACCAGGTCGTAATTGCCCTCCGAGGTATAGAACTTGGTCGCGAAGCCGCGTACGTCCCGCACGGTGTCCGCCGAGCCGCGCGGCCCCTGCACGGTCGAGAACCGTACGAAGACCGGGGTGCGGACCGAGGGGTCCTGGAGGAACGCGGCCCGGGTGAACTCCGCGCAGGACTCGTACGGTTCGAAGTACCCGTAGGCGCCCGCGCCCCGGGCGTGGACGACCCGCTCCGGGATCCGTTCGTGGTCGAAGTGGGTGAGTTTCTCCCGGAAGTGGAAGTCCTCCATCAGGGTCGGCCCGCGCTCACCGGCGGTCAGCGAGTCGTCGGTGTGGTCGACGGCCACGCCCTGGTCGGTGGTGAGGGGGCCCGACGCCGGGTCGACCGGGTGGGCGGCCTCGCGCTACTCCTGCTTGCGGTCCATGGGCGAGCTCATCAGGCGGCCTCCTGGGAGAACACGTCGAGGAACGCCTCACAGAACGCCTTGAGGTCGTCCGGTTTGCGGCTGGTGACCAGCTTGCCCGCGCCGTGGTCGCAGATCTTCACCTGCTCGTCCACCCAGGTGCCGCCCGCGTTGCGGATGTCCGTCCGCAGACTCGGCCATGAGGTCAGGACCCGGCCGCGCACCACGTCCGCCTCCACCAGCGTCCACGGCGCGTGACAGATCGCCGCGACGGGACGGCCCCGCTCGAAGAACGACCGGACGAACGACACGGCCCCCTCGTCCATGCGCAGGAAGTCCGGGTTGGCCACCCCGCCGGGCAGGACCAACGCGTCGAACGACTCGGCCGGGGCCTCGCCCACCACGGCGTCGACGGGGAACGTGTCCGCCTTGTCGAGATGGTCGAAGGCCTGGATCCGTCCGGACTTCGTCGACACCAGCACGGGTTCGTGACCGGCGTTCTCCGCCGCCTGCCAGGGCTCGGTCAGCTCGATCTGCTCGACACCCTCGGGTGCCGTCAGGAATGCGATACGCATGGCTGCTCGGTCTCCTCTCCTTGCCGTGTTCCTCGCGGTGTTTCTCGCGGTGCTTCTTGCGGTGTTTGGCGGGGTGTTTCTTGGGGTGTACGCCGTGTTCCGTGGCTGGTTCCGCCGTCGGTCACCGGGCCACCACACGCAGGGTGCGCAGCTCCGGGTCCGACGGATCGGGTACGTACATGCCGTGCTCCACCCCGGATCCGAGGTACTCCACGACCGCCCGGTCGATCCGTTCGCCCGGACAGATCACCGGCACCCCCGGCGGATAGGGGCTGGCGGGCTCCGCTGCCACCCGGCCCACCGCTTCCTCCAGCGGCACCTGCTCCACCGGCCCGAAGAAGGCGTCGCGGGGGAGCATCACGCTCTCCAGCTCCAGCTCCGCCGGTTCGGGCAGCCGCATGTCCGGCCGCGGCGGCAGCGACTCGCGCCGCTTCACCAGGTCCGTCAGGGCGTCCAGCAGGGCCGCGCAGCTCTCCTCCGTGTCGGCGTGGGTGAGTTGGGCGACCACACGCCGGTGGTCGCCGAGCCCGAGATCGACCCGGTGGTGCTCGCGCAGCCACTCGACGGCCGCGTAACCGCTCGTGCCGAGACCGGCGACGTCGATCACGACCATCAGCGGGTCGTACGCGAACGCCCGCCCAGGACGGGTGAGTTCGGCGTCGGCGAGCGGGACGAGTCCGGGCAGTGCGGCCACCTCCGTACGCAGCCGGGCCGCCAACCGCAGGGCGTGGTCGAGGAGTTCATGGCCGCGCTCCACCATCTGCCGCCGCCAGCCGTCCAGCGCCGCCCACATCAGGACCGACGGGCTGGTGGTGTTGAGCAGATCGCCGCGGAGCCTGAGCACGGCCGGATCGACCAGGTCGCCCCGCAGATGGAAGACCGAGCCCTGCTCCAGACCCGCGCCCATCTTGTGCACCGACGTCACACACAGGTCGGCGCCCGCGTCCATCGCCCAGCTCGGCAGGGCCTCGTGGAACGGCAGATGGGCGCCCCACGCCTCGTCGACGATCAGCGGCCGGCCGTGCGCGTGGCAGACCTCCGCGATCGCGGCGATGTCCGCGCAGGTGCCGTACGCCGTGGGCGAGACCAGCAGCATGCCCTTCGCGTCGGGCGCCCGCTCGAAGGCCTCGGCGACCTGCTCGGGGCCCGGCGGATGCGACAGCGCGTGCTCGGCGTCCCAGCGCGGGCGCACCCACACCGGTTCGACGCCGGCCAGGATCACGCCCGCGATCACCGACTTGTGGGCGTTGCGCGCGATCAGCAGCTTCTCGTGCGGCCCGGCGACCGCCAGCATCGACGCCTTCACCGACAGGGAGCTGCCGCAGGTGGAGAAGTACGCACGGTCCGCGTCCACCGCGTCCGCCATCAGCTCCTCGGCGCGCTCCAGGACCCGGCCCGACATCCGCCGGTCGTCGAGCCCGTTGAGGGCGAGCACGTCCGAGGCGAACACATCGGGGCCGAGTGTGAGCGCGACCCGCGCGTCCACACCGGTCCCGCCCTTGTGGCCGGGCGGCGAGAAAGCCCGACGCCCGCCGCGCCGGTAGCGCTCCAGGGCCTCCAGGACGGGGGTACGGGAGTGATCGGGCCACTGATCGGTGCGCACACTGTCGTCGTCCATGGTCTCCGTGCCGGTCGCTTGTCCGATGCGGTGGTGGGTTGGTGCCGGGGGTCGGTCGGTGCCGGAGGCGGCGGGCGGGGTGACCGCGAGCCGGTCCGGCGGGGTGAGGCGGGCCCGACCCCGGTCCGGCGGCCGGGATCGGGCCGCCCGTCAGGCCGGGACCGGCCCCGGGCCGATTCCCGCGGCCGGGGCCGTCCCCAGGCCGGTCGCGGACATCGCGTCCGTCCCTGGGCCGGCCCCGGGGGTCGGGTCCGCCCTCGTGTCGGTCCCGGTGATCGGGGCCGCTTCGGTGCCGATTCCCGAGGCTGGGGCCGTCTTCGGTCCGGTCGCGGACATCGCGTTCGTTCCCGGTCCGGTCCCGGAGGGCACGTTCGTTCCCTGGGCGGCCCTGGGGAGCGGGTTCCCGCCCGGGCCGGTTCCGGAGAGCGGGGCCGATCCCGGCCAAGGGGCCGGGTCCGCTCGGCTGATGTGGGCGAGGGGCGAGTCGGGGTCCTGGGAGACGGCCAGGTCGCCGAGGCTGACCATGCCCACCGGGTGTCCGTCCTCCACGACGGGCAGCCGGCGTATCGCGTGGTCGCGCATCAGCTCGACCGCGGCGGACACGGCCTCGTCCGGACCGACCACGACCGGGTTCGGGGTGCAGACGGCCTGGGCGCTCACCGTCAGCGGGTCGGCTCCGTCGGCGACGGCCCGCAGGGTGATGTCGCGGTCGGTCAGGACCCCGATCATGTGCCCGTCGGCCGCGACGAGCACATCCCCGACGTCCTGGGCGCGCATCAACTGCGCCGCCTCCACGAGCGAGGCGTCCGGGCGGACCGCCACCACCCCTGGCGTCATGACTTCCCTCACGAACTCGGCCATGGTCTCCCGGCCTTTCGTCGCTCCGCCCCGACCGCGGGGGGCACGCCCGCGTCGGCGTGACCCTGCCCGCAGTACCCGAGCGCAGGGCGCCTATGTGTCCCCGTCATGTGCGGATTCCGTGGTGTCCGCCGGAGGCCGTGCGGCCCCGCCCCCGCTCTCCCCGGTCGTACCGCTGTCGTCGTCCTGCGCCTGGACCACGGCCTCCGCGAGCTGGTGGACCGAGTCGTAGCGCGCCTTGTGCGGCAGCCGCTCCAAGGGCGCCACGAGCCCGTCCGGGGCGTGCCGGTCCCGCAGGACCCGGATCAGCTCGGCGGGGCCCGCCGGGAACGACGTACGGCCCAGGACCCGGGCCAGGTCCAGCCGCAGTGCCTCCACCCGCGCGGGCGCCCGACTCGGCGTCACCGGCCCGTACGCCACCTCCGGGTCGTCCTCGGCGTAGGGCTCGGGGTCGTTCCACTCCTCCGTCCGGGTGGGATGCCCCGAACGGAGCAATCCCTGCAGTTCGTGCTTCATCTCGTCGTCGCGGTGGGCGCTCAGCCGGTCACTGCCTCGCTGCATGACTCCCCTCCAGATGGGTTGGTGGCCCCCCGCGTACCCGAACGCCCGGCACCGACACGGGGACCCGGCATCTCACGAAGGGCCGTCGTCCTTCGAGCGGGTGCCCGGCAGGAACTCCTGCACCTTCGCCTTGAAGCCCTGCTTGACCATGGACGCCCGGTCGGCGTCGCCCTTGAGGATCGACGCGGCCGTGGACTCCATCTGCTCCCAGGTCGCGTGCGGCGGGATCGGCGGCACCGCCGGATCGGTGAGGAACTCGACGACGGCGGGACCGTCCGCCGCGAGGGCCGCCCGCCAGCCGGCCTCCACGTCCTCGGGCTTCTCCACCCGGATGCCGGTCAGTCCCAGCGAGCGCGCGAAGGCGGCGTACTGGACGTCCGGCAGCTCCTGCGAGGGCAGGAACGACGGCTCGCCGCCCATCGCCCGCAGCTCCCATGTCACCTGGTTGAGATCGTGGTTGTTCCAGACGGCCACCACCAGCCGCGGATCCTCCCAGCGGTCCTGGTACTTGGCCGCCGTGATCAGCTCCGCCATGCCGTTCATCTGCATCGCCCCGTCCCCGACCAGGGCGATCGCCGGCCGGTCCGGGTGCGCGAACTTCGCGCCGATGGCGTACGGCACCCCGCAGCCCATCGTCGCCAGCGTGCCCGACAGCGAACCGCGCATACGCCCCCGCATGGTGATGTGCCGGGCGTACCAGTTCGCCGCCGAACCGGAGTCCGAGGAGATGATCGCGTCGTCCGGCAGCAGCGGATCAAGGGCGTGGGCCACCAGCTCCGGGTTGATCGGGTCGGCCGACAGCTCCGCCCGGCGCGCCGTCACCTCACGCCAGCGCGCCACCCCCGCGCACACCTCGTCGTACCACTCGCGACCCCGCTCCGGATCGATCAGCGGGATCAGCCGCTCCAGCGTCGCCTTCGCGTCCCCGACGAGGTTCACCTCGTACGGGTAGCGCATCCCGACCATGTGCGGATCGATGTCGATCTGCACGGCCCGCGCCTTGCCGAAGTCCGGCAGGAACTGCGAGTACGGGAACGACGAGCCGATCGTCAGCAGGGTGTCGCAGTCCCGCATCAGCTCGTACGAGGGGCGCGTGCCCAGCAGCCCGATCGAGCCGGTGACGTACGGCAGCTCGTCGCTCAGCGCGTCCTTGCCGAGGAGCGCCTTGGCGACACCCGCGCCGAGCAGTTCGGCGATCCGGGCCACCTCGGCGCGGGCCCCGGCGGCGCCCTGCCCGATGAGGATCGCGACCTTGTCGCCGGCGTTCAGGATCTCGGCGGCCCGCTCCACCGACTCGGTCGACGGCACTGCCGTCCAGGCCTCGCCGCCCAGGCTGGACGGGACCATCTTGAAGTCGTGGGTCGGCGCCGAGTACTCCAGCTCCTGCACGTCACCGGGGATGATGACGGCCGTCGGCGCGCGGCGGGCGTACGCCGTGCGGATCGCCCGGTCGAGGACGTTCGGCAGCTGCTCGGGCACGGTCACCGTCTCGACGAAGTCCGAGGCCACGTCCTTGAACAGGGTGTGCAGGTCGACCTCCTGCTGGTAGGAGCCGCCCATCGCGCTGCGGTGCGTCTGGCCGACGATCGCCAGCACCGGCACATGGTCCAGCTTGGCGTCGTACAGGCCGTTGAGCAGATGGATCGCGCCCGGACCCGAAGTCGCCGCGCACACCCCGAGCCGACCGGAGAACTTGGCGTACCCGACCGCCTGGAACGCGGACATCTCCTCGTGCCGGGACTGGATGAACCGCGGCTGGTCCTCGGCCCGGCCCCAGGCCGCGAGCAGCCCGTTGATGCCGTCCCCTGGGTAACCGAATACCTGTTCGACTCCCCATTCGCGCAGCCTCCGCAAGATGTGATCGGCGACGGTGGTGCTCATACTGGACCTCCCGGGGTGTGATCTCCCGAGCGAGTCACCCGCGGGCGGAATGGAAAACCCCGAATGTGTTTGCCGAGCATGATCCGGGGCAGGCGCATAACAGTGCTTCGGACAGGAGGCACGTCCGTGGAAGTGGCGATCTCTCGCTCACGGGTGTGCTGTCCATGAGCACGTCCGCGCCCCCACGGTGACCGTCCATCCCAGAGGCACCTTCCAGGGAGTTGCGACGCACCATGCGTACCCAGGCGAAGAAGCACCATCCGCACGACGACGCCCCCGACACCGCCGAGGCCTTCCGCCAGCTGGCCGCGCTTCCGCCCGGTCAACAGCGGGACACCCTGCGTGAGCAGATCATCGAGGCGTGGCTCCCCATGGCCGAACGGCTCGCGGGCCGGTTCCGCAACCGGGGCGAGAGCTACGACGACCTCCGTCAGGTGGCCTCGCTCGGCCTCGTCAAGGCGGTCGACCGCTACGACCCCGAGCTGGGCAACGCCTTCGAGAGCTATGCCGTACCCACCGTCACCGGCGAGATCAAGCGGCACTTCCGGGACCACATGTGGACCCTGCACGTGCCGCGCCGGGTCCAGGACCTGCGCAACCGCGTGCGGTTCGCCAGTCAGGACCTGTCCCAGACGATCTCCGGGCGGCGGCCCACCGTCGCGGAGATCGCGGCACACGCGAACATGAGCGAGGAGGACGTCCAGGTCGGACTGGAGGCCCTGGAGAGTTTCACGGCGCTGTCGCTGGACGCGGAGCTGCCGGGGAGCGAGGACGGCTACTCGCTGAGCGACGCGCTGGGGTCGGCCGATCCCGCGCTGGACACGGTGGTGGACCGGGAGGCCGTCAAGCCCCGGCTGGCCGCGCTGCCGGAGCGGGAGCGGGCGATCCTCTACATGCGGTTCTTCGGCGACATGACGCAGAGCCGGATCGCCGAACAGCTGGGGATCTCGCAGATGCATGTGTCGCGGTTGATCAGCCGGTGCTGTGATCGGCTGCGGGACCAGGTGATGAAGGACGCGGTGTAGCTCCGCCGGGTGGGCCGGGGGCGCCGTGGGGGTGGGGTGCGCTGTCGGCTGCGGGTCCGTCGTGGCTGGTCGCGCAGTTCCCCGCGCCCCTTACGGGGCGCTGCCTACGGGGCCCGGGTTTCCATTGCCAGGGCTATGTGGCGGGACATCGTGTCCATCGCCTGGGCCTCGGCCATCGAGAAGGCCAGGCGGGCGCCTGAGCGGAAGAGGGTCAGGACGCCCTTGACCGGGCCTTCCGGGAGCGCCAGCGGCACCGCTAGCAGGGAGGTCACGTCGGCCGTCACCAGGACCGGGGCCCCGGAGCCGTCGTGGCCGAAGGCGGCCGGGTCGGCGGGGCGGATCTGGAGAGCGGGGGAGCCGCCTCGGGCCGCCGTGACGACGAGGGGACAGGTGGCGGGGTCCTGGGACACCAGGAGCTTCGCCGCCTCCTCCGAAGGGGCCAGCACCGTCGAGCGCACGAGGCCGGGGGTCGTCGTGTCGGCGACCACCCAGTCGGCGAAGCGGCCGTGCAGGACACGGGCCGCACGGTCGAGGGCCGCGCCGGCGGGCGCCGTCAGCAGGGCTGTGGTCATCGCGTCGACGAGGTCCATCAGGGCCGCGTGACGGGTGGTCTCGGTGAGATTGGGCAACGGCCGCAGCGGCTCGACGGTCGGCATCCGGTGCCCGGCCGGCTGGAGGACGACCAGGACCGTGTTGCGCGGCTCGCCGCTGCCGGGGCGCAGCTTGGTGAGCGTGGCGCGGACCGGCAACGACGGGCGCTGCTGCAGATGGACAGTGAGACTGCGGTCCCCCTCGTCCCGGGCCACGGCGGCCGCCTGGGACCGGAACGCGCCCCGGTCGGAATGGGCGAGGAAACCGCTGAGCGGGCGGCCCGTCGCATAACCGGACTGTACGCCGGTGAAGGCGGTCGCGGCCCGGTTGAGGCGCCGCACCACCGTCTCGCGGTCCACCAACACCACCGGCAGCGGCAGACTTTGGAACACGGTCTTCAGCAGCTGGTGTTCCTGCGCGGCGGACGAGGTGCCGCCGACCGGCCCCGAGGCGGTCAGCCGCTCGTACCACGGCCACAACTGGTCCGCGACATGGTCGAGTTCGAAGAAGGCCGCGTCGAGGACCGTCGGGAGATCTCCCGTCGGTACCGAGCGTGCTGCCTTGAGCTCAGCGACACGGCGTACGAAATCCGCGAGTTCTTCACCGAATTCGTCCGTCTGCGTCATGCGACGAACGTAGCGCCTGACAGGCGGTGAGGGCACGGCCGGACCGAAAGCCGAAGATTCGTTTTCCGCGCGGGTGCGCGGGAAAGCGATCGGAGGAGGAGGCGTGCATCATGCCGGAAAGCGAACAACTCGGCCGTGTGGGCCGGGAGTCGGCGGAATCCGCACATCCGGGCAGGAGGCTCTCCGAACTCGTCGAGCAGGCCGCCCGCTGCACCCAGGACTGCTGCGGCGCCAGCGGCATGGTGTCCGACAGCGGCACCGAGCGGCCCGCCGCGGTCACCCACCCCGACCTCGCCGGACTCGTCGCCGTCCAACTGCGCTCGGGCCACGGACCGCTCCCGGCCGCGCTGGAACGCGGTGAACCCGTCGACTCCGCCGATCTGCTGCGGGAGGAACGCTGGCCGGAGTACCGGGCGGTGGCCCTCGACGCGGGCGTACGGTCCAGTATCACGCTCCCCTTCAGGCGCTCCGGGCTCACCGTGACCCTCAGCCTCTACAGCTTCCGCCCCCACGCTCTGGAGGACGCCCCGCACGGCCCGGCCCGCGCCCTCGGCGACCTCGCGGCGACCTGCATCGTCCGCGACCTCTCCTACCGGGCCGCCCTCACCGAACTCGACCAGCTCGGCGCCGCCCTGCGCTCCCGCCCCGTCGTCGACCAGGCCTGCGGCATGGTCATGCACGTCCTCGGCTGCGACGCGGACGCCGCGTTCACCGTCCTGCGCCGCATCTCCCAGGGCACCAACCGCAAACTCGCGGACGTCGCGTCGGCGGTGGTGGAGAAGCGGGGCAGGGGCCTGGAAAAGGAACTGGTCTCCCTCTCCGACTGAGCCGAACAGCACTGCGCCCCGTCAGAGGCACGGGGAACCGCGCGACCGGCCACGACTCCGACTGAGTCGAACAGCATCGCGCCCCAAAGGGGCGCGGGGAACTGCGCGACCGGCCACGACGAACCCGCAGCTGACAACCAACCCCACCGCCCCGGCGCCCACCGGCTGAACCCAGCGGAGCGAACCGTCACCCGGTCGGCCCTCCGTGTCCCGCGAATGGTGCCCGGCGGCGCGCGCCCCGCCGGGCTCGGCGCTCTGATGGACGCGGGGCACGGCGGTCGTGCCCCCACCCCCGCCGGAGCCGGCCGAAGGAGTCCCATCCATGCCCCCGCCCACGCGCCCGCCCACGCGCCGCAGAGCCCGTGTCCTGTCCGCCACCGCCCTGATCGGCGTCGTCCTGGGCGCCGCCGCCCCGATCGCCCACGCGGATCCCGCGGCCGAGGTGAACCCGCAGTCCGTCGAACCGGGCGGCACACTCACCTTCTCCGTCGCCTGCGACCCGACCGGCGGCACCGCCCCCGAGACCATCGACGCCAGCTCACAGGCGTTCGAACAGGGCACCGTCACGCTGCAACGCCTCCCGGGCGACGGCGACTCCGCCGCCGGCCCCTCCTACCAGGGCACGGCGAAGATCGCGCCCGCCGCCGACTTCGAGACCGGCGTCGACGCGGCGGCCCCGGCCACCGAGTGGGGCATCGACGGCACGTGCCCCGGGGCCCCTGGCGGCGAGGGCAAACAGTGGAGCGCCGCGTTCGACGTCTCCGTCGGCGGCGACCAGTCCTGGTCCACCCACCAGCCGAGCCACCAGCCCTCGCACCAGCCGACCCATCAGCCCACGCACCAGCCCTCCCACGACTCCACCTACCAACCGGCCCCGGTCCAGCGGGGCGTCCACGCGGGCGACGGCGGTGCCTTCACCGACTCCGTCCCCGCCATGGTCGCCGGTGGCCTCCTCGTCGCGGGAGCGCTCGGCGCGGCCGTGCACCGGCTGCGCCGCCGGAACCGTTGGACGCCGTGAGCGTGTGACCGGCGCAACCCGTGCCGGGGCCCATGGGGCGCGTGAGCCTGGGTACTGACAGGCCGAGGGTGCGCGCGACGCCTACCGTGTTCGACACGGCACGCCGACGCACCCCGACGCACGAGGGAGCACCATCGACATCCCGGAGCGATCCCGGAGGGGTGAGCGCCGGGCCACGCACCAGGAGCGGGCGGAGGCACATATGCGGCGGACGGATCCGGAAGGACATGGTCCGGTCCGCTACGGCCCGCCCCTTCCCGCCCAGGGACTGCCCGTCCTGCCCGAACTGGCCACCGTCCTGTCCGCCGCGGCGGGCCGCCCCGACCCCGTCCCGCTCGGTGGTGATCCCGCCCTCCTGGACGCCGCCTGCGGCTACTGGGACCGGCGCGGACTGGCCACCACCCGGGACCGGGTCCTCGCCGCCCCCGGCGCGCCCGCCCTGCTCCTCGCCCTGACCGCCGCGATCGGCGGCGACGTGCTGCTGCCGCGGCCGTGTGCCGCCTGGTGGGAGCCACAGGCGCGGGCGCTCGGGAGATCCGTCTTCCACGTGGCCACGCCCGCCGAGTGCGGGGGTGTGCCGGACCCGTACGCGCTCCTGGAGACCGTCCGCAGGATCCGGGCCGAGGGAGGCGATCCCCGGCTGCTCGTGCTGTGCGTCGCCGACGACCCGACCGCGACCGTGGCCCCGCCCGAACTGGTGCACGAGACCATGGAGGCGGCCCTGGGGGAGGGGCTGCACCTGGTCAGCGACGAGACCTGGCGCGACACCGTGCACGACCCGCACGACACCGTGCTGTTCAGCCCCGCCGAGATGGTGCCGGACCGGGTCACCGTCGTCGCCGACCTCGCCGGCGCCTTCCTGCCGGCCGGCTGGCCGGCCGCCGTCGCCCGCTTCCCGGGGAACGGGGGCGGTACGGGGCTGCGCGACCGGGTCCTGGACGTGCTCACCGCGCTGGGCGCCCGGGTCGCCACCCCGGTCGCGGCGGCCGCCGCCCACGCCCTCGACGAGCCCGCCCCCGTCACCGAACGGCTCGCCACCGCCGTACGCCTGCACGCGCGTCTCGCCGACGCCGCGCACCGGGCCGTGGTGGCCGCCGGGGCGCTCGCCCTGCCGCCGCGCGCCGGGCGGCATCTGTACGCCGACCTCGCCCCGCTGCGCTCGACCCTCGCCGGGTACGGCGTCGGTGACGCCCAGGAGGCGGAGGACTTCCTCACCGACCGGCTCGGGATGCCCGCGCCCGGCGGTCACCGGTTCGGGGACGACCTCGGGGCGCTGCGCGTCCGGCTGTCCACCGAGGCGTTCCTCGGCACCACCGACACGGAGCGCGCCCAGGCCCTGGCCGCGCCGGATCCCCTGGAACTCCCGCATGTGGAAAGGGCGTTGGCCCACCTCGGCGCGACCTTCGAGGACCTGCGATGACCCTCCCCTCCGAGTCGACCACCACCTCCACCGCCACCACCTCCACGACCACCTGCACTACCTCCACGACCACCTGCACCACCTCCACCACGACACCCCTCCCGCCGCTCGCGGAGCCCCGCCCGCTCGGTGAGCCGCGCCGTTGGCCGCGGTCGTTCGCCGACCGGCTCACCACGCCCCTCCCCGGGCTGAAGGCGTTCGCGCGGTTCGCCCGGGAGGGCTCGGTACGGCCCGGGGCCGACGGGCTCGCCGACGTCCCGCGACTGCCGTACGAGCCGGGCCCGTTGCCGAGGGTGGACGCCCGTACCGTGGCCGTCTCCTGGGCGGGGCACGCGAGTTGGGTGGTGCGGATCGGCGGGCTGACCGTCCTCACCGACCCCGTCTGGTCCCGCCGCATCCTGGGCACCCCGGCACGGATCACCCCCGTGGGCGTCGACTGGGACGCGCTGCCCCGCGTGGACGCGGTCGTCATCAGCCACAACCACTACGACCACCTCGACGCCCCCACCCTGGCCAGACTCCCGCGCGAGACCCCGGTGTTCGTGCCCGCCGGGCTCGGCCGCTGGTTCCGGCGGCGCCGGTTCGACCGGGTCACCGAGCTGGACTGGTGGGAGGCGGCCGAACTCGACGGCGTGCGCTTCGACTTCGTACCGGCCCACCACTGGTCCAAGCGCACCCTCACCGACACCTGCCGCTCCCTGTGGGGCGGTTGGGTCCTCACGGCCCCCGACGGCAGGCGTGTCTACTTCGCCGGCGACACCGGCTACGGCCACTGGTTCTCCCTCATCGGCCGCCGCCACCCCGGCATCGACGTCGCCCTGCTGCCCATCGGCGCCTACGACCCCCGCTGGTGGCTGAGCGACGTGCACTGCGACCCGGAGGAGGCGGTCCGCGCCTTTCAGGACCTCGGCGCCCGCCACCTGGCCCCCATGCACTGGGCCACCTTCGTCCTGTCGGCCGAACCGGTCCTCGAACCCCTGCGGAGGGTGCGGGCGGCGTGGCAGGCGGCCGGACTGCCGCGCGAGCACCTGTGGGACCTGCCGATCGGCGGCTCCCGCGTACTGGACTGACCGACGACTCTCAGCGGACGACGCGGCGCCACAGGCTCGGCGCCACACTGATCAGCACCGTCAACACGACGGCCGCCAGCACTCCTTCCCACGGCTCCTTGAACAGGGACCCGCCCAGGATGCCGATCAACTGGTACGTCACGGCCCACGCGAGGCACGCCGGCAGGTTCCCCCGGGCGAACCGCCGCAAGGGCATCTTCGCCAGCAGACAGGCCAGCATCACGGGGATACGCCCGGCCGGCATCAGCCGGGACAGCACCAGTACGGCCACCCCGTGGTCGTCGAGCTTGGCCTGCGCCTGGGTCAGCCGGTCCTCCGGCGCCCGGCGGCGGATCGCCTCCAGCCAGCGCGAACCGTTCTTGGAACCCATCCCGCGCCGCCCGAGCCAGTACAGCGCGATGTCCCCGAGGAACGCGGCGACCGACGCCACCACGAACACCATCAGCAGTGAGAGCGGCGCCGTCTGATGGAACGCCACCACGGCCGCCGAACTGACCAGTGCCCCGGTCGGCACCACCGGCACCAGCGCTCCGAGCAGCACCAGCAGGAACAGCGTGGGGTAGCCGATCGCCTGCTGGGTGGACGCGTACGGCACGGGGGTGCTCACGGCGGCCAGGACGATCACCGAGCCTCCCTCGCGACCTCGGTGACCCGCGTCGGCGGGCGTCTCATCGCGCCACCCCCGGTCGTACGCTCTCCCCGTGCCCCAGCCGGTGCACGGCCACCTCAGGAGCCCGTGCGGCGGCCAGGCGCACGAACTCCTCGCCGGGGGCGTGGAATTCATGGGGGCGCACGGCGTCCATGCCGATTGGCCAGTACGTGCCGTAGTGCACCGGAATCGCGCTCCGGGGCGCGAGCAGCGCAAGCGCCTCCGCCGCGCGCCCCGCGTCCAGATGCCCCTCGCCGAGGTACGGCCCCCAGCCGCCGACCGGCAGCAGCGCCACGTCGACCGGCCCGACCTCCTTGGACATCGTCTCGAACAGGCCGGTGTCCCCGGCGAAGTACGTCCGCGCCTCGCCCTCGACGACGAAGCCGAGGGCGGGCGAACGATGCGGCCCGACCGGCAGCCGCCGTCCGTCGTGCCGGGCGGAGACAACGCGTACGACCAGGTCACCGACCCTGACCTGGTCCCCGGGCACCGCTTCGGAGAGCCGCAGATGCGCCAGCCTGCGCAACCCCGGCACCTGGCGCGGCGCGCCCTTCGGCACCACGACCCGGGTCCCCGGGGCGAGCCGCGCCAGGGAGGGGACATGCAGATGATCGGCGTGCAGATGCGACACCAGCGCGACGTCCGCGACCGCGGCCTCCGGCGGAGGGGGCGCGCCCCGGCGCCTTCTGAGATGCGCGAGCCGGCGCGCGAACAGGGGGTCCGTCAGCACCCTCGTTCCCGAGTCCTCCACGGTGCAGGTCGCATGACCCCACCAGGTGATCTCCACCGGCACTCCGTTCGCCTCCTCCGCGCTACTCCCCCGAGCCTACGGGCTGGAGTAGGGTCTGCGGCCTGAGCCCGTCCGGCGGATCATGCCGTGGACGGGCATGCCGGTTCCGGCGTCCGCGGTTCGCTCCGCAGGACGGGGCGCGGACCCGGGGGAGGGGGGAACAGCATGGGAGACAAGGGAGACAGGAGCGGTGCCTCCGGCGTGGCGTGCCAGGACGCCGCTCATGGACGCGGCGCGGTGGCGGGGGGCGCGGCGGGACGCGGCCCGGCGGGACGTGGCGCCGTGGTGCGCGTCGCGGCGATAGCGAGCCTGACGCCGCTGGAGGAGCTGGAGGCGGATCCCTTCCTGGTCGACTCCCGCAGCCAGCACGCCATGTGCGCCCGCTGGGCGGCCGAGCGCGGCTACGTGGTGACGCGCGAGCTGCTCGTACGCGGTCTGCGCCCCGATCACTGCGCCCTCTGGGCCGATGTCGACGCCGGCCTGGTCGATCTCTTCGTCGCCCCCAGCCGCCGCGTCCTGGAACGCGCCCTGGCCTCCGTCGACGACTTCACCGCCGAGTGCGCCCGACGCGGCATCCGCGTCGAGACCGTCGGCCACGCCGAACCCGCCTACGACGCCCAGATGAAGGCCCACGTCCACCGCCGCCTGTCGATGCCGACGGCGGGCTACGACGGCCGCTGAGCGCCCCTTCAGGGGCGCGGGGAACTGCGCGACCAGCCACCGGTGACCCGCGGCCCGCGACGCACGGCAAGCCTCGGCCCCTGCCCGCCCCTCCCCGAGCCGTGCCCCCGTGCCACCCCGCAGTGCCACCCCGGCGCCCCCACCCCCTATGACAGGCTGACCCCAGGATCGTGACGGTAAAGGTGGCCAGAACGTGGGCGGTGGTCGTTGGCGGAGGGTGCTGAGCGGGATCTGGCGCATGCTCGCCGTTTGGGCGGTGTCCACGCTGACCATGCTCGTGCTCGCGGGCGCGCTGCCCGACTTCCGGCTCCGGTCCGAGAGCGATGAGAGCGCCACACAGATCGCCGTGACCGCGGCGTTCGGCGCCGGCGCGTTCGGTCTGCTGTCCTCGCTCGTGTGGCCGCTGCTGGTGCGGGCCCTGCTGCTGGTCCCGGCGCTCGTCCTCGGCCTGCTCGTCTTCTTCCTCAACGGCTCCCTGCTCCTCCTCGCCCTGCGGCTCAACCCCTCCGGCCAGGGCGCGGCCGCGCCCGAGACCGCCGTGGTCGTCGCCGCGGTGATGTCCGCCGTCGCCTCCGCCACCGGCGGTGCCCTCGCCGTGCGGGACGACGACGCCTACCGACGCCGGCTGTACCGTCTGGCCGACCGCCGCCGCAGGCACGCCGAAGGCCGCCCGGGGCCCGCCGGACCCGGCACCGTCTTCCTCCAGCTCGACGGCGTCGGCCACGACGTGCTGGAGGCGGCGACGGAGAAGGGGCTGATGCCGACCGTGGCCGAGTGGCTGGGCCTCGCGCCGCCGCCCGCGTCGGCCGGCACCGCCCGCCCCCGGCCCACGCACCGGCTCACCCCGTGGCGCACCGACTGGTCCAGCCAGACCGGCGCCAGCCAGCTCGGCATCCTGCACGGCACCAACCACGATGTGCCGGCCTTCCGCTGGTACGAGAAGGACACCCGGGAGGTGATGGTCTGCAACCGGCCCTCCAGCGCCGCGGAACTCCAGCGCCGGGCCGTCGACCGCACCGGCGACGGCGGTCTGCTGACCGTCGACGGCGCCAGCCGCGGCAATCTCTTCAGCGGCGGCGCCGAGCAACTCGCTCTCGTCCTGTCGATGGCGGCCCGCCGAGGGCGCCGGAACCGGTCCCGGGCGGGGTACTTCGCCTACTTCTCCGACCCGGCCAACGCCGTCCGCACCGCCATGTCCTTCGTCGCCGACGTCGTGCGGGAGATCGGCCAGTCCACCCGGGCCCGGTTCGCCCAGCAGCGGCCTCGCGTCGCGCGCGGCGGCCTCTACCCGTTCATCCGTGCCTTCGCGACCGTCATCGAGCGCGATGTGGTGGTCTCCGCGGTGATCGGGGACATGTTCGCGGGCCGCGCGGCGATCTACGCGGACCTGGTGGCGTACGACGAGGTCGCCCACCACTCCGGCCCGCACAGCCGGGACGCCGCGAAGGTCCTCGAACGCCTCGACCGTTCCCTCGCGCTGATCGCCCAGGTCGCCGAACACGCCCCGCGCGCCTACCGGATCGTTCTCCTCTCCGACCACGGCCAGACCCCCGGCGAGACCTTCCTCGGCCGCTACGGCCTCACCCTCGGCGACCTGGTCCGCGCCGGCTGCGGCCTGCCCGTCCCGCGCCGCGCCCAGCGCACCCACAGCGGCGCCGAGGCCCGTGCGGCGGTCCGGGCCGCGCTGCGCATCCCCGTCGAGGAGGGCGTCGAGGAGTACCGCCCCACCCGCCGCTCCGAGCCGATCACCCTGGCCTCCGGCAACCTGGGCCTCGTCTCCTTCCCGGACGTCTCCCACCGGATGAGCCGCGAGGAGATCGACGCCCGCCACCCCGCCCTGCTCTCCACCCTCGCCAACCACCCCGGCATCGGGTTCGTCCTCGTGCGCAGCGAGGAGCACGGCGGCGTCGTCCTCGGCGCGCACGGCGCGGAGATCCCGATCGACGAACTCAGCGACGAACACCCGGGCCCCCTGGCCGACTTCGGCCCCGGCGCCGCCGAAGCCGTACGCCGCACCCACGGCTTCCCCCACACCGCCGACATCATGGTCAACTCCTGGTACGACCCCACCGAAGGCGAGGTCCTCGCCTTCGAGGAACAGATCGGCTCCCACGGAGGCCTGGGCGGCTGCCAGTCCCGCCCCTTCCTGATGTCCCCCCTGGCCCTCTCCGAGCCGGTGGACCAGGACGAGGACCTGGTCGGCGCGGAGCACATCCACCGGATACTCAGAAGATGGCTACGGGAGGCGAACGGCCCCCAAGTACCCCTGGCCCACGGCAGCGCGCCCCTCAGGGACGCGGGGAACTGCGCGACCGGCCACGACGAACCCGCACCCGCCCCCGAACAGAACCCGGCAGAGGCATAGGCGCCCCGGCCCACAAAAAATTCGGCTGCGCTCCAGCGAAGCGGTCACCCACACTGTCCGCAACGTCCGCAGGACCAAACCCCTGGAGCCCACGCCTTGCAGGCAGCCGTCACCGTCACCCCCTCCCGTATCCCCGAGCTGCTGCTCGGCCTCGCCACCGTCCGCCCCGTCTTCGTCTGGGGCGCCCCCGGCATCGGAAAGTCCTCCCTCGTACGGGACTTCGCCGAGTCGCTGGGCCTTACGTGCGTGAGCCTCCTCGGTACGCAGCTCGCGCCGGAGGACCTGATGGGCGTGCCGCAGATCCGTGACGGCCGCTCCGTGTTCTGCCCGCCGGAGGCGATCGCCCGCGACGAGCCGTACTGCCTGTTCCTGGACGAGTTGAACGCGGCCACCCCGGATGTGCAGAAGGCCTTCTACTCGCTGATCCTGGACCGCCGTATCGGCGCCTACGAGCTGCCGAAGGGCTCGATCGTCATCGGCGCCGGCAACCGGGCCACCGACAACGCCCTCGCCCGTCCCATCGCCTCCGCGCTGGTCAACCGTCTCACCCACGTCCACCTCCAGGCGTCGGCCAAGGACTGGCTGGTGTGGGCGGAGGACAACGGCATCCACCCCTGGATCCTGGACCACCTCACCGACCGCCCGGACCACCTGTGGTCGAAGCCGCCGAAGAGCGAGGAGCCGTTCTCGACACCCCGCTCCTGGCACATGCTCTCCGACGCGCTGCACTCCTTCGGGCGCGACCTCGACGAGGAGACCCTGAAGGTCCTGGCGCACGGCACGCTGACGCCCGCGCACGCGGTGGCCTTCTGCGGTTACGTCAAGATCGTGCGCAGCCGGTTCGGTATCGAGGCGATCCTCAAGGGCGAGGCCGGCTGGCCGCACCGTCTGGAGGACCGCGACCTGCTGTACTACCTCGCCGACTCCTTCCGCGGCCGGCTGATCAAGGAACTGCCGGTCAGCAAGCAGCACATGTCGGCGAACGGGCGGCAGACCGCGTACCGCGCCAAGTCCCTGCTGGTGCGGCTCGCGGAGATCTCCGTCGAGGTCGCCCAGACCGTCATCGCCGACGACACCGACGGCAATCCCGTGCTGCCCGCGTGGTTCCTGGTCGAGGCGGCCCGCGACATGCCCCGGCTGGTGGAGGCCCGCCGGTGAGCACGGCCGGCGGCAGGCGGCAGGGCGGAAAGAAGACGAAGCGCGACCTCGCCGGTGAGGCGTTCGAGGCCGGGCTGGACGCCGTGCGGTACAACGCGGCGCTGCGGGCGGTCGGGTTCAGCGTCTGCCGCAAGGAGAAGTGCGATCTCGCGCCCCGGGAAGGCCTCGTCCGGGTCGACTCCGAGGGCGTGCTGCACGCGCACCCCGACCGGCTCGCCGCCCCCGACGCCTGGGCCTGGGCCATCGCCCACGCCGCCGTCCACCTGGGCTTCGGGCACGTCCCGGCGGCGCAGGGCGTGCGGACCCAGCCCGACCGGTTCGACCTCGCCGCCCGCTGTGTCGCCGTCAACCGGTTCCTGCTCACCTTCCCCGTCGGCCTGACGCCCGAGAACCTGCCCGCCCGCTACCCGGACGGCGACGAGGAGCGCCTCGCCGCCCGCTGGCGCCGGGACGGGCTCCCGGCGGCGTACGCGCGCTGCGGGACGGCCGGTGGCGAGCCCGACCAGTTCCTGCTGTCCTGGCCCAAGTGGCGCGGTACGCCCACGGACTGGCAGCTCGCCTTCGCGCACGCCCTCACCCGCACGATGTCCGCCGCGATGGACATGGCAGGGGGACGCCGCGCGTCCCTGGACGACGAGCCGACCCTCAGGCGGCCCTGGGAGAAGGCGCTGAGCTGGTTCATCTCCTCCTACCCGCTGCTCGGCGGCATCGCGGCCGGTATCCGCGTCGTCGCCGACGTCGAACTCGCTCACGCCCACGGCATCTCCATCGCGGCCGTCGACGCGCAGGCGGGGGAGATCTACATCAACCCGCTGCGCCAGTTCGACGACGAGGAGTGGCGCTTCATCCTCGCCCACGAGATGCTGCATGCCGCCCTGCGCCACGGCGACCGCTGCGGCACCCGCGACCCGTATCTGTTCAACATCGCCGCCGACTACGTCATCAACGACTGGCTGCGCGAGATGCGGGTCGGCACGATGCCCGAGGGGCTGCTGTACGACCCCGAGCTGTCCGGGCTGTCGGCCGAGGAGGTCTACGACCGGATTGCCGGCGACCTGCGCCGGATGCGCCGGCTCGCCACCTTGCGCGGAAAGGGCGCCGGTGACATCCTCGGCGGCCCGCTCGGCTCGCCGCGCGACTACGTCGACCTCGACGAGTTCTACCGCCGGGGCCTCGCCCGGGGCTTCGATCTGCACGAGCGGCAGGAACGCGGCCTGCTGCCCGCCGGTCTGGTCGAGGAGATCCGCGCCCTCAGTCATCCGCCCCTGCCCTGGGACGCGCAACTCGCGCGCTGGTTCGACGAGTTCGTGCCCCGCCCGCAGGCCGTACGGACCTACGCGCGCCCTTCGCGCCGTCAGTCCGCCACCCCCGACATCCCGCGTGCCGGACGGTACTTCCCGCCCGAGGAGATCGCCCGTTGCACCTTCGGCGTCGTGCTCGACACCTCCGCCTCCATGGACCGCACGCTGCTCGGCAAGGCGTTGGGCGCGATCGCCTCGTACGCCGCGGCCCGTGACGTACCGGCCGCCCGGGTCGTCTTCTGCGACGCGGCTCCGCACGACGCGGGGTTCGTGCCGGTCACCGAGATCGCCGGGCGGGTGCGGGTGCGTGGGCGCGGCGGTACGGAGCTGCAGCCGGGCGTCGATCTGCTGCACCGCGCCGAGGACTTCCCGCCGCGCGCGCCGGTCCTCGTCATCACGGACGGCTGGTGCGACGTGCTGCGGGTGCGGCGGGAGCACGCGTATCTGATTCCACAAGGTGCTCGCCTGCCGTTCACCGCGCGGGGGCCGGTGTTCAGGGTGAGATGAGCCTCGGACCCGCCGGAGTGTGATCGGATGGGGGCACGGAACCCGGCGACGGGACTCCGGCATCATGACCCACAGAAAGGACTCACCGTGGCCACCACGCGCACCGCACACACCGTCTGGGAAGGCGAGCTGCTCAAGGGCACCGGCACCGTCACCTTCGACTCCTCCGGCATCGGTTCGCAGCCGGTGTCGTGGCCGTCGCGCGCGGAGCAGGCGAACGGCAAGACCAGCCCCGAGGAGCTGATCGCGGCCGCCCACTCCAGCTGCTTCTCCATGGCGCTCTCCCACGGCCTCACCGGCGCGGGCAACCCGCCCACCCGCCTGGAGACCAAGGCCGACGTGACCTTCCAGCCCGGTGAGGGCATCACCGGCATCCACCTCACCGTCCGCGGCGAGGTCCCCGGCCTGGACGAGGCCGGCTTCCAGGAGGCGGCCGAGGGCGCAAAGAAGAACTGCCCGGTCAGCCAGGCCCTGACCGGCACGACGATCACGCTGACGGCCGAACTGGTCTGACCGCCTGCTTCGTGCGCCCCGTCTCCGCCCCGTTGACAAGAACCCACTCAAGTTTTGTGCTGGTGGTGGGAACACTTGGCGGACCTCGCGGATCCTTGTGGACTCCGCTGGAAGGGGACGGCGATGGGGCGTGCGGTCGGGATCGATCTCGGTACGACGAACTCGGTGGTGGCCCTGCTGGAGGGCGGTGAGCCGACCGTCGTCGTGAACGCGGAGGGGCAGCGGACCACACCGTCGGTGGTGGCCTTCGCCAAGAACGGCGAGGTGCTCGTCGGCGAGGTGGCCAAGCGGCAGGCCGTGACGAACGTGGAGCGCACCGCGCGCTCCGTCAAACGCCATATGGGCGACGCGAGTTGGCGGTTCCCGGCGGAGGGCTCCGTGGACGGCACCCGCTACCGGGCCCAGGAACTGTCCGCGCGTGTCCTGCAGAAGCTGAAGCGGGACGCCGAGTCGTACCTCGGCGAGGACGTCTCGGACGCCGTCATCACCGTGCCCGCCTACTTCGACGACGCGCAGCGGCAGGCGACCAAGGAGGCGGGGGAGATCGCGGGCCTGAAGGTCCTGCGGATCATCAACGAGCCCACGGCCGCGGCCCTCGCGTACGGCCTGGACCGGGGCGAGGAGCAGACCGTCCTCGTCTTCGACCTCGGCGGCGGCACCTTCGACGTCTCCCTCCTGGAGATCGGCGACGGGGTCATCGAGGTGAAGGCCACCAACGGCGACACCCGGCTCGGGGGCGACGACTGGGACCAGCGGGTGGTCGAGCACCTCGTCAAACGGTTCCAGGGGAAGCACGGTGTCGATCTCGGCCGCGACAAGATGGCGTTGCAGCGGCTGCGCGAGGGGGCGGAGCGGGCCAAGATCGAGCTGTCCAGCTCCTCCGAGACGTCCATCAACCTCCCGTACATCACCGCGTCCGCCGAGGGGCCGCTCCACCTGGAGGAGGGCCTGACGCGCGCCCAGTTCCAGGAGCTGACCGCCGATCTGCTCGACCGCTGCCGGACACCGTTCCACCAGGCCGTCAAGGACGCGGGGGTGAAGCTCGCCGCGATCGACCACGTCATCCTCGTCGGCGGTTCGACGCGGATGCCCGCCGTGAGCGACCTGGTGCGGGAACTCACCGGCAAGGACCCGCACAAGGGGGTGAACCCCGACGAGGTGGTGGCGGTCGGCGCCGCGCTCCAGGCGGGCGTCATCCGGGGCGACGTGAAGGACGTGCTGCTCCTCGACGTCACCCCACTGTCCCTGGGCATCGAGACCAAGGGCGGCATCATGACGAAGCTCATCGAACGCAACACCACGATCCCGACCCGCCGTTCGGAGATCTTCACCACGGCCGCCGACAACCAGCCCTCGGTCGGCATCCAGGTCTACCAGGGCGAGCGGGAGATCGCCGCGTACAACAAGAAGCTGGGCGTCTTCGACCTCACCGGGCTGCCGCCGGCGCCGCGTGGCGTCCCGCAGATCGAGGTGGCCTTCGACATCGACGCGAACGGCATCATGCACGTCTCGGCGAAGGACCTCGCCACCGGCCGCGAACAGAAGATGACGGTGACCGGCGGCTCCGCGCTCCCCAAGGACGACATCGACCGCATGATGCGGGAGGCCGAGCAGTACGCCGACGACGACCGCCGGCGCCGTGAGGCCGCCGAGACCCGCAACCACGCCGAGCAACTCGCCTACCAGACCGAGAGGTTCCTCCGCGACAACGAGGAACGGGTCCCCGCCGACAGCAGGGCCGAGGTGGAGGCCGCGGTGGCGGAGGTGAAACGCCTCCTGGAGCACCCGGAGGACATCGCCCCCCTCCGCACCGCCACCGACCACCTCACCACCGTCAGCCAACGCATGGGCCAGTCCATGTACGCCGCGGCGGCCGCCGGCCGGGCCGACGCACCGCCCCCCGGCCCCGCCGAGGCCGGGACGGCGGACGGGACGGAGGACGGGACCGTGGTCGACGCGGAGATCGTGGACGAGGAGAAGGGGCCGAAGGGAGGGGCGGCGTAGGCTTTCCGGGGCCGAACCGGCTGCGGGCGGCGACTGCGGGCGGCGGTGGGGTGGAGGTTCAGTACCGGTCGCGGTAGCGCTTCAGGATGTCCCTCGTCGCCTCGGCGGACGCGGCGTGCGCCGCCATGTGGTCGAGGACCTCGAGGTGGAGGGAGACCTCTTTGCGGGAGTCGAGGTAGAGGGCGCCGGAGAGGTACTCGGTGTAGACCATGTCGGGGAGTTCGGGTTCGGCGAAGCGGAAGAGGGAGAACGGGGCGTAGGTGCCGGGGTGCGGGCCGCTGGCGAACTCGCAGACCTGGAGGATCACATGGTCCTGCTCGGTGACGTCGAGGAGCCGGTCGATCTGGTCGCGCATGACCTGGGAGCGGATGCTCACCGGCCGCGTCAGGGCCGTCTCGTCCATGATCACCCATAGGTGCGGCGGCTTCTCCTGGGTGAGGAGCTTCTGTCTCGCCATCCGCAGCGACACATGCCGTTCGATCGTCTCGGGACCGGTCTGCCCGACCGTCCCGGCCTCCATCACGGCCCGCGCGTACTCCTCCGTCTGCAGCATCCCCGGCACGAAGTGCGGCTCGTACTGCCGGATCAGATGGGCCGCGCCCTCCAGGCTGACGTACACGCTGAACCAGTCGGGCATCACGTCGTGGAACCGCTGCCACCAGCCCGGTTTGTTCGCCTCCTCGGCCAGCGTCACGAACGCGGCGACCTCGTGCTCGGCGACCCCGTACGTCGTCAGCAGCACCTGGACGTAGGGGATCTTGAGCGCGACGTCGGCGGTCTCCATGCGCCGTACGGTCGCCGGGGCGACCCGGAGGACGCGTGCCGCCTCCTCGCGCTTGAGCCCGGCGGACTCCCGCAGTTCCTGGAGCCGTCTTCCGAGCACCACCTGACCCACGGTGGGCGCGGCCCGCCGCTCACTCACGCCACGCCTCCCCACGCGCCGAGATACCCCACCAGTCTGTCATGCCCCGGTGGATCTCTCACAGGGGTGACCGGAAGACAATGCTCCGGCGGACTCCGGTACGGCGACCCCCGCAGGGTACGGGAGCCATGACCTCGGAGGTAATCGACCGCCGTACACCCCGCGAGGCAAGGTGAGGTCACCGCCCACCCACCACCTCGACGGAGCGTGACTGCCATGTCTATGACCATCCAGACCGCCAGGCTCGCCGTGCTCGCGCGGAGCGCCGACCCCCGCACCATGCTGCGCCGCTTCCTGGCCGCCGACGCGGCGGTGACCGGGGCGAACGGGCTCGCCTACCTTCTGGCCTCCGGCCCCCTCGGCCGCTTCCTCGGCGTCGACTCCGGGCTGCTCGTCGGGCTCGGCGCGTTCCTCTCGGCGTACGCGGCGGGTGTCGCCCTGCTGGCCGCGCGTGAGCGGCCGCCGACGCTGCCCGTCCGGGCCGTGATCGAGGCCAACCTCGCCTGGACGGTCCTCAGCCTCGTCGCCCTGGCGCTGTGGCTGACGCCGAGCACGGCGGGCGCGGTGTGGACGCTGCTCCAGGCGGTCACCGTGGCCGGGTTCGCGGCCGTCCAGTACCTCACCCTCCGTGCGGCCGGGAAACGAACGGACGCCGGGTGAGCGTCAGGACATCAGCGCGTGCAGGTACTTGACCGTCGCCGGGTCGGCCGGGAGGAACGTCTCGATGGCCAGCTCGGCCACGGTCACGTCCATGGGGGTGTTGAAGGTGGAGACCGAGGAGACGAAGGACAGCACCCGGCCCTCGTGCTCGATCCGCATCGGCAGCGCGAACCAGGCACTCGGCTCCGCGCCGGCCCCCGCGTCCCCGCCGGGCTCGGCCTCGGGCGTGCCCGGCGGCAGCGGATACGCCGCCACCTCCTCGTACAGCACCCGCAGCGGCTTCGAGCGGTGCAGCGCCACCTGCCGTTCCATCTGCTCCAGCAGGTGCCCGCGCCAGGCGCGCAGATTGCGGATGCGCGGCGCCATGCCCTCGGGATGCAGCGTCAGCCGCATCGCGTTGAGCGGCGGGACGAGCAGCGACTCGGGGATCCCGTCGAGGAGCATGAGGATGCCCCGGTTGGCGGCCAGGACGTCGTACGTCGCGTTCATCACCAGCGCCGGATACGGCTCGTAGCCCTGGATCAGCCGCTCCATGCCCTCCCGCAGCGCGCCCATCGACGGATCGTCGAGCGGGGTCTCCGGGTAGTGCGGGGCGTAACCGGCCGCGAGCAGCAGCGCGTTCCGCTCCCGTACGGGTACGTCCAGGTGCTCGGCGAGCCGGAGCACCATTTCCTCGCTCGGGCGGGAGCGGCCCGTCTCGACGAAGCTGACGTGCCGCGCCGAGGAACCCGCGCGCAACGCCAACTCCAGCTGGCTGACCCGCCGTTGCTCCCGCCAGGCGCGCAGCAGCGGGCCCACGCCCTGGTCGGCGGGCGCCGTGGGACGGCCCGGGGTGCCGGTCGGGACAGTGGTCATGCCCACAACGTAGCCGAGCCGATCGAGGTGTGGCGGGTCCGGGCTCCTGACCAGGGACTCGGCGGTCCGTCTGTGGCACGCTGGGAGGGACCGCACCTCACGGAGGGGACGTCCCGGAAGGAGTCGGCCATGCCCGTCGAACCCTTGTCGCAGAAGGAGATCGAGGACCGGCTGGCGGAGCTGCCCGGCTGGTCGCTGGACGGGGGCCGGATCGCCCGCTCCTACCGGCTGGACTCGCACTTCGCGGCGACCGCGCTGGTCGTGCACATCGCCCAGACCCAGGAGGAGCTCGGCCACCACTCCGACCTCACCCTCGGTTACGACACGGTGTCGCTGACCGTCCACACCCACAGCGCGGGCGGTGCCGTCACCGAGAAGGACTTCGAGCTGGCCCGCAGGGTGGAGGCGCTCGCCCCCGGCCACGGGGCGAGCTGAGGCGGGTGCTGGACTACGACAAGGAGGCCGGCGACTACGACGCCCTGCGCGGCGGCGAGCCCCGCGCCGAGGCCGCCGCCCGCGCCGTGCTCGGCCTCGTGCCCGAGGGCGCCCGCCGTCTGCTCGACATCGCCTGCGGCACCGGGATCGTCACCCGGCGGCTCGCGGCCGCGCGGCCCGGGGCACGGGTCACGGGGGTCGACCTCACGTACGCGATGGCGAGCCGGGCCGCCGCCCGGCTGCCCGGCTCCGTCGTGATCGGCGACGGCCGCCGACTCCCGTTCCGTGACGCGGAGTTCGACGCCGTCACCAGCGTGTGGCTGCTGCATCTGCTGGGCGGCCCCGAGGACGTACGGGCCGTGGTCGGGGAGTGCGCCCGGGTGCTCCGCCCCGGCGGTGTGTACGTCACCACCGTCGACAAGGCGGCCTCCCACAACGTGGGCAGCGACATCGACGCGGTGCTGGCCCCACGGCCCCGAGCACCGGCGATGGACCCCGCCGGGGCCGTCGAGAAGTACGCCGGCGAACACGGTCTGCGGGCCGCCGGGCAGGCCCGCTTTCCCGGGCGCGGCCAGGGCCGCAGCCCCCGCCGCACGGTCGCCGACCTGCGCCGGGGCTGGTTCGTCACGCTGCCCCCGGGCGATCCGCTGGCCGACGACTTCGCGCTGCGGCTCGCGGCCCTGCCCCACCAGGATGTGCCGCGCCCGGACCCGGAGTTCACCCTGCGGGCGTTCCGGAAGGCCGTCGGAACTCCATGATCCAGTTGGTCAGCCAGGTCGCCCCCTCGTCCAGGGAGAACGCCTGCTCCCAGCGGGCCGAGGACTCGGACGTCTCCGACCACACGAAGCGCACCCGCACGTGCCGGTCTCCGTGGGTGTCGTCGCCGTAGAACTCTCCCCGGCCTGCCTCGAAGCGGCCCGTGACCGGCGGGAACAGCGTGCCGGTGCGGCTGGAGGCCCAGCTCAGCGACCAGGTCCGCGCCCGCGTGTCGAACAGCCGCAGGGTCAGCCCCTTCGAGCCGAGGTGCGGCATGTCGATCTCGTCGATGTTCGCGGCCCCGTCGAAGAGCGGCCGGCACCAGCTGGTGGAGGTGAACTCCTCCCACGCGCTGTCCGGGGTGAGGAAGTCGGTGCGGCGGCGGTGGTGGGCCTCCCACTCGCCGTGGAAGAAGTCGAAGTCGTGCGGGCTGCTCATCGGTGGCCCCCGGTGGTGCCGGCGGGCAGGGAATCGGTCAAGTAGGCCTCCAGGTCGGGGAGTTCGGGGGCGAGGATGTGCCGTACCCAGGCGTCGCGTTCGTGCTGGATCGGCGGGAGTTCCCAGACACAGCCGATCCAGGGGCGGTCGGTGGCGACGAAGTGGGTGGGGTCGGTGTCCGGGCAGCCGAGCACCGGCTGGCCCGCCGCCGCGCCGGCGAAGTGCAGGACGTTGTCCCACACCCAGCTGTAGACGTTGAGGTAGGCGCCGGTGTCGCCGCCCCGGTGCAGCACGACGAAGGTCGCGGGCGGGGTCGTGGCGTCGGGCTCCGGCAGCAGGTCCGGCAGGAGCGCGTACGCCGCCTCCGCGACCTCGGGCGCGAGGCCGGCCGGATCCGCGGTGACGTGGTAGCGCTTGATCCGCCGACCGGCCACCTCGACGGGCGGCGGCACGGTCAGCAGTTTCTCGGTGAAGGGCATGGCCGCACGTTAGGGCCGCTTCACTGACACCATGTGTCAGTGAAGTCCAGTCGACTCGTCTCGATCCTGCTGCTGCTCCAGACCCGGGGACGGATGACGGCCGCCGAGCTCGCCGAGGAGCTGGAGGTCTCCGTCCGCACGGTCTACCGGGACGTGGAGGCGCTGGGCGCGGCCGGTGTCCCGCTCTACGGCGACGCGGGCCACGCCGGGGGCTACCGCCTCCTGGACGGCTACCGCACCCGCCTCACCGGGCTGACGAGGAACGAGGCAGAGGCCCTGTTCCTCGCGGGCGCCCCCGGGCCCGCCGCCGACCTGGGCCTCGGCGCGGTGCTGGCCGCCGCGCAGCGGAAGGTCCGCGCAGCCCTCCCCGCCGAGCTGAGGGCCCACGCCGACCGGATCGCCGGCCGCTTCCACCTGGACGCCCCCGGCTGGTACGCGGAGGCCGACGACACCCCGTTCCTGGCCGTCGTCGCCGACGCCGTCTGGAGCGGCCGGGTGCTGCACGTGCTCTACCGCCGCTGGGCCGAGCCGACCGATGTACGGCGCCGCCTCGAACCGTACGGGCTGGTCCTCAAGGCGGGCCGCTGGTACGTCGTCGCGGGCCCGGGGCCCCGTACGTTCCGGGTGGACCAGATCCTCGACGTCCTCGAACCCGACGCCTCCGACGCATCGGACGCCGGCGCCCCCGCCGAGGAGTTCACCCGCCCGGACGGCTTCGACCTGGCCGCGTACTGGACGGCGTACCAGCGCGACTTCCACGCCCGGCTGCAGCGGTTCGAGGCACTGGTCCGGCTGGCGCCGGGCGTGACCCTGCCCAGGGCCGTGCCGGTCGAGGGGAGCCCGGGGGAGGGAGGCTGGACCACGGTGCGGGTGCCCGTCGAGTCGGTCGAGCACGCCCACGGCGAGTTCCTGCGGCTGGGCACGGACATCGAGGTGCTGGAACCGGCCGAACTGCGCCGGAGGATCGCCCGGACCGTGGCCGAACTGGCCGAAAGATACGGCAACGTGGCCGGGAACGGCGGCGACTGAAGGTGCGGAACCCGTCCGTCCTTTCTGGAGGTTCGTCACGTGCCCCACCCGCACAGGCACCACAGACGCCGAGCCCTGGGCTCGCTGGTGACAGCGGCCCTGGTCGCCGCCGGACTCACCACGTTCACCGGCACGCCCGCCGAGGCCGCCACCGCCCGTCAGGTCGAGCGCCTCGACCGGGGCGTGGTCAGCGTGCACGTCGACAGCGGCAACCTGGTCAGCTGGCGCTGGCTGGGCACCGACCCGAACGACGTGTCGTTCAACGTCTACCGGGCCGGTACGAAGGTCAACTCCGCCCCGATCACCGGCTCCACCAACTACTTCCACGCCGGCGCCCCCGCCCAGGCCGACTACACGGTCCGCGCGATCGTGAACGGCGTCGAGCAGGGCGACTCGGTGCACGCCGTGCAACTGCGCACCGGCTACAAGGACGTGCCGATCAGCGCACCCGCGGGCGGCACCACCCCGGACGGCGTCGCCTACACCTACGAGGCCAACGACGCCTCCGTGGGCGACCTCGACGGCGACGGCGCCCTGGAGTTCGTCCTCAAGTGGCAGCCGACCAACGCCAAGGACAACTCCCAGTCCGGCTACACCGGCAACACGATCATCGACGGCATCAAGCTCGACGGCACCCGGCTGTGGCGCATCGACCTGGGCCGCAACATCCGCTCGGGCGCGCACTACACCCAGTTCCAGGTGTACGACTACGACGGCGACGGCAAGGCGGAGATCGCCGCCAAGACGGCCGACGGCACGGTCGACGGGGCGGGCACGGTCATCGGCAGCTCCTCCGCCGACCACCGCAACTCCAGCGGCTACATCCTGTCCGGGCCCGAGTACCTGACCATGTTCAACGGGCAGACCGGCCGGGCGATGCAGACGGTGGACTACGTCCCCGGGCGGGGCACGGTCTCGTCCTGGGGCGACTCCTACGGCAACCGCGTGGACCGTTTCCTCGCCGGGACCGCCTATCTGGACGGCGCCCGCCCCTCCCTGATCATGGCGCGCGGCTACTACACCCGCTCGGTGATCGCGGCCTGGGACTGGCGCAACGGTTCCTTCACCCGCCGTTGGACCTTCGACACCAGCTCCTCCACCAACTCCGGCCGGGGCTACGACGGCCAGGGCTCGCACAGCCTCTCCGTCGGTGACGTCGACAACGACGGCCGGGACGAGATCGTGTACGGCTCGATGGCCGTGGACGACAACGGAAACGCCCTGTGGACGACCCGGACGGGCCACGGCGACGCCCAGCACCTGGGCGACCTCGACGCGTCCACCCCGGGCCTGGAGTACTTCAAGGTCTCGGAGTCGACCTCCCAGCCCGCCGAGCTGTACATCAACCCCGCGAACGGCGCGGTCCGCTGGCAGCTCGCCGCCTGCTGCGACAACGGCCGGGGTGTCGCCGGTGACATCCACGCCGGCAACGACGGGCCCGAGATGTGGTCGGCCTCCGACACCTCCGTCCGCGACGAGGCCGGCGCGACGAAGGGCCGTGAGCCCTCGTCCGTCAACTTCCTCTCCTGGTGGGACGGCGACCCGGTCCGCGAACTCCTCGACGGCACCCGGATCGACAAGTACGGCACCTCCGCCGACACCCGCCTGCTGACCGGATCCGGGGTCTCCTCCAACAACGGCACCAAGGCCACCCCGGCGCTCTCCGGCGACATCCTCGGCGACTGGCGCGAGGAGGTCGTCTGGCGCACCAGCGGCAACACGGCGCTGCGGATCTATTCGACGCCGATCGAGACGAACACGAAGATCACGACCCTGCTGCACGACCCGATGTACCGCACGGGACTGGCCTGGCAGAACACCGCCTACAACCAGCCCCCGCACACCAGCTTCTTCATCGGGAACAACATGCCGACGGCGCCCCGGCCGACGGTGTACACCCCGTAGAACCGGCCCGTGGGCGGGCCCCGGCCCGCCCACGGACTGCGGTGAGGGGGCGTCAGCCCAGCGTCAGCGACGCCTGGACGGGCAGATGGTCGCTGGGGAACTGGCCGCCGGACGCGAACGTGTTGATGGCCGCCCGGTGCACCGTGATGCCCGGGGTGGTCAGAATCCAGTCGATGCGGTCGCCGCCCGGGGTCAGCGGGCGGTAGCCGTGGAAGGTCGCGTAGAGGTCGTTGCGTGCGGCCGCCGCGTCCCAGGTGTCGACGAGCCCGGCGCCGAGCATCGTGTCGTAGACCGTGTTCCGGTGGGCCGCCACATTGAAGTCGCCGGTGACGAGCAGGGGGAGCGACCGGTCGAGCCCGGCGATCCGTTGGACGATCAGGGCGGCCGCGCGGTCGCGGGCGTACTGGCTGAGGTTGTCGAGGTGGGTGTTGAGGACGTAGAACTGTCTGTCGCCGTCCCGCAGATCACGGAAGCGGACCCAGGTGACCATCCGGATGGAGCCGCCGCCCCAGGTGTTCGACCCCGGTACCTCCGGGGTGTCGGAGAGCCAGAAGTGCCGGTACTCGACGGGCGCGAGCCGGCGGGTGTCGTAGAAGACGGCCATGAACTCGTCGCGGTTGCCGCCCGCCCGGCCGGTGCCGATCCAGCGGTAGTCCGTCCCGAGGTCGGCCTCGATGTCGCGCAGTTGCTGGTGGAGGCCTTCCTGGGTGCCGATGACATGGGGTGCCTCCTGCCGCAGCAGTGCCCTCATCACCGGCCTGCGCACGGCCCAGCTGTTGGGCTGCACGGTGCTCGCGTAGCGCAGGTTGAAGGACATGGTGGACAGGGGCGGGGCGGCGGTGGTCTCCTCCTCCGCGGTGGTTTCCTCCTCCGCGGCGGCCTCGTCCTGCGCGGCGACGGCGGGCGCGCCGGAGAGTCCGGTGGTGCGGGACAACGGCAGCAGGACCGCCGCGGCGAGGGCGGTCTTGAGGCCCAGTCGGCGGGTGACGCGGCTGTGGTGCGGCACAGGGGCTCCTTCTGTGAAGGTCTCCGGGCGAGCCGTGCGTACACATTCTGGGATGCCCCTCCCCGCCCGCCATGAACATGTCGCAAGAGGCGGGTGTATGGGGATCGAAGAGGGCGCGCGCCGACCCGGACGCGCGCCCTCTTCTCGTCCTGCGCGGGGTGTCAGGTCACCGTGCAGGACTGGTCACCGAGCTTGAACGCGGTCGGCTTTCCGTTCGTCCCCGACCAGCTTCCGGTGAAGCCGAAGCTCACCGACGCACCCGCCGCCACCGTGCCGTTCCAGCCGATGTTCCGGGCCGTGACCGCCGACCCCGTCTGCGTATGGGCGGCGTTCCAGATCTGGGAGACGCCCTGGCCGTCGGGGAAGGTCCAGCCGAGCGCCCAGCCGGACCACGGGCTCGCGCCCGTGTTGGCGAGCCTGACGTCCGCCTGGAAGCCGCCCGACCACTGGCTGGTGATCGTGTACGTCACCGCGCACGCCCCCGTCGGCTCGGGATCGGGATCCGTACCCCCGCCTCCGCCCCCGCCCCCGGTGTCGGAGGAGTCGCCGTAGATGACCCCGCGCCCGTTGGTCGCGATGTAGACCCGCCCGTACACCCTCGGGTCACCCGTGATCGCCGCACCCGTCCAGCCCCACCGGTGGGCGTCGTCGTTGATGCGGGTCCAGGTCGCGCCCTTGTCCGTCGAGCGGAAGATGCCGCGTACGCCACCGATCTTGGCGCTGGTGTAGAGGGTCTGGTACGAGGCTCCCGTCGCCGCCTTGCCGAAGCCGATCGTGTCGGCCTGCTCGACACCGGAGAGCTTGGTCCAGGTCGCGCCGGCGTCCGTCGAGTGCCACAGCCCGTAGGCCCCGTCGGTCGCGCCACCGGCCAGCCAGACGTCGCCCTTCACTCCGGGCAGCGCCTTGAAACGGACGCTGTCACCGCTGGGCAGCCCGGTCGCGTTCGACGCGGTGAAGGTCGCCCCGCCGTCCGTGCTGACGTAGAACTTCCCGGACTTGAAGCCGTAGAAGGTCTTCGGGTCCACCCGGTCGGACTCCACGATCGCGTCGGCCGGGATACCGCTGGACGTCGACCAGGAGTTGCCGAAACCGGTGGCGTACCGCACGCCCGTGCCCGCCGGGCTCCACACGAACCGGCTGCCGTCCGCGGCCGCGGCGACCGTACCGCCGCCGCTGACCCCCGAAGGGTCGGTCCCGGCGAACCAGTTGGCGCCGTTGTCCGTGGAGAACGCGATGTGCGGGCCGGAGTCCAGATTGCCCACCCGCACCACCGTGTTCGGGTTGGACTCGGCGTAGTCCAGGCTGGTCGTCGTCGTGAAGTTCGGCTGGGTGAACATCATCGACGGGACCTTCGTCAGATCCGTGTGCCGGAAGCCGCCGATGTCACCGAGCGCGCTGAGCAGCGGCGCGCCGGACGGGGGAGAGGCCAGGTCGAGGACGGCCGTCTCCTCCAGGCCCTGCACCATCGGTTTGATGGTGAACTGGCCGCCGCTGTCCCAGTTCCCCAGGTTCTCCGTGCCGTAGATCGTCGCGCCGGTCCCGTACATCATCCGGTTCGAGTTGAAGGGGTCGATCTCCAGCGCCTCGGTCATCCAGCCGAGTTTGGGGCTCTGCTCGGGCGGCGACGGGTTCGCGCCCCAGGTCAGCCAGGGGGACGAGGACACGTCCATGGTGTAGCGGTTCGCACGGTTCGGATACGACGAGTAGTCCCAGGCCCTGGTCCAGGTGGCGCCGCTGTCCGTGGAGCGGAAGATCTGCGTGTCCGGCCACCAGGAGCTGTACGCCGTCGCCATGACCGTGCCCGGGTCCTGCCGGTCGACGGTCAGCCCGCTGAAGCCGTAGTAGGTGTCGGCCTCCGCCACCGGGCTGATGTTCGTCCAGGTGCCCGACGCGGTCGCGTACCGCCACAGCTGACCCTTGCCGCCGTCGTACGGACCGCCCTTGTCGCTGTACGACAGATACAACTGGCCGTTCACGGTGTCGAGGACGCCCTTGTGGGCCAGATAGCCGGTCGGCTGCCCGGCCAGCCGCGACCAGGTGGCGCCCGCGTCCGTCGACCGGTAGACCGCGTTGTCCTTGTCGGCGACCCCGACGTAGAGGGTCCGCGTGGCGTTCCCGGAGGTGCCCGTCGACTCGTCGAAGGTGATCCAGACGATGCCCTGGTTGTCGCTGGAGTAGCCGCTGGTGTCGGACGGATCGGCCACGTAGTTGCCGACGTTCGGGAAGTTGGTCACCTGCGACCAGGTGGCCCCCGAATCCGTGGACCGCCACAGCCCCTTCCCGCTGGGCGCCCCCAGATACAGCACGCTGTTGCGGTTCGGGTCCACCGCCAGCCGTTCTCCCATGCCCCGCCCCGGCATGTTCCCGCCCAGCTTGAACGGCAGGTTCGCCTTCTGCCAGCTGGCCCCCCGGTCCGACGACCGCAGGATGGCCCCGTTCCCCGGGTCCCAGCTGTTGGTGTACGTCCCGGCCGCCACATACACCTTGTTCGGATCGACCGGGTCGGAGGCGAGGCTCACGACCCCGGTGTGCCCCCAGTCGTCCCAGCCGACGGAGTCGAGCAGCGGGGTCCAGGTCTTCGACGACTCCACCCAGCGATAGGCCCCGCCGATGTCGGTCCGGGCGTACGCGAGGTTCTTCTCCTTGCGGTTGAAGACGATGCCCGGGACGAAGCCGCCCCCGTCGATCCGGGCGTTCTTCCAGGTGTAGGTGTCGGCGGCGATGGACACCGACTTCTCCGGCTTGTCGGCGGCCAGCGCGGGTGGGGATCCGGCGAGAAGGCCGGCCGCGAGGGCCAGGACGGTGGTGAGGATGCGGGTTCTTCGCACAGTGGGGGGCCTCTCCTGACAGTGGGGGGAAAAGATCCCCGCGCCCCGAAGGGGCGCGGGGATCTGCGCGACCAGCCACGGACCGCCCGCAGCCGATGGACGACCTACGCGGCTACTCCAGCAACTCTGCGTAGGAACCCATGGCCAAGGCGATGTCCGCCTGGGCCCAGAACCGGTGATACGTGAACGAGGGCGCGGCCCCGCCGGCCAGATACGCCTCGATCTTCGACCAGGCCGGGTCGTCCTCGTAGAACGACCGGATGGAGGTGAAGGTCGAGTTCGCGTTGATCGCGTCGCCGTTCGGCATCGTCCCGGTCCACCCGCTCGGCACGTACACCCGGTCGTCGAACCGGTTGTAGTCCGCGCGCGTCTCCGGAACCGCGATCCCGAGCCCGTCCTGGTGGTGGTCCCACATGCCGTCGAGCAGCGCCTTGGCGACCCGGGCCGCGTCCGCGTCACCGGAGCGGTCCGCGTAGTACGTCAGGGTCTTGGCGTACGCGGCGGCCACACCCACGTCGTCGGTGTAGTCGGCGACGGTGACATGGAGCCCCGCGTTCGCACCGGGACTCGACGCGTTCCAGGTGTCCGGCACGCCCGACCACTGCAGCGTCGACGGGATCCGGTAGGTGCCGTCCGGATTGATCGTCGTCTTGGAGAGCGCCCAGTCGACCCACTTGTCCAGCACGGTCTTGGCGGCCGTGTTGCCGGTCTGCTGGTAGTACTCGGCGACCCGCTCCATGGACCACGCCTGGAAGCCGAACCACTGGTTGGACGGCGGGTCGTGGTACACCGGCTTCGGGTCGTAGAACATGCCGTAGAAGGTCGGCGTCCCGGCCGGGGGAGTGGCGTACCGCCCCGCCCAGCTGTTGGTGGCGCCGCCCGCGATGCCGCCCTCGTTCGACTGCAGCCAGCGGTAGAACTCGATCTGCCGGTCGAGGGATTTGGCCCAGTCCGCCTGCCCGGTCGACGACTTGGGCTTCAGCGGGGCGTAGTTGGCGAGGGCGTGAGCGGCCAGCGGGTTCTGGTAGCCGCCGTGCGTGTGGCTGGAGCCGATGCGCCAGGCCCAGCCGGCCGCCGTGTCGGTGGCGCCGCCCCACGCGTAGTACCAGGACATCAGGTAGTGCGAGGCGTCCTTGCCGGTGCCGGCCGGGCAGGACGTGGCCCCCACACAGTTCCCGATCTTCTTGAAGTACTTGTCGTACATCGCGTAGCGCAGATAGTCGCCCATCTTCGCGGCCTTGCCGATGGTCGCGGAGACGTCCGCGCCCTTGCCCTGCTGCTTGGCCCAGATGTCCGCCCAGTACGCGGCCTGCACGGCCCGCGCGTCGGCGTCCGGCGCGTTGGTGAACTTCCACTGCTTGGCGTACTGCGCGTCCCCGGTGAACAGGTCCAGATACCCGTTCGGGCCGCCGTACTTGAACTGGTCACAGGTGGGCTGCGGGACGGTCTCCCACACCGACTCCTGCGGCCCGCGCTGGAAGGTGTTGATGTACGACGGCCCGGTGTCCGTCGGCCCCGCCTCGCACTTGCCGGGCGAGTTGCCGTAGCCGTAGACGTTGTCGACGTCCTGCAGCCAGTGCATGCCGTAGATGTCGTCCGTGCCGTACGCGCTCTTCAGCTCCCCGGCGATGGGGTCCGGGCCGACCGAGACACCGGTGTTGAGCTGCGCCGGATACTCGCCCGGGGTGTCGTGCTCGGGGGCGTACGTAGCCGGCTTGGAGGCGTTGTAGAAGGAGTTGGTGGGCTGGTCGGGCTTGGTCGGGATCATGTACTTCTCCATGATCTCCCAGGCCCCGTTGAACTTGGACCAGTCGCCCGTCACCTTGCCGTACATGGCCTGGAGCCACAGGAGGTAGCTGTACGCCTCCGAGGTGGTCTCATGGCCGTGGTCCGGCGCCTCGACCATCAGCGTCTCCACCGAGTGGTACGGGATGCCCTCGGGTGAGAAGTAGCCGTTCGCCGGGTTGGTGATCTTGCCGTAGAGCTCCAGGAACCGTTCGTCGTACTCGCTCGACGCGGCCAGCTGGGTCACGGTCACCGAGGCCTTGGCGTGGCCGGTCGCCGTCGAGTCGAAGACGGCCGAGCCGGTGCCGGAGGCGTTCGCGGTGATCGTCACCTTCTGCGCGGTGCTCCAGTTCGACGGCGTGAAGGTCAGCGACCCGCCGCCCGTCACCGACAGACCGGTGTTGCCGGACGCCCGCGCGGTCGTCACCGTCACGTTGCCGGACGGCTGGGTCGAAAGTTTCACGTCGTACGTGCCCGACTGGCCCTGGCGAACGCCCAGTTGAGTCGGCGAGACCACCACGGCGGGACCCGAGGCGACCGTGATGCCGACCGGCGTGGAGTTCGCCGACGCGCCCAGGCTGTCGTACGCCTTGGCCACCAGCGAGTGACTGCCCACGCTCAAGGCCGTGGCCGAATACGTGTACGGCGAGGTGGTGTCCGTGCCCAGCAGCGTGGTGTCGTCGTAGAACTCGACCTTGGTGATCGTCGCGTTGTCCGCCGCGGCGGCGGTGGCCGCCATCGGCACGGCCGTGCCCTGCGAGTACACCGCGCCCGGCGCCGGGCTGGTCAGTACCGTGATCGGCGGCTGGTGCGCGCCCACGCACGTGGTGCCGTTGATCGCGAAGTTGGTCGGCGCCGCGTTCGTGCCGCTGTACGTGAACTGGGCGCCGGTGGTCACCGCGGCCCCGACGGCGATCGTGCCGTTCCAGGAGGCGTTGCGCGCGGTCACGGTCTTCCCGGACTGCGACCAGGTGCCGCTCCAGCCGCTGGTGAGCGTCTGGTTGCCCGCGTAGTCGTAGGTCAGGGTCCAGCCGCTGATGGCCTCGGTGCCACGGTTGGAGAGGGTGAGCTCCGCGGTGAAACCGGAGCCCCAGTCGTTGGTCTTGTAGTCGACGTTGCAGGCGACCGCCGCCGCGCTGGCGGGAGTCGAGCCCGTACCGAGCATCGTCAAGGGGAGGGTGAGGGCCGCGACCACGGCCGTCCACAGGCGCCGCGAGGCACGGCGTCTCCGTCTGGGGTGCATGCTCTGGTTCCTTCCGTGCGGCTCTTGCGAAGGTGGGGGCGGAGCAGCAACAACAAGCCTTGAACCAGTGGGAGCGCTCCCATATTGAGGAGGAGGGCCGAGGGGGTCAAGGTGTTTGAAGAGTCGAAAAGATTCGATCAGGCGGAAACAATTCATCGAGCGCAATAACGCAACACCTCTGTTTTTTACCGTCACTTGGCGCTACCTTCACCAGCACCAGTGGGAGCGGTTCCACCCGTCGGCGCGCTCGTCCCAGGCGTGTCCGAGCCGCGAGGGACGCTCCGAGCACCCCCAGCGTTCAGGTCTTTTACTCGCCTCGGCGACAGCGCGACGACTCCTCCTCGTACACCCCACTACGGAAGAGGAACCCGCACTCATGAGCCGTACCAGAACAGCACTCCTCGCGGCGATGGCGCTGGTCGCCGGCGCCGCCGGGACCGCCATGGCCGCGGTGCCCGACGACGTCGGCGCCCAGGCGATCCCGTGCACGGTCGACTACAAGGTGCAGAACCAATGGTCCACCGGCTTCACCGCCGCCGTCACGGTCACCAACAACAGCGCCGCCAAGTCCTCGTGGGCCGTGAAGTGGTCGTACGCGGGCAACCAGCAGGTCACCAGCGGCTGGAACTCTCGGATCACCCAGAGCGGTACGGCGGTGACCGCCGCCAACGAGTCGTACAACGGGACGCTGGCCACCGGCGGTTCGGTCAGCTTCGGCTTCCAGGCCTCCTACAGCGGCACCAACGCGCTCCCGACGACCTTCACCCTCGACGGCGTGACCTGCAACGTCGACGACGGCGGGGGAGGCGGCACCGATCCGGGCCCGGGCACGCCGGGCACGAAGGTCGACAACCCGTACACCGGCGCCAAGGTGTACGTGAACCCGGAGTGGTCCGCGAAGGCCGCTGCCGAGCCGGGCGGCAGCCGGATCTCCAACCAGCCCACCGGCGTCTGGCTGGACCGGATCGCCGCCATCGAGGGCGTGGGCAGCGGCATGGGCCTGCGCGACCACCTCGACGAGGCGCTGCGCCAGAAGGGCTCCGGCGAACTCGCCATCCAGCTGGTGATCTACAACCTGCCCGGCCGTGACTGCGCGGCCCTCGCCTCCAACGGCGAACTGGGCCCCACGGAGATCGACAAGTACAAGACGCAGTACATCGACCCGATCAAGGCGATCCTCGCCGACCCGAAGTACGCGGGCCTGCGGATCGTCACGACCGTCGAGATCGACTCGCTGCCGAACCTGGTCACCAACACCGGCAGCCGCCCGACGGCCACTCCCCAGTGCGATGTCATGAAGGCCAACGGCAACTACGTCAAGGGCGTCGGCTACGCGCTCAACAAGCTCGGTGACGTGCCGAACGTCTACAACTACGTCGACGCCGGCCACCACGGCTGGATCGGGTGGGACGACAACTTCGGGGCCTCCGCGAACACCTTCAAGGAGGCGGCCACCGCCGAGGGTGCCACCGTCAACGACGTGCACGGCTTCATCACCAACACGGCGAACTACAGCGCCCTGAAGGAGAACAACTTCACCATCAACTCGACCGTGGGCGGCACCTCCGTCCGTGAGTCGAAGTGGGTCGACTGGAACCGCTACGTCGACGAGCTGTCCTTCGCCCAGGCCTTCCGCAACCAGTTGGTCTCGGTCGGGTTCAACTCCAGCATCGGCATGCTGATCGACACCTCCAGGAACGGCTGGGGCGGCAGCGCGCGGCCGACCGGTCCGGGTGCCACGACCAATGTGGACACCTTCGTCAACGGTGGCCGTTACGACCGCCGTATCCACATCGGCAACTGGTGCAACCAGTCCGGGGCCGGGCTCGGTGAACGGCCGAAGGCCTCGCCCGAGCCGGGGATCGACGCCTATGTGTGGATGAAGCCGCCGGGTGAGTCCGACGGGTCCAGCTCCGCCATCCCGAACGACGAGGGCAAGGGCTTCGACCGCATGTGCGACCCGACGTACACGGGCAACCCGCGCAACGGCAACAACATGTCCGGCGCCCTGCCGAACTCGCCGCTCTCCGGGCACTGGTTCTCCGCCCAGTTCCAGCAGCTGATGCAGAACGCGTACCCCGCGCTCTGAGTCCGCTCCCTCGAACCGGTCCGCCAGGGGTCGCTCACGCTTCCCCCACCCCCTGGCGGACCGGTGGCATGTCCGTGTGAGCCACATCACGATGAGGGAGGTGGGCGGGTGCGATGAGTTCCGGGCGGCACGGCGGTCTTCATCGCCGTAAGCCCGTGCGAGAACGAGGAGAGAACCCCATGCGCATCGTCATCTGCGAGTTCATGAGCCTGGACGGGGTCGTGCAGGCGCCCGGCGGTGCCGACGAGGACACCGAGGGCGGGTTCGCCCACGGCGGCTGGACCCACCCGTTCTTCGACCCGGAGGTCGTCGGCGGCGCCTGGGACGCCGCGCTGGAGAAGGCCGACGCCCTGCTGTACGGCCGTCGCACCTGGAAGGCCATGGCCGGGGCGTGGCCCGACCGCACGGGCGACCCCTTCGCGGACCGGATGAACTCCATCCGCAAGTACGTCGTGTCCGCGACGCTCACCGACTCCGAGCTGACCTGGGACAACAGCACGCTCATCCCGGGCGCGAAGGCGGTCGCCGAGATCCGCGAGCTCCGCGGGGCGGAGGGCGGCGACCTCCTGGTCATAGGCAGCCCGACCCTGGCCCGCACCCTCCTCCAGGAGGGGCTCGTCGACGAACTCGTCCTGATCGTCATGCCGGTCCTCCTGGGCGGCGGAAAGACGATCTTCCCCGGTGACGGCGCCAAGCACACCCTGGAACTGGTCTCCACGACCACCAGCGGCACGGGCGCGAACGTCTGTGTGTACCGGGTGGGGGAGCAGGGCTGACCGGGCGGTATCGGCACAGCCGATTTGCCGATACCGCAAGAGAGGTGGCGGTCCTGCGGTGTGTCGGAGCAGGCTGACGGCACCCGGAAGAGAGGTCACCGTCATGGGACAGCACCACCACGGCCAGGATCCGCACCGGCACGGACACCAGTGCGAGCGGGGTTACGACCACGGCGCCGATCACGGCCGTCACCACCACACCGATCTCGACTGGGCCGAGCTGGCCGAGTATCTGGTGGGGCAGGCGGAACTGTTCGCGCCGCTGAACCGGCAGGCCGCCGCCTGGCTCGCCACGCGGCAGCCCGAGCCGGGGCTGGTCGTCGACGTCGGCAGCGGCCCGGGGGTCGTGAGCTGTCTGCTCGCCGAGGAGTTCCCCGGCGCCCGGGTCGTCGCGCTGGACGGCTCCGGGCCCCTGCTGGAGCGGGCGCGGGCCCGTGCGGAAGAGCTGGGCCTCACCGACCGGTTCGACACCCTGGAGGCCGAACTGCCGGACGGGCTGAGCGACTTGGACTACCCGGCCGACCTGATGTGGGCCAGCCGCAGTCTGCACCACCTCGGCGACCAGCGCGCCGCTCTCGCCGCCTTCGCCGAACGCCTGGCGCCCGGCGGCACGCTGGCCATCGTCGAGGGCGGGCTGCCCAGCCGGTTCCTGCCGCGTGACCTGGGCATCGGCCGCCCCGGGCTGCAGTCCCGGATCGACGCGGCGGAGGACCGGTGGTTCACCGAGAGAATGCGAACCTCGGTGCCCGGGAGCGTCCCGGAGACCGAGGACTGGCCGGGGCTGCTCACCGCCGTGGGCCTGCGCGACGCCACGTCCCGCACCTTCCTGCTGGACCTTCCGGCCCCGGCCTCCGACGCCGCCCGCGCGTACGCCGTCAGCCAGTTCCAGCGCGCCCGGGGAACGCTCGCGGATTTCCTGGACGCCGCCGACCTCGCGACGGTCGACCGTCTCCTCGACCCCGACGACAAGGCGAGCGTGCACCACCGCACGGACCTGTTCGTCCTCGCGGCCCACACGGTGCATGTCGCCCGGCGGTGACGAGCCCGGACGCCCGGTGAAGTCCCCCTGCTCCCAAGGCGCTTGACTTCGAGAGTGCTCCAAGTGATGGACTCCGCACGTCGGCCGGAGCCCACTCGGTCGGCCGGACCCAAGGGGGATCTCATGACCGACGCTCCAGTGGCGCTCATCACCGGCGGATCCAGCGGTATCGGAGCCGCTGTCGCCCGGCAGTTGCTCGACCTCGGCCACCGGGTGGCCGTCACCGGGCGCAGTACCGACCGGTTGCGGGCGTTCGCCGCCGAACTCGGGTCGCCGGAAGGGCTGTTGACCCTTCCGGGGCACGCGGCCGAGTACACGGACGTGCGGGCGGCGGTGGACGCCACCCTGAAGGAGTTCGGCCGGATCGACACCGTCCTCGCCAACGCGGGCTTCGGCACCCACGACACCGTCGCCGAGGGTGACCCGGCGGGATGGCCGGAGATGGTGCTGACCAATGTGCTCGGCCCCGCCCTGCTCATCCGGGCGTCCATCGACGCCCTCAAGGAGACCCGGGGGCGGATCATGCTGGTCGGCAGTGTGGCCGGGTTCATCCATGGGCCGGGAAACATCTACGGGGCCACGAAGTGGGCCGTCACCGGGCTCGCCGAGAACACGCGGCGGCAGGTCACCGAGTGGGGTGTGGGGGTGACGCTGATCGCGCCCGGCCGGGTGGAGACACCGTTCTGGGACAGCTACGGCAGCCTGCCGCCCGGCCATCTCCTGACCGCCGACCAGATTGCCGACTCCGTGGTCTGGGCGATCCGCCAGCCGGCCGGGGTCGACATCAACACCGTGGTCGTACGGCCGATCGGGCAGCCGGTCTGAGCGCGCGGACAGCCGGTCCGGGCACGGCGAGACCGCCGTCGGACGGCTTCCGACGGCGGTCTCGTGGCGTCTCGCACAGCGGCGCTCTGCCGACGGGTGCCGGCCGGCGGCCCTGTCTCAGGCCTGGTTGAACGTCGCCGGGTCCGGGCCGATGCGACGGTCCTCGTTCAGCGCGCTGATCGCGGCGATGTCCTCGGTGTCCAGGGAGAAGTCGAAGACCTCGATGTTCTCCTTGATGCGGGACGGGGTCACGGACTTGGGGATGACCACGTTGCCCAGCTGGAGGTGCCAGCGGAGCACCACCTGGGCGGGGGTCCGGCCGTGCTTCTGCGCGATCGCGATGATCGCCGGGACCTCCAGGAGCCCCTTGCCCTGGCCGAGCGGCGACCAGGCCTCGGTGGCGATGCCCTGCTCCGCGTGGTACTCCCGGGCGGCGAGCTGCTGGAGGTGCGGGTGCAGTTCGATCTGGTTGACGGCCGGGATGACGCTCGTGGCCTCGATCAGCGTCTCGAGGTGCTCCGGAAGGAAGTTGGAGACACCGATCGCCTTCGCGCGGCCGTCGGCGTAGAGCTTCTCGAACGCCTTGAACGTGTCGACGAACGTGCTCCGGGCCGGCAGCGGCCAGTGGATCAGGTACAGATCCACGTACTCCAGGCCGAGCTTGTCCAGGGACTCGTCGAAGGCGCGCAGGGTGGAGTCGTAGCCCTGGTCGCTGTTCCAGAGCTTGGTGGTGACGAAGAGGTCCTTGCGGGCGACGCCGGCCTTGGCGAGGGCCTTGCCGGTGCCCTCCTCGTTGCCGTAGATCGCGGCGGTGTCGATGCTCCGGTAGCCGGCCTCGAGGGCGGTGGTGACCGCCTGCTCGGCCTCGTCGTCCGGCACCTGCCACACGCCGAAGCCCAGCTGGGGCATCTCGACGCCGTTGTTCAGGATGATCGGGGGGACCTTGCTGCTCACGAGCTCTCGATCCTTTAAGTCGTCGGGTGGTACTTCCCATCGTCAACGATCACGGCGCGTGATGCATTCCTGAGCGGCACGCTCGCACGCCGAATCGCAGAATGGCCGGAAATGGATCCGGCGGTTCCAGCGTATCGGTCTGGACCATTGACCGGACACGGTCACGCGTGGAGTCTGTCCCTTGCCGCGACGCACGTCGGTGAATATCAATCACGTACGTGAATGGATGGCTCATGACCCCCACACGAAGGAACGTTCTGGGCGCCGCGCTCGGCGGTGCCGCGGCGGCCGCCGTCGGGCTGCCGGCCCCCACCGCGCACGCCGCCTCCTGGCAGTTGAAGTGGTCCCCCTCGGCGAGCGCCGACGGACTGCGCGCCTTCGAGACCCTGGAGGACGACCGCGCCGACTCCCACACCGCGGCCGCGCCGCACATCCGCGCCACCGGCGACACCTGGCGGTTCGACATGCACACCGTCGACCGGGACACCTCCACCGACCGCCAGCGCCACGAGGTCACCGGGCTGCGGACCGGCAGCGGCTTTCTGCGCTGGACCGAGGGCCAGACCTGGCGGGTCACCTACCAGATGTACATCCCGGCCTCGCTGCAGGCGACCACCAGCTTCACGCACATCATGCAGATGAAACAGCCCGGCGCCGGCACCTCGCCGCTCGTCGTGCAGTCGCTGCGGCGGGTGAACGGGGCGCAGACCATCGAGTTGAAACTGCCGATCGACGACATCCTCGTCGGCCGCACCGATCTGGCGCCGCTGCACGACTCCTGGGTCGACGTCGACTTCCAGGTCAAGGTCGGCAACGGCTCGGCCGGTTCGGTGCGCTGGATCCTCAAGAAGGGCTCGACCACGCTCATCGACGTCTCGCGCACCGGCGTCGACACCTTCCTGGCGGACCGGCTGCGCCCCAAGTGGGGCATCTACCGCTCGCTGGGCGACACTTCGGGTTCCCTGCAGAACTGCCATCTGCTGCTGCGGAACATGCGGGGCTACCAACTGGTCTGACGTGCCTGGACCCTTGGGGGTTCACGCCCGGTACAGCGCCTCCACCTCGGTGGCGTACGCCTTCTCGATCGCCTTGCGCTTCAGCTTCAGCGACGGCGTCAACAGACCGTGCTCCTCGGTGAACTGGTGCGCGAGGATGCGGAACGTACGGATCGACTCGGCCTGCGAGACCAGGGTGTTGGCGGCGACCACCGCCCGCCGCACCTCGGTCTCCAGCTCCGGGTCGCGCACCAGCTCGGCCGCCGACAGCTTCGCCTTGTGGTGCATCTGCAGCCAGTGCTCGACGGCCTCCCCGTCCAGGGTGACCAGGGCGGCGATGTACGGGCGGTCGTTGCCGACGACGATGCACTGGGCCACCAGCGGATGGTCGCGCACCCGCTCCTCCAGGATCGCGGGCGAGACGCTCTTGCCGCCCGAGGTCACCAGGATCTCCTTCTTCCGCCCGGTGATGGTGAGATAGCCGTCCTCGTCGAGGGAGCCCAGGTCCCCGGTGGCGAGCCAGCCGTCGTGCAGGGTCTCGTCGGTGGCCTTCTGGTTGTTGAGGTAGCCCTGGAAGACATTGGGGCCGCGCAGCCAGATCTCGCCGTCGTCCGCGATGTGCACCGTCATGCCGGGGATGGCCTGGCCGACGGTGCCGTACCGGGTGCGCTCCGGCGGGTTGGCGGTCGCGGCCGCCGTGCACTCCGTCAGGCCGTACCCCTCGAAGATGTGGACGCCCGCGCCCGCGAAGAACAGGCCGAGCCGGCGGTCCATAGCCGAGCCGCCGGACATCGCGTACTTGATCCGGCCGCCCATGGCCTCCCGGATCTTGCCGTAGACCACCTTGTCGAAGAACTGGTGCTGCATCCGCAGCCCCGCCGACGGGCCCGGTCCGATGCCCCAGGCCCGCGCCTCCATCGCGTCCGCGTACTTCACGGCGACCTCGACGGCCTTCTCGAACGGTCCGGCCTTGCCCTCGCGTTCGGCCTTGCGCCGGCTCGCGTTGAAGACCTTCTCGAAGATGTACGGCACGGCGAGGAAGAACGTCGGCCTGAAGGCGGCGAGGTCGGGCAGCAGGACGGCCGCGTTGAGCTGCGGCTGATGGCCGAACTTCACCTTCCCCCGGATGCCCGCTACCTGCACCATCCGGCCGAAGACATGCGCGAGCGGCAGGAACAGCAGGGTCGCCGCCTCGTCGCCCTTGCGGGACTTGAACAGCGGCGCCCAGCGCTCGATGACCGTGTCCGCCTCGACCATGAAGTTGGCGTGCGAGATGACACAGCCCTTGGGGCGGCCCGTCGTGCCGGACGTGTAGATGATCGTCGCGATCGACTCGGGGGTCACCGCGCGCCGGTGCCGGTGCACCACCTCGTCGTCGAGGTGCGCCCCCGACTCGTACAGCTCCTGCACCGCGCCCACGTCCAGCTGCCAGAGCCTGCGCAGCTGCGGGAGCCGGTCGATGACCGTGGCGATGGTCATCGCGTGGTCCTCGTGCTCGACCATGGCCGCCGTGCACTGGGAGTCGTACAGCATCCAGAAGACCTGCTCGGCGGAGGAGGTCGGGTAGACGGGGACGACCTGGGCGCCGACGGTCCACAGCGCGTAGTCGAAGAGGGTCCACTCGTAGCGCGTACGGCACATGATGGCGACCCGGTCGCCGAAGCGGATGCCCTGCGCCAGCAGGCCCTTCGCCAGTGCGAGGACCTCGTCGCGGAACTCGGCCGAGGTCACGTCGCGCCACTCGCCGCGCTCGTCCTTGCGGCCGAGCGCGATGTACGTCGGGTCCTCCTGGGCGTACTCGAAGACGACGTCGGCCAGACCGCCCACCGGCGGCGCCGACGCCAACGGGGGGTTGGTGAACTCGCGCAAACCCGCTCCTCGTGGCGCTCCGCACAGCGCGTGAAAGCTACCTCACCGGGGGAACGGGCGGGAGGGTTGTGGAGGGGGCGCATTGGGAGGCGCGGCGAGGGGCGGTGCCGGAAAACACCCGCAGATGGGGAGGTCTCCGGCACAATTCCTGACGCGTCAGTAAGTTTCGGGACCGTAATCTCCACCGAACCCGCACGCTCCGGTCACGGTGCGCGTCCCCGGGAACACGGTCTGGCCTGGGGAAACGCGAGCACCGCTCAGGTCCGCTCCCGTCCATTCAGGTCCGCTCCCGTCCATTCAGGTCCGTTCAGGTCCGTTCAGGTCCGCGCGCGGCCGTGGAGCCGGTCGCCGCCGGAGAGGATGGCCGCCGCGAGGGCGTCCGCCGCGCTCGTCGCCGCTCCGGGGCGCCGGCCGTGGACGAGGACGAAGTCGACCTCGCCGAGTTCCGGCAGGCCGGCCCGCTCCGGGACGCGGACCAGACCGGGCGGCACCAGGCGACGGGAGTGCGCCATCACGCCGAGGCCCGCGCGGGCGGCGGCGATGAGGCCGTTGAGGCTGCCGCTGGTGCAGGCGATCCGCCAGGCACGGCCCTCGCGCTCCAGCGCCTCCAGGGCCAGGGCGCGGGTGATGCCCGGCGGCGGGTAGACGATCAGCGGGACGGGGCGGTCGGCGTCGAGGCGGAGCCGCTCCGCGCCGATCCACACCAGGCGGTCCGTCCAGACGGGTTCGCCGCGGGGGTCCTCCGGGCGGCGCTTGGCCAGCACCAGGTCGAGCTTGCCCGCCGTGAGCCGCTCGTGCAGCGTGCCCGACAGCTCGACGGTGAGCTCCAGGTCCACCTCGGGATGGTCGTGCCGGAAGGCCTCCAGGATCTCCGGGAGCCGGGTCAGCACGAAGTCCTCCGAGGCGCCGAACCGCAGCCGTCCGCGCAGCCGCGTCCCGGTGAAGAACGCCGTCGCCTGCTCGTGCACCTCCAGCAGCCGCCGGGCGAAGCCGAGCATCGCCTCGCCGTCCTCCGTCAGCTCCACCGAGTGCGTGTCCCGGGAGAACAGCTGCCGCCCGGCCGCGTCCTCCAGCCGGCGCACATGCTGGCTGACCGTGGACTGCCGCAGCCCCAGCCGCCGGGCGGCCTGGGTGAAGCTCAGCGTCTGGGCCACGGCGAGGAAGGTGCGCAGCTGGGAGGGGTCGTACACGCTCGCCACCCTACCCGCTTATCGTGGAACGCGATGGCAGTCAGAGCGGTATGAAGGATTCCCGATCAAGGGCTGGGAGGGGACGATGGAGGGGGCCCTTCCGGCCCCCGACACACCCGCATCGACAGCACGTGGAGCACCGTGAAACGCCTGAAGCGGCCGAGTTGGATGCCGATCGACCCGTACATCCTGCTGTTGCTGGGGACGGTGGGCGTCGCGGCGCTCCTCCCGGCGCGGGGTGGGGCCGCCGAGGTCGCCTCCGGGGCGTCCACGGTCGCGATCGCCTTCCTCTTCTTCCTCTACGGCGCCCGGCTCTCCACCCGCGAGGCCCTCGACGGCCTCAAGCACTGGCGGCTCCACCTCACTGTCCTGGCCTGCACGTTCGTCATCTTCCCCGTGCTGGGCCTGGCGGCCCGCGGCCTCGAACCGGTGTTCCTGAGCCCCTCCCTCTACACCGGGCTGCTCTTCCTCACCCTCGTCCCGTCGACCATCCAGTCCTCGATCGCCTTCACCTCGATGGCCCGGGGCAACGTGCCCGCCGCGATCTGCGCGGGTTCCTTCTCCTCCCTCGCGGGCATCGTCATCACCCCGCTCCTCGCGGCGAGCCTGCTGGGCGGCAGCGCGGGAGGCTTCTCAGCGGACTCACTGCTGAAGATCGTGCTCCAGCTGCTGGTGCCGTTCGTCGCGGGACAGCTCGCCCGCCGCTGGATCGGCGGCTTCGTCACCCGGCACAAACGGATCCTCGGCCTCGTCGACCGGGGCTCCATCCTCCTCGTCGTCTACGTCGCCTTCAGCGAGGGCATGGTGCGCGGGATCTGGAGCCAGGTCAGCCCGCTGCGCCTCGCCGGGCTCCTCGCCGTCGAGGCGGTCCTGCTGGCGGTGATGCTGCTGCTCACCTGGTACGGCGCCAAGGCCCTGCGCTTCGACCGCGCGGACCGGATCGCCATCCAGTTCGCCGGCTCCAAGAAGTCCCTCGCCTCCGGACTGCCCATGGCGAGCGTCCTGTTCGGCCCGGAGGCCTCCCTCGCCGTCCTGCCGCTGATGCTCTTCCACCAGATGCAGCTCATGGTCTGCGCGGTCATCGCCAAGCGCCGCGCCCACGACCCGGTGGAGGAGCAGGAGGTCACGGAGCAGCGAGACGAAGCGATACGAACCTCGGTCGGTACAGGGACACGTTCCGCGTGATGTTCAGCTGCGCCGCCGCCGCGTCGGCGTCCAGCCAGTTGACGTCGTAGCTGAGCACCAGCCGCCCGTTGTCGCCGACCGCCCGGTGCGCCTGCGGGTTGTACGCCGCGACACCGCTCTTCGGCAGCGGGGGACTGAACCCCTTGGTGGGCCCGTGCCAGGGCCCGGTGGGGGAGCACGCCCAGTACGCGGTCACGGTCGTCAGCCCCGCCGTCCCGGCCGCCATGGTGAGCAGCACATAGGTCCGCCCGTCCCGGACGACCGTGAAGGCACTGCCCACCCCCTTGTCGTCCCCGTTCCCGAGCACCGCCCCCGGACGCCCCCGCACCGCCCACCGCGAACCGTCCCAGTACTCCCACGCCCCCGGCTCCCCGAGCCTGCCGCGCGGCACCCGCGCCACATAGGCGTGGGAGGTCGGCCGGGAGGCGGCCTGGGCGTCGGTGCCGCCGAAGACGTACGTCCAGTCGCCCGCGTCCACGGCCGTCGTCCCGAAGAGCACCCGCCGCGCCGGATCGGCGACCGCCCCCTGGTCCAGCACCGTCGTGATCCCCTCCAGCCGCAGACCGGGCAGCGACAGGGTGGCGACCTCGGTCGCGGTGGGCACCCCGTAGATCCACGGCGACCGGCCCGCCGTACGGGTCCACAGCAGCACCCGTACGACCTTCTCGGCCGAGCCGGGGGAGCGGGGCTCGACCCGGGCGGCCACCGGCCAGCGCCACCGCTGCGGGCCCGGGTCCGGGAACACGGGCGCCGGGAGCGTCGCTTCGAGACGGCCCGAAGGGGACATCACCACGGCCGAGTTGCGCACCAGGGGGGTCGAGACGTCCCGCCAGGTGACCGATTCGCCAGCGGGGTTGGGCGGCGGGAACACCTGACCGAGATAGGTGTCCGAGAACAGCCACAGCACCCGGCCGTCCGGGAGCCGCACCGAGTGCGTGCCGTCGCCGCCCGTCCAGTCGTCGGTACGGGTCGCGTCGTCGCCGTACCGGGCGAACTCGCCGGTCAGGGCGGCATCCGGGTCCCAGTCCCGCACCGTACGCGCGGTGCAGGCGACGCCGCCCTCCCGGTCGTCGTCCGGGAGGGCGGTGAGCAGTACGGCGGCGAGGGCCAGGACCAGGGCCAGGATCAGGACCGGTCCGGCCCCCGTCCGCTGTCGCACGCGCGCGTCGTCGGGCACGGAAGGGACGTTAGTTGCCCGCGTCCACCCGGTCCATGGGCAGTCGCAGGATCTCGCCCCGCACCGCGGCGTCCTGCGGGACGGGCCCGGCCACTTCCGCGTCGCTCAACGCCCGGTCGTACACCCGTACGTCGTCGATCGCGCCCGTGAAGTGGGCCCGGCTGTCGACCCGTTGGCCGATGTGCACCCCGAACGGCGAGTTCCGGCTGACCGATCCGGACACGTCGGCGGTACTGAACGCGGTGCCGTCGACGAAGAGGGTGAGCTGCCCCCCACCTCGCCGCAGCACGAGCCGGTGCCACTCCCCGTCGTTGTACGCGTGGGTGGACCGCACGGAGGCGGTCCGGGGCGGCGAGGCCCCGTCCCGCACGGTGATCAGCCCCGTCAGCCGCCCGGACGCCGGCTCCCCGCGCAGCCACACCTGGGGCTGCGTGGTGCCGACCCCGCCCATCCACAGCAGCGGCTGCTCCCCGGCGGTCGCCGAGTAGCGGAACCAGAGCGAGGCGGTGAAGTCCCGGTTCCCGAGCGGGAGTCGGGACCGGTACGGCAGCCGTACGGCGTCGTCGGCGCCGTCGAACTCGAGCGCGCCGCCGGCCACGCCGTCCGTGGGCCGGGCGCCACCGAGCACGGCCGCCGGCCGGCCGCCGGGCGCCCTGTCGGGCGTCGTCGGGTCCGGGCCGCGGCGCGGCTTCAGCCAGTCCTCCGTGAACCGGGCGAAGCGGATCTCGTCCCGGGCGTCGACCGCGCCGCCCTCGTACAGCAGCCCCACCACGTCGTTGCCGGCCCGGCCGCCGTCGATCCGGACCAGGTCCGAGTAGCCGGACCAGTCCGTGGTGACGACCGTGCCCCGGTCCACGCTCTCCCAGGTGCGTCCGCCGTCGTACGAGGAGCGGATCGCCATCGTGCGGCGGCGGTCGGGATCGGCCGGTCCGGCCAGCAGCATGCGGTCGCCGAGGCGCAGCAGGGAACCCTGCACCTGGGGCGTGTAGAGGTCCGGGAGCGCGCGGAAGGGCGCGGCGAAGGTGGTGCCGCCGTCCCGGCTGACCGTCTGGCTGCGGTGGCCCAGGTCCATGCCGTCCTGCTCGCGGCCGCTGACCAGCAGCGAACCGTCCGCGCGCTCGGCGAGCGTCACCTCCGACGGCTTCTGGCGGAAGGTGCCGTCGGCCGCGATCGGCCAGGTGTCCGTGGCGCCGAGCCGCCAGTTCTCCCCGCCGTCGTCGCTGGTCACAAGCGCCGCGTGGTTGGCGGTGACCCGGCCGTCCGCCCAGCTCTCGGCGTTGACGCCGAACACGAGCCGGCCCGCGTGGCGGCCCCGGGTGAGCTGGACGCCGTGCACGGGGCCGGTGGCGTACCAGGAGTTCCAGCCGGCCGGGCGGATCTGTTCGCTCAGGCCGCGCGGCTCGGACCAGGTCAGCCCGTCGTCGTCGCTGTACTGCAGATGCGGTGTGCGGTCGCAGGGGACGTCGCAGCCGGCGCTGTCCAGGCGGCCCGTGTTGTACGTCTCCGCCAGCAGGATCCGGCCGGTTCTGTGGTCGACGACGGGGGCGGGGTTGCCGTGGGTGTCGCCCCGGCCCTCGTTGACCACCCGCAGCGGGCCCCAGGTGCGGCCGCCGTCCGTGGAGCGCTTGACGACGAGGTCGATGTCCGCCGCGTCACCGCAGTTCAGGACGCGGCCCTCGGCGAAGGCGAGCAGGGTTCCGGCGGTCGTCCGGACGACCGCCGGGATGCGGAAGCAGGCGTAGCCGGGGTCCTGGGAGGCCTTGAAGAGGACCTGTTGCTCGAACTCGGCGGCGGGAGCCGAACGGGGCTCGGCCCCGGCGGGGTGGGCGAGGGTGAGGAGGGCGGTGGTGGTGAGCAGGGCGGTGAGGGATGAGCTGAGGGGAGATCTGCGGGGGGATCTGAGACGTGCGCGAAGAATCGACGGCACGGTGCGGCCAGCCCTTCATCCGTCTGGGGGTGGTGGGACATCGGACGTCCCACGTCCGATGTGCGGCCACAGACGGTACGCGGGGGTTCAGGGCCCCACAAGAACCGTGCGTCGGTCGTGACTGGGCGTGTCGTACGACTAGGTGACGATCGGTCAGTGGGGCGCCTGATGGGGCGGGGGTGCGGGGTTCGTCGGCGGGTGCGGGTCCGTGGGGCTTCTCGCGCAGTTCCCCGCGCCCCTTACCGGCATGGGTCGCCCCCGGGGCTTTCAAGGGGCGCGGGGAACTGCGCGACCGGCCCCCCCCCCCCCCC